>NZ_CP048411.1:1863333-2195000 GCF_019355055.1 Pseudomonas sp. MTM4
GCTATGCTGCCGCGCCGCCGCGTAGGCAACCCGCCCCAACCCCACTCCACCACGGGGGTTGGCCGGAATTTTCGGGAGCCGTTGTGGCAGCGGCAACTGCCAGATACGGCGCTTCAGGCACAGTGTCCATTGCGTGTCGAACAGCCGCCGCCAGTTCTCTATCAATGGCCCCGCGATTTCCACCATCGCCTCGTGCCAGTGCTCATCCGGTTTGGTTGGGTTCCAGAACTCGTCGGTAGCCCCGGCACCACCGACGAAGCAGCAACTGTCATCAATGATGATCAACTTACGATGGTCGCGATGCAGGTTGCGAAATCGCAGCCGCAGTTTCAGCGGGTTGTACTGACGCAGCTCGACACCCGCGTCGGATAGCCGCTGCCGCGCCTTCTGCCCCAGCTTCAAACAGCCGAAGCCATCGAACAGGCAACGCACCCTCACACCACGCGTGGCCGCAGCCGCCAATGCGTCGATCAACAGATCGGCGCACTGGCCGTCTTCTACCAGATAAAGCTCAACGTCGATCCGTCGTTCTGCCGCCTCGATGCATTCCAGTATTCGCGGGAAGAATGCCGGACCGTCGATCAGCAAGCGAAAACGGTTGCCGTCTCGCCAAGGAAAAATCTCCCCGGCGAGCATCACGAGAGGAGCCTCCGGGCAACCGAAGCCGCGCTCCGAGGGAGGATTTCGTTATAGCGGCTAGACATTCATTCCGTGTCCTGATGAGTTCTCTGCGACGTGCTTCCGATGAGCAGCCAAACGCAGGAGCGATGACCCAGCGCCGTTGCGGCACGCCTGTTATAGGTCCGTACGGCAGCGCAGAGTTCCCGGATATAACGGTCCGACATCTCCGCCACGAGCCGAACGAGGCCGGTTCAGACATACCGAAAACGCCGATGGTGCTTTGGCAGCTATGGACCTTCACCCTAACGGCAACTCGATCACGGCACGTCCCGATGCCAACTAAGGCGGCAAGCATCTCAAGGGACTGTTCAGCGTTATCGTGCAACAGCGAAACGGGAAAAGATTCTAAACTCGTCGCATGAACTATCTCGCACACCTCCACCTTGGCGGCCCGCAGCCCGGCGAATTGCTCGGCAGCCTGTATGGCGATTTCGTCAAGGGCTCCTTGCAGGGCCGCTGGCCCCCCGATATCGAAGCCGGCATTCGCCTGCACCGGCAGATCGATGCGTTCACCGACAGCCACCCACTGGTACTACAGGCCAAGCAGCGTTTTCCCGGCGAACGGCGACGCTATGCCGGCATATTGATCGACCTGTTTTTCGACCACTGCCTGGCCGCGCACTGGCATGACTACGCCGATGAGCCCTTGCAGGAATTCACCACTCGCGTGTATCGGGTTCTACGAGAGGAAGCCGAGTTGCCCGGCAAGCTGGCGCAGATAGCGCCACGCATGGCCGCTCAGGACTGGCTCGGCAGCTACCGAAATTTCGCCGTGATGGAACAAGTCGTGGCAGGCATGAGTAGCCGGTTGTCGCGTCCGCAAGGCCTCGCCGGCGGGTTCGAGGAGCTGGAACGGCTATATCTGCCGCTCCAGCAGGATTTTCGCGACTTCTACCCGCAGCTGCAGGCGTTCGTTCGGCTCAGCGAAGCCGAGACGAAGTAACCATCAGCTGTCATAACCGGGGCATTGCTGGTCGAGCTTGCGCAGCAGCGCCGGCCAGGCCAACGCACCGCCCATGCCTTGCTTGCTGCGCGTGACACCGGCGGCCATGGCCTTGGCTCCAGCGAGAATCTGCTCGGGGATCGGAATCAGCTCGGCGCCGCCAGTCTGGGCCATCACCTGTATTTCGCAGGCACGCTGGAAGATGAACATCATCAGAAAGGTATCGGCAATGCTCCCGCCGCAGGTCATCAGGCCATGATTGTGCAGGAGCATGAAGCCGGTTTCGCCGAGATCGGCCTGCAACCGGGCCTTTTCATCATGGTTGAGCGCCACGCCTTCGTAGCCATGCGTGGAAAGGCTGGCGAGTACGAACAGCGCTTGCTGGCTGATCGGCAACAACCCCTGCTTCTGCGCCGACACCGCCACGCCGGCAGCGGTATGGGTGTGCATCACGCAGGCCACGTCGTGACGCACCTCGTGCACGGCGCTGTGGATGGTGTAACCCGCCGGATTGATGTCGTAGGGCGTGTCCATCAGCTTGTTGCCGGCCAAATCGATCTTCACCAAGCTGGAGGCAGTCATTTCTTGAAACATCAGCCCGTAGGGGTTGATCAGGAATTCATCGGTGTCAGGGATCTTCGCCGAGATATGGGTAAAGATCAGATCATCCCAGCCATGCAGGGCGACCAGTCGATAGCAGGCAGCCAGATCGGCGCGAGCCCGCCATTCGGCGGCACTGACCTGATTCTTCAGCGATTGGATCGAATGCAGAGCGGTCACGGGCACCTCTTCTTGTTGTTTTACGGTGCCTGAATTCTAGCCAGCGTCTGCCTGTTCGGAAGTCGCCTTTGCAGCCAGCCTGATGTCCGCAGAGGACACGCTCAGCCCCGCAGGGCTGCAGCGAAACGTTCCAGCCAAGGCTCGGCGTCGCTTTCGGGCGTGACCGTTTCACTGGCATCGAGGCGCAGCATCTCCTGCGTTTCACGCATACCCAGCTCGGCGTAGAGTTCACGGATCAGCTCGCCACCGCCACAGAAGGTATCGCCATAGCTGGCGTCGCCCAGCGCGATGACGCCGCCAGGCATGCCCTGCCAGACCGGAACCTGATCGCGGATGGCCGTATACAGCGGAATGAAGTTGTCGGGCAGCTCGCCCATGCCAGTCGTGGCGGTTACGACCAGCAGCGCCTGCGGGCCGAAATCGAGAATCTGAGGCAGCTGCGCGCGCGGATCATGCCAGGCGTCGAAACCCGCCGCCTTCAGCTTTGCGGCGGCATGGCGGGCGACGTCTTCGGCTGTGCCGTAGACCGTACCGGAAAGGATGGCGACTTTCATAATGGGCTCCGTTGCGAATTGAAGCCGAGCATTATGCCGTATTTGGCACCGACGCCCCGCTTGGGTGGAGCTACGCTGATAACGGTGGCGCGCAGACTCTAGGCGACAAGGGAATTAATCGTCCAGCAAGTTGTCGCAAGGCGGTCCTGACAGAGGATTTGCGGACGCAGCCACTAGGCATGGGCAGGCCTGCTGCCATTGAGAGGGAAATCTGATGCCAGAAAAGACCGTACTCACCAGCGCCGAGCTGGCGTATATCAATCAACTTACCAGCGGCCCGCAAACCGAATCGGGCGAAGCACGGGGCGGTTTTCAGCTCGACGGCGGCGAGCGCGCCAACGGCCTGTTACTGCAGCTTGCAGCGAAAGCCAACCTGACGCTCGACGCGGAACTCGACGACTACTGCATGTCGTTCCCGCTGCAGCTGACCCGCGACGAACTTCAGACAATCCGACTACAACTCGCCCCCCCCACCATATACGAGCGTGGGCCGGTTCTTCGCGCCTGGCGCCTGCACCTGGACGAACCCCTGCCCCTGCTCTCCGATAACGGCGACGAGACCGCGCTGAGCGTCCATGAGCTATCACCCAACGGGCTGCTGGTGGACGCCGGCCCCCAAAAGGCACCCAAGCATCTGCATGTGAGGCTGGCGCTGCCTGGCGAGACACCGTTCATGATCGACGCACGCCGGGTACGCGTTGCTGAAGACGGGTTGGCGGCCTATGAAGTCGAACAGCCACATGACAAGGACGCCGAACGCATCCGTTCGTATCTGTACGAGCAGCATCAGCGCCTGCATCCAGAGTTGCAGCCGGAACTCCCGGTCGACATGCTCGTCGACACGCCCAGCCATTCGTAGGGCTCGCTCCTATTTCATACCGCGCCGCTTCGCCAGACGCGGCCATTTAAAGGCTGCAGAGTACTGCCAGAAATCACCCTGGTGTAAGCTGACGGGCCATGCGTGGCGCCAGCATCGCAGCCGTGCGCGATCGTTCACCAGCGACAGTCGACCCCAGAAGACATGACCCAGCCAACGGCCCCAATCCTGATTACCGGTGCCAGCCAGCGCATCGGCCTGCATTGCGCTGAACGCTTGCTCGATGATGGGCAACCGGTGGTCGTCACTTACCGAACAGATCGACCGAGCCTCGCCCGGCTACGCGAACGCGGTGCCGTGACCTTGCAGGCGGATTTCTCCGGAGCGGCGGGCATTCATGCCTTCATCGCAGCTCTCAAACAGCAGACCCGCCGTCTACGTGCGATCGTCCACAACGCATCGGACTGGCTTCCCGAAGCATCGGGCAAGGAAGCCGAGGTGTTCCAGCGCATGTTCGACGTGCATATGCTCGCGCCCTATCTGATCAACCTTCACTGCGCGGAGCTGCTGCGGCACGGAGGCCCGGCGGATATCATCCACATCGGCGACGATGTCACCCGTATCGGCAGCAAGAGGCACATCGCCTATGCCGCCAGTAAAGCCGGACTGGACAACCTCACCCTTTCGTTTGCCGCCAGCCTGGCGCCGGTCATCAAGGTCAATGGCATCGCGCCGGCCCTGATACAGCTCAACGAAGGTGACGACGAGGACTATCGACGCAAGGCGCTGGCAAAATCCGCGCTGGGTATCGAGCCCGGCGCCGAGGTGATCTACCAGAGCCTGCGTTATCTGCTCGATAATCCCTACGTCACCGGCACCACACTGACCGTCAATGGCGGCCGTCATTTGATCTGATTTGCGAAGGAATCCCATGCCTAGACTGGAACCCGCCATGGCGCGCATCCGCGTCAAAGATCTGCGACTACGCACCTTCATCGGCATCAAGGAAGAGGAAATCCTCAACCAGCAGGACGTGCTGATCAACCTGACGATGCTGTATCCCGCAGCGGACGCCGTGCGCGACAACGACATTGAATACGCACTGAATTACCGCACCATCACCAAGGCGATCATTCAACACGTCGAGAACAACCGCTTCGCCCTGCTCGAACGGCTCACTCAGGAAATCCTCGACCTGGTCATGACGCATCCGCAGGTGCGTTACGCCGAGGTCGAAGTGGACAAACCGCACGCGCTGCGCTTCGCCGAATCGGTGTCGATCACGCTTGCCGCGCATCGCGACTGAGCATCCCGCACCGGAAGGCGGGTTGGTCTCGTTGTCTGGCCCATGGCAACCGCCAAGGTTATGATCCGCCCACGTCTGCAACGCCGAGGCCCATGAGATGAATGATCAACAACGCACCGAACTCGAAGCTGCCGCATTCCGCCGCCTGGTCCAGCACCTGCGTAGCCGTCCCGATGCGCAGAATATCGACCTAATGAACCTGGCCGGCTTCTGCCGCAACTGCCTGTCGAAGTGGTACAAAGCCGCCGGCGACGATCTGGACATCGAAGTCAGCCTCGACGAGGCGCGCGAAGAGGTTTACGGAATGCCCTACTCCGAGTGGAAGAAGCGCTACCAGAAGGAAGCCACACCCGAGCAGCAGGCCGCCTTCGACAAGGGGCAAAACTCATGACCAGCCTTGCTGACTTCCGCGCCAGCCTGCGCAATCGCAAGCACCCTTTCAGCGAGACGCTGGCCTATATCGACAGTGTCTATGACTACCAGCCCAGCCGCTTCATCAACGGCAACGTGGAAAACGCCGCCGGAGAAAACGAAGGCTCGTGCAAGACGCTTGGGCTGGCAGTGCTGGAAGGATTCACCACCGAAGAGGCGCTGTTGGCGTTCGGCGAGCATTATCAATCGGTGCTGGCCAACCCCAGCGGAACCGACCACCGCAACATCCGCGCACTGATGGAAACCGGCCTGCCGGGCGTGCGCTTCGATCAGCAGCCGCTGACAGCCAAGGAATAAAAAAAGGGCCGGCCAGGCACTTGGGGAAGGCTTGATAATGGACGGCCCTGAAACCAAAGAGGCCGGGCGAGTCTGACGGTCCGAAGCAACGCCGGCCATTGCGTAATCCCGATTACCGGAATAGGCAGGTGCTATTGGACCAAGGCTGCAAAAACAGGCCGGTGCGGTTCCGCCAAATCGAAACTGCAGGGATTGCCGCAACGGTGAGCCGGCCTCAATCGTGGAGTCACCTTGCTGGCGTTGCCGAATGCTTTGCATAGACCCTGTCAGGCTTTTCCCACTCAGCCAAAGCCGGTAAGGTCCGAACCGTCTTACCGGAGTACTCCACATGCCCATCGCCGCCCTTTCCGGCCCACAGTACCTGCGTGAAGGTCTGAAGCTAATCCTGAGCCCAGGGCTACGGCTGTTCGTCATCCTGCCACTGACGGTCAACCTGCTGCTGTTCAGCGGGCTTATCTATATCGCCCTGCGCCAGTTCGGCGTCTGGGTCGATGCGCTCATGCCGAGCCTGCCCGAGTGGCTGATGTTTCTGGAGTACATCCTCTGGCCGCTGTTCGTGATTCTGGTGGTGCTGATGGTGTTCTTCACCTTCACCATGCTCGCCAACATCATCGCGGCCCCGTTCAACGGCTTTCTCGCTGAAAAGGTCGAAACGGTGGCGCGCGGCGAAGACAGTTCGCCACCGTTCAGTTGGGCCGAGTTGCTGGCCATGCTGCCGCGCACCATTGGCCGTGAAGCACGCAAGCTGGCCTATTTCGCCCCGCGCGCGCTAGCACTGCTGATTCTTTCGTTCATCCCGGTGGTCAACCTGTTCGCCGCGCCGCTGTGGCTGCTGTTCGGCATTTGGATGATGGCCGTACAGTACATCGACTATCCGGCAGACAACAACAAGCTGAGCTGGGCGGAAATGATGGTCTGGCTGCGTCAGAGGCGCTGGAAAAGCCTGAGCTTCGGTGCGGTGACCTATGCCGCGCTGCTGGTGCCGGTGTTGAACCTGCTGATCACGCCTGCCGCTGTAGCGGGCGCGACCCTATTCTGGGTTCGAGAAGGCGGCCAGAAACACTTGGTGCCTGTCGCCACTCAGTGAACTGCGGGAGGGGTTGCTGTCTAGATTCGAACACATCGAATTCAGGAGCCCTTCCCAATGGCGCTTTCCGCACTATCGATAAATTGCACACTCAAAGCCTCCCCCAACACGTCGTCCTGCAGCTTGCTGCTGAGCCAGGCCGAGCGGGAATTGGAAAAGCTCGGCGTGTCCTGCGAGCAGCTACGCGCGGTGGATTTCAACATCAAACCGGGCGTGACCTCTGACGAAGGCCCGGGCGATGACTGGCCGATGATCCGCGAGAAGATACTCGCCGCAGACATTCTTTTGCTGGGCACGCCCATCTGGCTGGGGCATCCGTCCAGCATCTGCCAACGAGTACTCGAGCGTCTCGACGCATTTCTCAGCGAAACCGACGATCAGCAACGGATGGTCTCTTATGGTCGGGTCGCCTGCGTCGCCGTGGTCGGCAACGAAGACGGCGCCCACCACGTAGTGGCCGAGCTGTACCAGGGGCTGAACGATGTGGGCTTCAGCATCCCCGCCAACGGCTGTACCTACTGGGTCGGCGAGGCTATGGGTTCGACGGACTACAAGGATGCAGGCCCGCGCGAGAAAACCGCCAATACCAATGCGATGCTGGCTCGCAACGCCGTGCACTTGGCGAAACTGCTCAAACAGTCCGGTTATCCGGGAGCCTCGGAGTAGCATGTAGATCAGCGCCAGGACTGCACGTTCGGCGGCGATACGGCTGATGGGTGCACCTACGCGACCCGACCCATCCCCTTTTGTAGAGAGGAGGGGGCCGCGTAGACGAAACCCTTCAATCTGATTGGTTAGGCACGCGACGATGCAACGACGCGCTCAGGCAATTGGCCGGCTCAAGCCAACGTCTTCAACGCCTCACGGCTGAACGGCAGGATGTCCTGCATGCGTCCGTCACGCACTTTCAGCGCCCAATCCGGATCGCAGATCAGCGCGCGCCCTACCGCAACCAGATCGAACTCCTCCTTGTTCAGACGCTCGAGCAGGCCTTCGATATTGGCCGGCTGCGCCACTTTGTCGGTCTTGACCATGAACTGCAGGAACTCACCGTCCAGCCCCACGCTACCCACGGTGATGGTCGGCTTGCCGGTGAGCTGGCGTGTCCAGCCGGCCAGGTTGAGATCCGAACCTTCGAATTCCGGCTCCCAGAAACGACGCGTAGAGCAATGGAAGATGTCCACGCCTGCAGCCGACAGCGGTGCGAGGAATTCGCCCAGCGCTTCTGACGTGGTCACCAGGCGTGCGGTGTAGTCCTGCTGCTTCCACTGCGAGAAGCGGAAGATGATCGGGAACTCCGCGCCCACCGCAGCCCGCACCGCGCTGATCAGCTCGATGGCGAAGCGCGAGCGGTTGGCCAGACTGCCACCGTATTCATCGGTGCGCTGATTGCTACCTTCCCAGAAGAACTGGTCGATGAGGTAGCCATGAGCCCCGTGAATTTCGACGCCATCCATGCCGATGGCCTTGGCATCCGCAGCCGCCTGGGCGAAAGCCGCGATCACGTCCTGGATGTCCTGCTTGGTCATGCCGTGGACGACGACCTGATCGTCCTTGCGCTTCTCCATCGGCCCATACCCCAGCACTTCCGGCTCCGGCTCGGTACCCTTGCGGCGCACATTGCCGACGTGCCAGAGCTGTGGAACGATCTTGCCACCCGCGGCATGCACCGCATCGACCACTACCTTCCAGCCAGACAGAGCATCCTCACCATGGAAGCGCGGCACCTGCGGATAACCATTGGAAGCCTGGTGGCCGACCGTGGTGCCCTCGGTAATGATCAGCCCAACACCCGAAGCGGCACGGCGACGGTAGTACTCGACGACGTCAGCGGTCGGCACACCGTTGGGCGAGAAGGAACGGGTCATCGGCGCCATTACCACGCGGGTCGGCAATTGCAGACTGCCAAGCTGGAATGGCTGAAACAGGGCATTTACGGCTGCGGACATCGTTGTCTCCTTGTTGATTCGGGTTCAAAAGCGACCGGTCGTCTCACCGTTCGTCACAAAAAATCAGCGCAACGTCAGCAGACGCTCCAGCTGGGTCAGAAAGCTGTTCAGCGGCACGACACTGCGACCCACCTTCATGCGTAGCAGCGCGCCTTCCCAGGCGTTGCCGATGAATTCGGCAAGCGCCTGACAATCAGTGCTCCGATCTATTTCTCCTGCATTGCGGGCCTGCTCGAGGCAGGCCGCCAGCACCTCGACGGAGCGCAGCAGAATGGCTTCCACCTGACACCCGATCGGCTGCGACAACTCGGCCATCTCGAAGCTCAGGCTCCCGATAAAGCAGTGATACTCCGGAGATTCCTGGCGAGCGAAATGCGCGACCAGTTCAGCGTAATAAGCGAGGACTCGCTCACGCGGACTCAGCACAGAGTTGGTCAACGCAGCCTGGTAGCGCGCCAGACGTGGCGTATAGAGATGCTCCAGGGCCTGCAGGGCGAAATCTTCCTTGCTGGCGAAGTAGTGATAGAACGACCCCTTGGGAATGCCGGCAGCCTGGACGATCTCCAGCACACCGGTGCCGTGATAGCCACGACGGGTCATCACCTGCGCGCCTTTGGCCAGGATCAGTTCACGCTTGTCGATTCGAGCTCGGCTGTTCATGAAACCGAGCATATGACCGGTCGTCTCGCGCGAACAGCATCATCCATGGCGCTTATTTCGCCGATACGATCGCGACGATGGCGGGGCGTTGATTGAGCGAAGAAGGGAAAAGCGCAGCGGCAATACCGCCGCGCAGAGAAGCGAAGGATCAGACGAGCGCGTTTTCGATCGCCTGGATCAGCGCTGGATCGTCCGGGGCGGTACGAGGCGAGAAACGCGCCAGCACACGGCCGTCCTTGTCGACGAGAAACTTCTCGAAATTCCAGCTGATGTCACCGGGAAAATCGGCCCCTTCGCCCGCCAGCAGGCGGTAGAGCGGATGACGTTGCGGGCCGTTGACTTCGAGCTTGCTGCTCAACGGAAAACTGATGCCGTAGTTCTCACTACAGAATCGCAGGATCTCCGCGTCGCTGCCCGGCTCCTGCGCGGCGAACTGGTTGCAGGGAATACCGAGCACACCGAAACCACGATCCTGATAACGCTGATGCAACGCCTGCAACCCGGCGTACTGAGGAGTCAGGCCGCACTCGGAAGCCACATTGACCACCAGCGTCAGCTGGTTCTTTAGCGGCGCAAGGGACAGCTCCTGGCCAGCGAGGCCGGGTAGGACCAAATCGTGGAACGCGCTCATTCGCTCTTCTCCAGAGGGTAAAAAAAGCGCTCCGGCATTACCGAAGCGCTTCGTCGCTCGACCGCCTCGGCCGGGCCTGTCGCCACCCGCTTGCTGCGAGGGGATCAGTGGTGATGACCACCTTCGCCATGGATGTGGCCATGGGCAACTTCTTCTTCGCTGGCATCACGCACGTCGACGATCTTGACATCGAAGTTCAGGCGCTGACCAGCCAACGGATGATTGCCGTCGACGATCACGTCATCACCTTCGACGTCACGGATAGTGACGATCTGCATACCGCCGTCCGGACCGGATGCATGGAACTGCATGCCAACTTCCAGCTCGTCAACGCCTTCGAACATGGCGCGATTGAGCGTCGCTACCAGCTCCGGGGTGTACTCACCGTAGGCGTCCTGCGGCTCGATGGCGACCGTCACGTGATCACCGCCCTGTTTGCCTTCCAAGGCCTTTTCCAGGCCAGAGATGATGTTGCCTGCACCGTGCAGGTAGACCAGCGGCGCGCCGCCGGCCGAGCTGTCGATTACCTCACCAGCGTCGTTGGTGAGTGTGTAGTCGATTGACACAGCCTTGTTCGCGGCAATCTGCATGAGGCAAAACCTTTTGCTGGGGAATGTGATGTCGAAGTTTAACCGCGAGCTGCGACGATTGCGAACCGAGCCCGGATAAACGGGACCAGCAACTGGTTGACAAAACCCTACGATGCGAGGTGCCGCATACAACCTTTGGAGAGCATCGGTCAGTCATGAGCTATGTCAGTATCCGTCCACGCAAGCTAAGCGAAACTTCCAATAATTAATGCGCGTCCCGAGGAGCACCGATGTCGGCTCGAAACATCCTGGTGATTAACTGCGGCAGTTCGTCGATCAAATTCGCACTGGTCAACGAAACGCAAGCGACCTTCCCTTTGCAAGGCCTGGCAGAACGCATAGGCAGTCCTGAAGCGGTGCTTCACTGGCAGCGGGGAGACGACAAGCAGACGCTGGAAATCCCGGGCGCCGACCATCGCGCCGCACTGGAGCGATTGTTACCGCTCGCGCAGGAAGCGGCCGGCGGCAAGCTCGACGGCATCGGACATCGGGTCGTTCATGGTGGCGAACATTTCACCGGCTCCAGCCTGATCGACGAGCACGTGCTCAAGGCCATTCGTGACAGCGCCCAACTGGCCCCGCTGCACAACCCAGCCAACCTGGTCGGCATCGAAGCCGCCATCGCGCTGTTCCCTACCCTGCCGCAAGTCAGCGTATTCGATACGGCGTTCCACCAAACCATGCCCGAACACGCCTTCCGTTACGCCGTGCCCGAGTTCCTTTACAAGGAGCACAACGTCCGTCGCTATGGTTTCCACGGCACCAGCCACAACTATGTCAGCAAGCGTGCCGCCGAAATGACCGGACTGGCAGCGGGTGACAGCTGCTGGCTGACCGCGCATCTGGGTAACGGCTGCTCGACCTGCGCCATCGTCAACGGCGAAAGCCGCGACACCAGCATGGGCCTGACGCCATTGGAAGGGCTGGTGATGGGCACGCGCAGCGGCGATGTCGACCCCAACCTGCACAGCTACCTGAACCGCACGCTGGGCTGGAGCCTCGAGCAGATCGATCGCGTGCTCAACCATGACAGCGGCCTGAAGGGCCTGTCGGGCCTGTCCAACGACATGCGCACTCTGTACGAGGCACGTGTTGCCGGCCATCCGGGCGCTAATCTGGCCTTCGAAGTGTTCTGCTATCGCCTGGCCAAATCCCTGGCGAGCATGGCTTGCGCCCTGCCGAAGCTCGACGGCCTGATTTTCACCGGCGGCATCGGGGAGAACTCCGTAGCGGTGCGCAGCCGCACCCTGGAACACCTCAAGCTGTTCAATTTCAAACTCGACGAAGAAGCCAACGCACGTTGCACACGTGGCGTCGGTGGAGAAATCCAGGCCGCAGGCAGCCCGCGCGTTCTGGTCGTTCCTACCAACGAAGAACGCCAGATCGCGCTGGACACGCTGGCATTGCTCGACGCCTGACAACCCGCCGACACGAACGCGCCTCTGCAAAACCCGACGACCGAGAAAGGCGTCGGGTTTTGTCCAATCAGCATCGCCTTCGCCCTTTGCTCGACAGGAGATCACCATGCATACGCTCTTCCTCGCCCCCTGCGGTTTCGGTGGCGGCCTCAACTCCATCAGCCTCGGCCTGATCCGTGCTTTGGAACGTGCCGGGTTGAAAGTCGGTTTCTTCAAGCCCATCGCCCAGCCCTTTCCGCTCGATCAGGGCCGCGAGCGCTCCTGCGTGCTGGTGGAAAACACACTGAACATCTCTTCGCCAGAGCCGCTCCCGTTGGAACAGGTGGAGCGCCAATTGGCCGATGGCGAACTGGACCTCCTGCTCGAAGATGTCGTCAGCCGCTACCAGGAGGTTGCAGCGGGCAAGGACGTAGTGATCGTCGAAGGCATGGTGCCGACGCGAGAGTTCAACCACACCTCGCGAATCAATACGCACCTGGCCAAGAGTCTGGATGCGGAAATCATCCTGATCGCCGCGCAGGGCAACGACACGCTCAAGCGCCTGGCCGAACGCATCGAAATCCAAGCGCAGTTGTTCGGCGGCGCCAAGGACCCGAAGGTGCTCGGCCTGGTCCTGAACAAGGTCAAGAGCGACGACGGCGTGGCGGCCTTCGTCGAACGCCTGAAGGAACAGCTACCGCTGCTCGGCACCCAGGATTTTCAGCTACTCGGCGCGATTCCCTTCGCCGAGGAGTTGAACGCCCTGCGCACCCGGGACATCGCTCAGCTGCTGGATGCCAAGGTGCTTCACGCCGGCGAGGCCGAACATCGTCGCGTGAGCAAGATCGTCCTGTGCGCCCGGGCAGTTCCCAATACCGTGCAGTTGCTCCAGCCCGGCGTGCTGGTAGTCACGCCGGGTGACCGCGACGACATCATCCTCGCTGCCAGCCTCGCCTCGCTCAACGGGGTCGATCTCGCGGGCCTGCTGCTGTGCAGCGACTTCGCTCCAGACCCACGCATTCTCGAACTGTGCAAGGCGGCCCTGGACCGCGGCCTGCCCGTGATGACCGTGCAGACCGGTTCCTACGACACCGCGACCAACCTGTTCGGCCTGAACAAGGAAACCCCTTCCGACGACATCGAGCGCGCCAGCCAGGTGACCGACTTCATCGCCACGCACCTGCAGCCCGACCTGTTGCACACACGTCTCAGCGTACCGCGTAGCGAGCTGCGCCTTTCGCCACCGGCGTTCCGCTATCAACTGGTCAAGCGCGCCCAGCAGGCGAACAAGCGCATCGTCCTGCCGGAAGGCAACGAGCCGCGCACCATTCGCGCCGCGGCTATCTGCCAGGAGCGAGGCATTGCCCGCTGCGTCCTGCTGGCGAAGCCGGATGAAGTGCAGGCGGTCGCCCGCGAACAGGGCATCAACCTGCCGGCCGGGCTGGAGATTCTCGATCCGGAGCTGATCATCGGTCAGTACGTCGAGCCCATGTGCGAGATGCGCAAGTCGAAGGGGCTCACCCCGAGCGATGCCCGCGAGCAACTCAAGGACACCGTCGTGCTCGGCACCATGATGCTGGCGCTGGACGAAGTGGACGGCCTGGTTTCCGGCGCCGTGCATACCACCGCCAACACCATTCGCCCGGCGCTCCAGCTGATCAAGACCGCCCCTGGCTACAGCCTGGTGTCCTCAGTGTTCTTCATGCTGCTGCCGGATCAGGTACTGGTCTATGGCGACTGCGCAGTCAATCCCAACCCGAGCGCCACGGAGCTCGCGGAGATTGCTCTGCAGAGTGCCGAGTCGGCCGTCGCCCTCGGCGTGAATCCGCGAGTAGCCATGATCAGCTACTCCACCGGTACGTCCGGCAGCGGTGCTGAGGTAGAGAAAGTCGCCGAAGCCACACGCATCGCCCAAGAGCGCGCACCCAACCTGCCAATCGACGGCCCGTTGCAGTATGACGCCGCGTCGGTCGCCAGCGTCGGCAAGCAGAAGGCACCCAACAGCCTGGTTGCCGGTCAGGCGACCGTGTTCATTTTCCCTGACCTGAACACCGGCAACACTACCTACAAAGCGGTTCAGCGTAGCGCCAACGTGATCAGCGTCGGCCCGATGCTGCAAGGCCTGCGCAAACCGGTGAATGACCTGTCTCGCGGCGCACTGGTGGATGACATCGTCTTCACCATCGCACTCACCGCGCTGCAGGCCGATAGCAACGGCAGCAGGCCTGAAGCATGAAACACAAGCTTGGCGGCCCTACCAGCGATAGGGCCAGCCAATCCGTAGGGTGGGCTTCAGCCCACCAAAGCGCGCCCAAGTAACCTAAGGTGTGCGGGCGGCGCTCCCTACGTTCTGTAACGGAGCGCCGCCCGCTCCCCTGCATTTTTCCTATCTGCTTGAAAACGTCGCTAGGCCGGCATTCGCGACAGTTGCAGTTCGGCGCGCAATCGCTACCCTTGGCGCCTCGAACCAGCCGTATCGACGAGACGACCTATGCTGAGCTTCCTTCCCGCCCCCCTGCGAGGCACCCTCGCCGGCCTGACCCTGGCGCTGAACACACTGTTCTGGTGCTGGCCGCTATTCTTCCTTTCGCTGCTTAAGCTGGCGCTGCCGATTCCTCGCGTTCAGCGCGCGCTGCGCTTCGGGATGCACTGGATCGCCGAATCCTGGATGGCGGTCAACGGCTTCTGGATGGATCGGGTGCGGCGCACCGAATGGGATGTGCAGGGGCTGGAAAAGGTCGACATGCAACACTCGTATCTGGTCACCAGCAACCACCAGAGCTGGGCCGACATTCTGATGCTGCAGTACCAGCTGAACCGACGAATGCCGATTCTGAAGTTCTTTCTCAAACAGGAGCTGATCTGGGTGCCGGTCATCGGCCTATGCTGGTGGGCGCTGGAGTTTCCCTTCATGAAACGTTTCACGAAGGAGTACCTGACCAAATATCCGGAAAAGCGCGGTCAGGACCTGGCCACGACCCGTAAGGCATGCGAGCGCTACCGGACCAACCCGGTGTCGGTGTTCAACTTTCTCGAAGGCACGCGTTTCACAGAGGACAAGCACACCGAGCAGGCTTCGCCCTACCGCTATCTGCTCAAACCCAGAGCCGGCGGCATTGCCTTCGTGATCGATGCGATGGGTGAGCAACTGACTTCGCTAATCAACGTCACCATCCACTACCCCAATGGCAATCCGAGCTTCTGGGATCTGCTCTGTGGTCGGATCAGCCAAGTGGTGATGCGCATCGACTCGCAGCCCATCCCGGCTGAATTCCTGCACCGCAGCTACGATCAGGATGAGCGTTATCGACTCAGTTTCCAGGAGTGGGTCAACGAGCTATGGAGCGAAAAGGACGCCAAACTCGAAGAGCTGCATCGCCAATATCCGCCAAGTCGCTAGGGTCCGGTCCCGTTTCGTCGCGGCCGCGACGGAGCCAACTCCATTGAACCCGGCGGCACCCGGTCTCAACGGTCGAGTTGCTGCCAGTCTATGCGCCTTGGAAAGACCAGGGCGTCCTCGACGGCCAAGCCTGGCGCCACCAGAAAACCCTGCATGACCTGGCAGCCATGGGCAATCAGCCAATCGCGCTGAGCCAGGGTCTCAACCCCCTCAGCGATCACTTCCAACTCCAGGTTCCGCCCAAGGTCGATGATGGTGCTGACGACCGCCGCGTCACGGGGCGAGTCGAGCATATTGGCAATGAACAACCGGTCGATCTTCAGCGTATCCAGATCGAAATGGCGCAGATAGGCCAGTGACGAATAGCCGGTGCCGAAGTCATCCACCGCGACTTTGACGCCCAGTTCCCGCAATTGCCGAAGCTTGTCACAGCTCTGCTCCAGGTCCTGCATCAGCGCGCCTTCGGTGACCTCCAGCTCCAACTGGCGCGGGTCGAGCTGATACTCATCAAGCAGACGGCGTAGCTCGCCTATCAGTCCAGCCCGGGCAAACTGCACCGGGCTGACGTTGAAACTCAGTATCAGCTTGTCGCCGAAGCGCTCGCGCCAATCTCGACATTGAGCCAGTCCTTCACGCAGCGCCCATTCGCCAACCCGATCGATCAGTCGAGTCTCCTCCAGCAAGGGGATGAAGACGTTGGGTTCGACTTCGCCGCGTCCGGCGTAATCCCAGCGCAGCAAAGCCTCGAATCCGCGCAGTTCGCCGGTCTCGAGTTCTATCTGCGGCTGATAGGCCAGCGCGAAACCATTGCGCTCGATGGTGCTGCGCAGGTTTTCCTCCATCATCAGACGCGCATGGGCGCGGCCATTCATTTCGCTGGAGAAGAAGCGGTATTGCTGGCGTCCGGCGCGCTTGGCCTCATACATGGCCATGTCCGCCGAGCGGAGCAGCTCTTCAACGCTCTGCCCGCAATCGGGGAAATGTGCGATGCCGATGCTCGCGCCCAAGGTGACGTCGGTGCCGTTGATGGTGTGCCGGACCGAAATCAGTTCGATGAGCTTCTCTGCAACTTTCGCCGCGTCTTCGGGATGATCGAGGGAATCCAGCAAGGCGGTGAATTCGTCCCCGCCCATCCGCGCGATGATGTCGTAGGGACGCATGCAGGCTTCCAGCACCCGCGCGACGCGGCAAAGTATCTCGTCGCCGGCATCGTGGCCTAGCGAGTCGTTGATGCGCTTGAAGCCGTCGAGGTCGATATAAAGGATGGCCATGCGCTTGCCGTTCCGATCGATCCGCGCCAAGGCCGACTCCAGCGCCTGATGAAACCCACGCCGATTCAGCAGCCCGGTCAGCGAATCGGTTACCGCCTGGGTTTCCAGCTGGACGTGGAGGTTACGCACCACCGACATATCGAGCGCGATCACCACCATCGAGCGCTGTTGGCGAGGCAGTGGCGAGGAGGACAAGGCAACCGGCAAGGTACCGCCATTGGCGGTGTAGAGCTGCGCCTCGTGCAGGCGGTAGGTGTTGCCGCTACGCCACTGCTTGTAGAAGTCGGTATCGCGCCAGACTTCGGGCATTTGCGGGGAGGCCAGATGATCGACCAGCGCAGTGCCCTGCAGATCATCGACACTGGTGTGCAGCATCTGCGCGATCGCCGGATTGGCGAAACTGATGTAGCCATCCTCACCCACCACCAGGATGCCTTCGGCGGCGTTGTTCAGCACCGAGGCATTGAAGGCGCGCGCGCTGTCGAGCTGCTGGGTCAGCAGCTGCAGATCGCGCCGGTTGTGTTCATGGCTGAGCAGGGTGTTGATCTTGTGCTTGAGCACCTGTGGATCGAAAGGCTTGAGGATGAAATCAACCGCACCCGTTGCGTAACCGCGCAGCACCGACTCGCGGGTATGCGCAATGGCCGAGACGAAGATGATCGGTGTGTAACGTGTATGCGGGCTGCCACGCATCAGGCGCGCCACTTCGAAGCCATCCATGCCTGGCATTTGCACGTCCAGCAAGACCAATTCCACGTCCAGATCGAGCAGCGCCTGCAACGCAGCCTCGCCGGAATTGACCGTATGCACCTGCCAGTCGCCATCACCGAGCAGGGCCTCCATAGCCACCAGATTCGCTTCGCGATCGTCCACCACCAGCAGTGTGCGGGTACGAGGTTGTGATTTGGCTTGTGCCCGCGCCATTACCTGACTCTCCTGCCCGCTGCGCAGTTACTTCCGATTTCAATGGCGGCGGCACGGCGGCCGACTCTGGACGAACGATGCGTCACGTACTTCTCCTCATGGACTCTCGTGAGGGCCATCGACGCGCCCCAGGCAGCGTCGCAGCAACTCGACCAGCTTGGCGCGTTCGACCGGTTTGAACAGAAAATCGTCGGCACCTGCAGTAATGCTCTGATCGCGGACGGCCGGATCGGCTCCGGCCGCCAGCGCCACAATCGGCACCTGACAACCATAGTCGTTTCTGAGCTGGCGTATCAGTGCAGGGCCGTCATTATTGGGCAATGCCATGTCCACCAATGCCAGATCGAAGGCATCCTCATCGAATCGTTCAAGCGCTTCGGTGCTTGTCGTAGCCGGCACCACTTGCAGCCCCTGCTCGTCGAGCAGGGCGCTGATGGCGTATATCGACCGCACGTCGGAATCCACCAACAGCACCCGTCGCCCCAGCAGGGGATGCTCCACCTCGTCCATGTTCAGCGCCACAGCCTCAGCCTCAGCCTCAGCCACAGCGGGCTTCAATGCATCTTCCATATGCTCCAGTCCCTCTGTTTTTGACAACGCAACCGATGAGTAACGCCGTAGCCGCTCCAGATTCTTTTCTGAAAGCGGTGCCCGGCTGTTCAATATGACTCGTGCATCTTTGAGCGAACGTAGCCTGTCGAGCGCCTCGAGCAGCTCCAGGCCGTCTTCGTTAGGCAGATCGAAATCGATGACCAGTACCGTGAAGGCATGCTCCGCATAGGCCAGCCGCGCATCTTCGCTGCTCTGGCAGTCGGTGACACGGTATCCAAGACGCTCGAAATGCTCATGCAATTGACGTCGCCGCTCCGGTTCGGTTTCCACGAGCAGCAATCGCGTTGGACTGGCTTCCTGCCGAGCCAGGTCGACGAACAGGCGTTCGAGCTCCGAGTGCGTCACAGGTTTGAGCAAATAGCGCGAATTGTCATCGGACCAGCCATGCGGCTGCGGCACGCACGAAATGATGTACACCGGCGTGCCCTGGTGCCGGGCATCCTCTCGCAGGACCCGATGGACCTGCCAGCCACTGATATCGGGCAACAGGATATCGAGGATGACGGCCGCGAAACGGTCGCGTTCCAAGGCCTCCAGCCCCTCCTGCCCGGTGCCGCAGACGGTACTGGGAAAGCCATGAGATTGCCCAACCTCAGCTACCACAGAAGCGAAATCGGCATCATCCTCGACGATCAATACGCCGCCGCCCTGGCCTCGGAGCTGAAACGGCCGCAGCGTCCGGATTTCCGTGGTTGCGGCCAGTCTCAGCGGCAACTCGATAGTGAAACTCGAGCCCTGACCCGGCGCGCTTCGCAGATGAATACCGCCGCCCAGCACTTCGGCCAGCTGCCGTGCGATGGCCAATCCCAGCCCGGCGCCGCCGTATTGCCGGCTGATCGAGCCGTCGATTTGCTGGAAGGCCTGGAAGATCCGTTCGTGCTGGTCTTCAGCGATGCCAACACCGGTATCGGTCACACAGATCTGCAGCATGTCTTCATCAGCAGGCTGCTCGGCCGGCTTGCAGGTGACATGGATATCCACGAAGCCCTGCTCGGTGAACTTCAATGCGTTAGTGACGAGATTGCGCAGAATCTGCTGCAGGCGTGCGCGGTCGGTAACGATCGTCACCGGCACATCCGGCGCGATTCGGGTACCGAGCGCCAGCCCGTTCTGCTCGGCCATCGGCTGGAGCCCACTGGTCAGTTCCGCCAGTAGCTCAGCCAGATTGAGCGGTTCCGGCTTGATCTGCATGTGGCCCGCTTCGATCTTGGCCAGGTCGAGCACATCATTGATCAGCTGCAGCAGGTCATGCCCGGCCCGATGAATGATATCGGCGTGCCGAACCTGCTTCTCGGTCAGATTGGCCGCCGCATTCTGCCTCAACTGATCGCTGAGGATCAGGATGCTGTTGAGCGGCGTACGCAGCTCGTGAGACATGTTTGCAAGGAACTCGGACTTGTAGCGATTGGCAACGACCAGCTCGTTGGCCTGATCGCGCAGACGCCGCTCCGCCGCCTTGCGGTGACCGATATCGATCACCACGGCCTGCACCAGCTGCTCCTCACCGCTGCGCAGCGGCGACAGACCTACCTCGACGGGCAACAGACGACCATCGCTGTGACGACCGAACAGCTCGCGGTTTTCACCCAGGCGGCGCGACTCGGGTTCCTGGGCGAAACGATGGCGTATCTCGAGATATATCTTGCGCATCGACTCGGGGATCAGCAGCTCGACCGGCTCGCCCACCAGCTCTTGCCGGCTATAGCCGAACAGCAGCTCGGTCTGTCGATTGACCATGACGATTCGCCCTTCCTGGTCGAACAGAATGAAGGCATTCGGCGACGCCTCGACGACATTGCGGAAGCGCTCTTCGTCCCGTTTGCGCTGTTGCAGATCGACCAGATTGAGCAGGTGGTGGATACCGTCATCGCGATTGAAGCTGGTCAGGCTCAGTGAAACCGGTATCGGCGTGCCATCCTCCCGTAACGCGTGGCTTTCCTGATTGCTGGTTTCCAGCCGCTGCCCACCTGCAGCCTCGCTTAGCACGCCGGGTACATAACGGCCAAGACGCTCGCCAGCGAGCAGACCAGCACTGCTTCCGAGCAGCGCAGCGGCGCTCTGGTTGGCCAGTTCGATTCGCCCTTGACCATCGCACATCAGGGTCGCCACGGGCAGTTGCTCGATCAGCTGACGGAAGCGTGCCTCACGCTCCTGAAGTTGCGCACCGAGCGCCTGGCTGTTGCGTAGCGCCCTTTCACGCAGGTAAAGGTAGCCGCCTATCAACAGCGCAAACAGCACCGCCGCGGACAGTCCAGCCGCCAGGTTGAAGGCTCCGCTGGCTCGGGTCAGGATGGCTTCATACTCCGGCGTACTGGCCACATCCAGTTGCCAGCTACGGCCGTACATATAGATATTTCGGGTGCGACGGAAACTCGCATCGGCGCTGACCGGTGCACGGCCCATCAGCAGAGGCTCATCCGGGGCCCCGGCGTCGAACAGCTGTATCTGAAACAGTTTGCTCCGCGACCCCAGCACGCCTTCCAACAGATCGGTCAGCCGAAAGGCGCCGTGTAGCGTGCCGGCGAAGGCGTTCTGGCGCTCCTCCAGGGTGGTGATGGGCTCACCGACCCGGTACAGGGGAAGAAACAACAAAATACCCACCTGAACGTTCTGCCCGGTCTCCTGCTTGAGACGCAAAGGCCCCGTCAGCATTGGCGTGCCAATATTACGCGCGGCAACGACGGCTTCCCTGCGGGTTCCCTCGCTCATCAGGTCGAAGCCCAGCACCCGGCGATTACGCCAGTCGAGGGGATGTATGTAATCTGTGATCAGATATTCGGCGCGCTCACCGGCCGGATACATGCGGACGTTTCGGCCACCGTCGCGCATCTTCTCCAGCACCGAAGCCAGGTTATCCGCGCGCGCATGACGCGATAAAGCGATCGCCTGGATGCCGGGATAGAAGTCCTGTAGCTGAAGCTGATCGGAAGCGCGAGTCCAGTCTTCCAGACTGACGGTATCGCTCCCAACGAACAAGCCGGCCAGACCGCGCATGACCATCTCGTAGGCACGCATGCGCTCACGCAGACTAGTCTCGAGGTCGTTGACCACCAGATTGAATCGCTGCGCTTGCTCTGCGTGGATACGCGCTTCCTGAACATGCCATTGCCAGCCGACCCATCCCCCGAGCCCCGCCATCAGAACCAGCGTTACTACCAATGGCAGCCAAGGCTTACGGGAATGGAGAGCGGAACGATCATCCATTCGACCTCCTCAGTGCCACTACTATGGCTCGCTGTCACGAGCTTCAGAGTCACGTATCGTCCAGAGGTTCAATGGCGGATAGAGAAAAGATATAAAAATGGCGTCACTTAAATGTCACAGGCGAGACCGTTGCAGTCCCGCCTGTTCGAAGCGACTTACAGCGGCCGCAAGTTGATCTCTACACGACGATTCTGGGCGCGACCGGACGCCGTATCGTTACTGGCGATCGGCTGGCTCGGGCCCGCGCCATAAGAAGAAATTCGTGACGCGGCGACACCGTTGCCTTCGAGGTAGGCGGCCACGCTACGGGCACGACGGTTGGACAGGTCCTGATTGAGCTGTTGCGAACCGGTGCTGTCGGTGTGTCCGACGATATCGATGCCGTTCTTGTTGAACTCTTTGAACACCTGGACGAGAGAGTTCAGGGTTGGATAGAAGCTACTGGAGATATCAGCCGAGCTGCTGGGGAAGGTGATGTTGCCTGGCATGATCAACGTCAGGTTATCGCCTTCGCGCTGAACCTGAACGCCAGTGCCTTGCAGCGTCTGACGCAACTTGGCTTCCTGGGTATCGACGTAATAACCATAGCCACCGCCAGCAGCACCGCCGACCGTCGCGCCGATCAGAGCGCCCTTGGCACGATCCTTCTTGCTGGACGTGGCGGCACCGATTACCGCGCCGCTGACCGCGCCGATACCGCCATAGATGCCTGCTTTGCCGGCCTCGCGCTCGCCGGTATAGGGATTAGTGGTACAGCCCGCCAGCAGGGCGATGGTGGCGGCGGCTACGGTCAGGTTGCTGAGCTTTTTCATGATTACTTCCTTCATCTCCGGGACGTCAGCCTGCCGGCAGTGAATCCGTCACAGGCTGAAAATGCGGCGCTAGGTTAACACCCGACTGAGCGCAGAACCGGAACGGACCGACGAACCCGCACCGGATCAATACCTGGCAAAAAGATTTTTGCGCATCGTCATCAACATCGAAGGCGGTGGCGTTCAATTGCATTCGTCGAGACGCTACAGCCATCTAACTGTTCCATCCCTCGATGGTGGCATAATCGCCGCCCCGCAGATCGCGCGGCCAACTCAGCGAAACTGGACATCGCCTCTCACAGGCTTCGTCTTGCGTAATCAATGCCCGGCGTAGACTGTGCGATGCCGCAACGCTTCGTGGCCGATCGGCTATGAATTCAGAGCTGCAAGGCCTGTCGGGCGAACCAACATGCGGCATTGCAGTTCTGACAGTCTCAGAAACCGAATTTTTTCGTAAACAGCCAATAGTTGTTTTGTGCGGCACGTACGGCGTGCCGCTCAGCCGGAGAGCCGAACCATCGACATTGCGGATTTGCAGCGCGTCTTCGATGCCTTGCCTGGAAACTTTCTCGTGGTCGCCAATGATGCCGACTACACGATGGTGGCCGCCAGCGAAGAGCGCCTGCGGGCGACCATGACGCGTCGTGAAGACGTCATTGGTCATCCTCTGTTCCATATCTACAACGGCGGAACGACTTCGGTATCGAGCTCTTCCGGCGTCAACCAGCTGCGTGCATCACTGGCTGAAGTGACACGCACCGGGCTCGCGCAACAGCTGAAAACGGTCGGCTATCCGCTGCGCGTCCCGCATGACGAACGCGACCATTACGAGAATCGTTACTGGGACGTCGTCAACGTTCCGGTGCTCGATGAACAGGGCCAGGTCGCCTACATCATTCACCAGGCCGAGGATGTCACCGAAAGTCTGCTCGAGCAGGAATCGGCGGCGCTGCGTCTGCGCGAGAGCGACGAGCGTCTGAATGCGGCATTGTTGGCGTCCGGCACCGGCACCTTCTATTGGGATTTACGTAATAACCGCTTGGACATGGACCTGCCCATGCAGCGGCTATTCGGCCTGGAGGGGCTGACTTCGGGTTGGCTCGACGATCTTCTCGACAGGATTCATCCAGATGATCGGGCTGCCATTGCCCAGCAGTGCGAACGCTGCGCGCGCTACGGTGACGATCTGGAAATGCAATTCAGGGTCCTCCTGCCGGAGGGCACCGAGCGCTGGATATTCGATAAGGGGCAAACTTTCACCGATAGCAACGATAGACCCACGTACATGGTTGGTGCCTGTCTCGACATCACCCAGCACAAACGCACCGAGCGGGCGCTGCAGCGCCTCAACGAAACCCTCGAACAACGGGTCAACGCCGAAGTAGCCGCGCGGGCGAAAACCGAGGCGGCGCTGCGCCAGTCGCAGAAAATGGAAGCGGTAGGCCAACTGACCGGCGGCCTCGCCCACGATTTCAACAACCTGCTTGCGGGTGTAATCGGCTCGCTGGAGCTGCTGTCCGTACGCCTGCAGCAAGGCCGCACGGGGGACTTGGAGCGCTACATTCACAGTGCGCTGACCTCAGCCAATCGGGCAACGGCGCTAACCCATCGCCTGTTGGCCTTCTCCCGTCGACAGACGCTCGACCCCAGCCCTACCGATCTGAACGCCCTGATAGAAGGGATGATGGAGCTGCTGCAGCGCACCATAGGCCCGTTGGTAAGTTATTCGACGCAGCTGTCCGATGATCTTTGGTTGACACTCTGCGACACCAATCAGCTGGAAAACGCGCTGCTGAACCTGACCATCAACGCCCGCGACGCCATGCCCGATGGCGGTCAGCTGACATTGACCAGCGAAAACCTGGTGCTGGGCGAGCCGCTCACCGAAGAACTCACGCTGCCGCCAGGTGAATATGTCGCGCTCGGCGTACGCGACACCGGTGTCGGCATTCCTCCGGAGAGGCTCGGCTATGTCTTCGATCCTTTCTACACCACCAAACCGCTGGGTGAAGGCACCGGGCTTGGCTTGTCGATGGTCTACGGTTTCGCCAAGCAATCGGGCGGTGCCGTGCGTATCGAAAGTACCGTGGGCGAAGGAACCAGCGTCTGGATTTACCTGCCCCGCTATCACGGCCAGTCGGCCAGCCTGCACGCGCCGGCGACGCCTGAGCCGGCCTCCACATCGGTCGAGGGCCGAGCCGTTCTGGTGGTGGATGACGAGCCCAACGTTCGCACCCTGGTAACGGAGGTCTTGCAGGAAATGGGGCTGAACACCCTGGAGGCTGCCGAAGGCCCAAGCGGCTTGCGTATCCTCGATAGTGATGCACACCTGGACCTGCTGATTTCCGATATCGGCCTTCCCGGCGGCATGAACGGGCGCCAGCTTGCCGATGCGGCAAGGGAAAAACGGCCGTCCTTGCGCGTACTGTTCATCACCGGATACGCCGAGAGCTCGGTACTGGACCGTAGCAACACCATGTCGGATTACGAAGTCCTGACCAAACCCTTCACCATCACCGACCTCGAAGAAAAGGTTCGCAGCATGTTGGAGCCTGGCCAGGATACGGGCTAGGTCTAAACCGACGAAATCGCGCTGTTGCCCTCTTCCAGCCAACGTGCGATGTCTACCCGTATACGCTTCTTGTCCAGCTTGCCGACGCTGGTCTTGGGAATTTCGTTGACGACCGCGATCTGCTGCGGGATCGCCCACTTGTTGATATGCCCCTGCTCCACCGCAGGCTCCAGAAAGCCCTGCAGCGTCCGCGCATCGAGCTGCTTGCCCTCGCCCAGCACCAGCAAGGCGAAAGGTCGCTCGCCCCAGCGCTCATCCGGCACGCCTACCACTGCCACGTCACGCACGGCATCGTGGCGGCTGATCAAGCCTTCCAGCGCCAGGGAAGAAAGCCACTCGCCGCCGGTCTTGATGACATCCTTGATGCGATCACGGATATCGATATTGCCCATTTCGTCGATGGTCGCGACGTCGCCGGTATGCAGCCATCCACCCGCCCACAGCTCTTCGCTCTTTTCCGGGTTTCCGGCGTAACCCTGAGTCAGCCATGGCGCACGCAGCACCAGTTCGCCCTGGGATGCGCCATCGGCCGGCAGGAAGCTGCCATCTGGCGCCTGAATCGCGGCATCGACCAGCACCACTGGTATTCCCGCCTTGAGTCGATAGCCGATCTGCTCGTCTTCGCTGGCTTGACGCAACTCATCGTTGATATGCGCACCCGAGATCAACGGACAGGTCTCCGACATGCCATAGGCGGCCACCAGCTGCATGCCGCAGGCACGCGCCGATTCGTAGAGACCGCGCGTCAGCGCGCTACCGCCGATGGTGAGCTTCCAACCGCTGAAATCCACGCCCTTAGCTGCCTTGGCATTGAGCAGCATCTGCACGATGGTCGGTACGCAGTGGGAGAAGGTCACCTTTTCCCGGCGCCACAGCTCGATCAGCAACTCCGGATCGTAACGCCCGGGATAGACCTGTTTGAGTCCTAACATGGTCGCAATGTACGGCAGCCCCCATGCATGGACATGGAACATTGGCGTGATCGGCATGTAGACGTCGCCGGCCGCCAACAACTGCGGGTTCTCGCGACAACCGACCGTCACGGCCCCGGCCAGGGTATGCAGCACCAGCTGACGGTGGGTGAAATAGACGCCCTTGGGGTCACCGGTCGTGCCGGTGGTGTAGAAGGTGGTCGCCACCGAATCTTCATCGAAGTCCGGGAAGTCGTAATGCGGCTCCGCCTCCGCCAGTAGACTTTCGTATTCACCGATGCAGTTGGGCAGGTCGCAGGTCTTGTCCTCGGCATCGGTGATCAGCAAGGTCTTATCGACCGTAGTGAGCTGTCCGGCGATCGCCTGATACAGCGGCGCAAACTCGCTGTTGACCAAAACGAAGCGATCCTCGGCGTGATTCATGGTGTAGAGGATCTGCTCGGGTGATAGCCGTACGTTGATGGTATGAACCACCGCACCGATCATCGGGATCGCGAACATGCATTCGAGGTAACGGTGGCTGTCCCAGTCCATGACCGCCACGGTGTCCCCCGCCTTGACTCCGGCGGCAGTCAACACGTTGGCGAGCCGGGCGATGCGCTGATTGAGGGTGCGATAGTCGAACCGCAGTTGGTCGCGATAGACGATCTCGCGGGTGCGCTCATAGCGCTGCCCCGACAGCAGCAGGCTCTTGATCAATAGCGGATATTGGTAGGCATTGGCGGCGGGTTTGATCACTCGGGTCTGCAACATAGGGGCTTCCTTTTTATTGATGTTATGCGAGGCACGCTAGGGTCTGAATCCGGCTATCGATTCTGCCGGCGCCTTTGCCGCCGGACTGCGCTGCACCTCTCCACTCCGACCATCGGCATCGCAGCCGTTCACCCTCCGAGCCGCCACTGTGCAACAACAGATTGCACAGGTGCCGATCAAGCGATCTCGCTTGCCGCCAGACGCACGCCGAGACCGATCAGCACGGCGCCAGTTACCCGGTCGAACCAGTGCCCCATACGGGAAAAACCGGCGCGGACGCGCTCACGGCTGAACAGCCAGGCCACCAGGCAGAACCACAGGCCGGTCGCGAACGCCAGATATACCCCATAGCCAGCCTGAACGGCGAGCGGGGTATGAGGGTCGATAACCACCGTGAATAGCGACAGAAAGAATAGCGTTGCCTTGGGATTCAGGCCGTTGGTGACGAACCCCACCATGAAAGCGCGTCGGCTCGAGTGCACGCCACCGGCGCCGGAAGGCGCCAGCTCGTCGACACCCATCGGCTTTGCGCGCAGCGCCTGGAAGCCGAGATAGAACAAATAACCGGCCGCCAGCCACTTGAACAGGTTGAACAGCACGATCGACTGCGAGACGATCAGGCCAATCCCGAGCAGCGAATAACCAACATGCAGCAAAATTCCGCTGCCGACACCGATGGCCGTCCAACTGCCGCTCCGCTGACCGCGGGTCACGCTTTCACGCACGACCACCGCAAAGTCCGGTCCGGGGCTGGCCACAGCGAGCAGGTGCACCAGCGCCACGGTGAGAAATTCCATCCAGTACATCTATCGACTCCGCTATTTCCGGGCATCTGCCTGCTGATTCATACGAGTAAAGTCCATGACCAATCGCCGCGCCGTATTCCTCGACTTTTCCCCGCTCGACCAGGGTGACCTGGACCTGACGCCATTGCAGTCAGCCTTCGATGAGCTGATCTGCCATGCACAGACCAGCGAAACGCAGCTCATCGAACGGCTGCAGGGCGCCGAAGTCGCCATCGTCAACAAGATTGCGCTGGACGACAGGGTGTTCGCCGCCTGCCCCGACCTGAAGCTGATTCTGGTCGCCGCGACCGGTGTCAACAACATCGATCTGCCGGCTGCCAGGCAGCGCGGCATCGTAGTCAGCAACTGTCAGGCCTATGGTACGGCCACCGTGGCTCAGCACACCCTGATGTTGTTACTCGCGCTGGCTACGCGACTGCCCGACTACCAGGCGGCCGTGGCCCGCGGTCGCTGGCAGGAGAGCGGGCAATTCTGCCTGCTTGATTTCCCCATCGTCGAGCTGGCGGGCAAGACCCTCGGCGTGCTCGGTCATGGTGAGCTGGGCAGCGCCGTGGCCAGACTGGCCGAAGCGTTAGGCATGCAGGTGCTGACCGGCAATTTGCCGGGGCGCCCGCCGCGTGCGGATCGCCTGGAGCTCGACGCACTGCTGCCTCAGGTAGACGCCTTGACGCTGCATTGCCCGCTCACCGAACAGACCCGCAACCTGATCGGCACCCGCGAACTGCAGCTGATGAAGCCATCGGCATTCGTCATCAATACCGCCCGCGGCGGCCTGATCGACGAGCAGGCGTTGGCGGACACGCTGCGCAGTGGGCATCTGGGCGGCGCCGCCACCGATGTACTCATCAGCGAGCCACCGAGCAATGACAACCCGCTGCTGGCGGCGGACGTGCCGCGTTTGATCGTGACGCCGCACAGCGCCTGGGGCAGCCGCGAAGCGCGGCAGCGCATCGTTGGGCAGATGGTCGAAAACGCCGAGGCGTTTTTCGCCGGCACACCGAAGCGCCAGGTCGGCTGACGCACCGCTTATGCAGCCGGCGACAAGGCTGCTAAGCTCGCCCGCTTTTGCCCGGAGGCAACATGGATCCCCGAAGCGAAGTGCTGCTGCGCCAGGCCGACCTGTTCAGCGGAAACCTGCTGCTCGCCGGCTTGCAGCCCGATGATCTGCTCGGCCAACTGCCCGAAGCCACTGGCTGGAGCTGGCACGCCGGGGATCACCAGCGGCTGCAGGCTCGTTTCGCCGGGCGTTGTACCTTCGGTGTTGAGCCCCCCACGACTGCTTTCGAGGCAGCGGTACTGTTTTTGCCCAAGTCCCGAGAGCTGACCGATTACCTGCTGAACGCACTGGCAGCCAGACTGCCGGGCGGCCTGCTCTATCTGGTCGGCGAAAAGCGCGCCGGTGTCGAACGGGCCGCCCGACAGCTGGCACCGTTCGGCGAGGCGCGCAAGCTCGACAGCGCCCGCCATTGCCAGCTTTGGCAGGTCCGGGTGGAAAACAGCCCGCCGGTGCCTGACTTGCAGGCTCTGGCGCAACACTTTCAGCTGGAACGGCCGGATGGCTCATTGCAGATCGTCAGCCTGCCTGGCGTATTCAGCCATGGCCGGCTCGATCGCGGCACCGAATTGCTGCTGGACCAACTCGGCGGCTTGCCGATCGGCCGACTACTGGATTTCGGTTGTGGCGCCGGCATCATCGGCGCGTCGCTGAAAAAGCGCTATCCGGATAGCGAAGTCGTGCTGCTGGACGTCGATGCATTCGCTGTCGAAAGCAGCCGCATGACGTTGGCAGCCAACGACCTGGAAGCCGAGGTTATCGCCGGCGATGGCATCGACGCCGCGCCGGACGGCTGCAGCGCCATCATCAGCAATCCGCCATTCCATCAGGGCGTGCATACCCACTACGAGGCCAGCGAAACCCTGCTGCAGCGCGCCGCCAGTCATATTCGGCCCGGCGGTGAGCTACGCCTGGTGGCTAACGCATTCCTCAAATATCCACCCTTGATCGAGACCCATCTAGGGCCCTGCGAAACCCTCATCAACGCGGACGGCTTTCGCATCTACCGCGCCAAACGCGGCTGATTGCCAGCTCTGACTTGCACAACGCGGCATGCTTGGGCAAACTCCGGCCCGTCCTGGGGGAGTAGTCTCCGGCGAGCGTCCTGCTCGCCTGGCATGCGTCAACATACTTGGTCCACAGACCATGGCGCATGCGACCCGCACGGGCTGCTTCAGCAGTCGTGCCCGGTTTGACAAGACCCATGACACGTACACCTGACCCGGGGCGGGCAGGCGTTGCGTGTCATGGTGATTTCGTCGACCCGCCCCTGCAAGGAAGTCCGCTTGGAATCGTTCTACATCCCCACCCTGATCGTTGCGCTCGCCGAGATTGGCGACAAGACTCAGCTGCTCGCCCTGCTGCTGGCCGCTCGTTATCGGCGCCCGATGCCAATCATCTGGGGCATCGTCGTCGCCACTCTGGCCAACCATGCCGTCGCCGGAGCTGTGGGCAACTGGGTATCCTCGCTGGTCTCCCCCTCGATCCTGAGCTGGATTCTCGCCGCATCCTTTGCCGCCGTGGCGCTGTGGACGCTGGTACCGGACAAACTCGAAGAAGACGAAGCCTCGCGCGGACGCCGCTTCGGTCCTTTCGTCGCCACCCTGATCGCCTTCTTCCTAGCGGAGATGGGTGACAAGACCCAGGTGGCGACCGTCATGCTCGCCGCGCAGTATCCCGATTTCATTTTGGTGATCATCGGCACGACGCTGGGCATGCTGATCGCCAACGTACCGGTGGTACTGGCCGGTAACTTCGCCGCCGACCGCATGCCGCTCACGCTGATCCGCCGCATCGCCGCTATCGGCTTCGCCGCCCTGGCGTTGTATGCCGCCTACCAGGCCTTGAGCTTGAGCGGCATGCTTCCAGTCTGATACGCAGCGCAAATTGCCGCAGCGCAGGTGCTGCTAGAGTGCGACCTCACCGCGTTCTAGCGGCATTGACGGGAGCAGGCGGCATGTCACCGGAGGAACGAAAACGGCGGGTTCGGCAGCACATCGACCTGAGCTGGAGCAAAGGCCGACTGGCGTTGGCCGAACAGCTACAAAGCCGTTATTTCACCTATAAGAGTTCGTTCATTGCCCAGCCGGTCAACAACGCCGGCTTCGGTTTGATCGTGCGCGAAATTCGCCAGGCAATACCCGATCTGGAAGTCGTAGTGGACGAATGCCTCAGCGAAGGCAACCGCGTGGTTACCTCCAGTACGCTGTTCGGCACCCTGGAGAAAGCGGTGTTCGGACTGGCACCAAGCAACAAGATCCTGACCATCGCCGCCATGTCGATCTGGACGCTCAATCCGGCTGGCGACATCGAAGAAATCAACACGCTGTTCGATCTGGAAAGCGCCCGTAAGCAGCTGGGCATGGAAAGTCCCATTCCGGTTACGCTGCCGCTGACCTGAGCGGACAGCGGCAAACGAACTCAACGGTTCTGTTCGTACAGCGGCATCACTTTCGGAATGGTTTGCTGCAACGCTTGCGTGCGACTGCTCGAGGACGGATGCGTGCTGAGAAACTCCGGCGGTGCCGAGCCGCCGGCGGCGCCCATCTTCTGCCACAAGCTGACCGCCGCGTTCGGGTTGTAACCGGCGCGTGCCGCCAACTCCAAGCCGATCAGGTCAGCCTCGTTTTCGTTGTTGCGGCTGTTGGGCAGCGTCATCAGGTACTCGACACCCATGTTGGCCAGCTGCAGGCTGCCGTCACCGACGCCAAAGGCCGACCCAATTTGCGTCGCCATTTGCACACCGTAAGCCTTGGACATCGCCTCGCGACCGTGCTCACGTAGCGCGTGAGCGATCTCGTGGCCCATCACGGCAGCGATCTCGTCGTCGGTCAGCTTCAACTTCTCGATGAGCCCGGTATAGAAGATGATCTTGCCGCCCGGTCCGCAATTGGCGTTCAGCTCCGGGCTGTCGATGACGTTGACCTCCCAGTTCCACTGCGCCGCATCCGGGCGGAACGCCGGCACCTCGGCGATCAGCCGCTGGGCAATGGTATTCACGCGCTTATTGATCGCGCTGTTTTTCTCGAGCACGCCCTTCTGGGACGCCTCGCTCAGGGTCTCCTGGTAGGACTGGGCATACATCTGATTGACCTGATCGGTCGACAACATGCTGAACATGTATTGCTTGCGTTCGACTCCGACTGCACCACCGCTGGTGGTATTGACCGCCTGGCAACCCGCAAGCGCGGAGGCTGCAAGAAAGAGTGTTAATGAATGCGGTTTGGGCATGTCGCGTCTCCGGTGATTTCTGCGCCGTATGCTAGAGCGAGCCCGCCTGCCGGGCAACCGAGCCATCGGCATAACGCTCACCGTCCCGCATTACCGTCTTGGCCAACATGGCCGGCATCACTGGCGCAGCGCGCTCAATGGTCACAGTGGACGCCTAGTTCACTGGCGTCAGGCACTCTGGAGCGTCCAGTTTGGGGTCGTTGATAAATGTCGCCAAGGGGCGCTCTCGCAGTGGCGGCTGGGGCGTCGCCAATAGCGCCTGAAGCGTCTCCAGTGGGGTTTCGGGATCGAGCCAGGCAGTCATCCCCGCCTGATCCAGCATCAGCGGCCGCCGTTGATTGGCCGCCGGCAGCGTCACCACCGCAGCGCTCAAATAAATGTGACCCTGCACCGGATAGGCCTCCCAGATCGCGGCGAAATACATCAGGGAATCTTCGGCGGTCATCCAGAACGGCCGCTTGCGTGCCGCGCCGCGCCATTCGTAGAAGCCATTGGCCGGCAGCACGCCGCGACGAAGGCGAAAGGCGTCACGAAACATCGGCTGCTCGGCCAGTGTTTCCGCCCGCGCCTGGGCCGGTGTCCGTGTGAAGTCGGTGAGCCAGGCCGGGGTCAGCCCCCAGCGCACGCTGTCGAGCTGCAGCTCGTGGTTCAGCTGCCGCAGCAACAGGACCGACGCGCCAGGCGCCAGGCTCCAATGCGGCTGCTGATCAGCGGGAAAACCGGGCAGCGCGGCGAAGGCCGGACTCCAGCGAAACAGGGCATAGCGGCCACACATGAAATAGACTCGTAGCAAAAGGGGGCCGAGGGTACCGGACGACCGGCACGACAGTGAGACGGCCATTCGGCCTGCCTCAACAGATGAGTTCGCCCGGATAGCTTTCCGGCTCGTCACCGGGCAGCGGCTCAGCGCCATTGTACTCAGCGATCAACTGCCGCGCGCGCTCGGCCTGTTCGCCATTCACCATCAGCCCAAGCAGACCAGCCGCCGGAAGCTCGCCGACCGCACCGACCAGATGCCGTCCGGTCAGAAACACCTCGATCCCTTCGGCGTTCAGCATGCCGCACAGCATTTCGGCTTCCAGCAGATCGCGGGGCTCGTAAATACGCAGCATCTATTCATCCTCCCGCAGTACATCGAGCTGCCAGTCCGCACCATCGGTTCGCAGATCGAAGACGATCGGTCGACAGCAGACCGAGCAATCTTCGATATAGCGCTGATCACCGCCACTCAGATCAAGCAGCGCCTCCACCGTTTCGCCGCAATAGGGGCATTGATAATCCTGTGATTCGAGCATCAGCGTCTCCCGCGTGACTTGCCGCTATAATCGCCGTCCAGTGTCACCAGCACCTAATACCGACCCCAAACGATTGGGGTTATTCAGTTTCTTACAGAGAGCATGATGGACGAATTCGAAGCCATCCGACCCTACGCCGACGCTGAAGTCCCTGCCGTGATGGCGCGGCTGTTCGCCGACCGGGAGTTCCTCGACATCCTGGCGCATTTCCGCTTCCCGCGCTTGGCCAGCCCGATGGGCTGGATGCTGAAACCACTCATAGCGCACCGCCTGCGGCGCGAGTTCGCCGGCATTCATTCGGTCGATACGCTGCAGTCGCGGATCGAGCTGTACCTGGACCGCACCATCGAACGTGCAACGGACGGCATCACCTATTCCGGCCTGGAAGACCTTCAGCCGGGCCGCGCTTATCTGTTCCTGGCCAACCATCGCGACATCGTGATGGACCCGGCTTTCGTCAACTACGCGGTGTTCCACGCAAAAATGCGTACACCGCGTATCGCCATTGGCGACAACCTGCTACAACGCCCGTTCGTCAGCGATCTGATGCGACTGAACAAGAGCTTCATCGTGCGCCGTTCGGTTACCGGCCGGCGCGAGAAGCTCGCGGCCTATCAAGTGCTCTCCGCCTACATCAATCACTCGATTCGCAACGACGGCGAGTCGATCTGGATCGCTCAGGCCGAGGGGCGCGCCAAGGATGGCGACGACCGCACCGACTCGGCGATCCTGAAGATGCTGCACATGAGCCGCAAGGACGAGCCCTTCGCCGAGGCACTGGCGGCGCTGCGACCCACACCGGTATCGATCAGCTACGAGTACGACCCCTGCGATCAGGCCAAGGCCCGCGAACTCTATATCCGCGCCACCACCGGCACCTACACCAAGGCGCCAGGTGAAGATGACACCAGCATTGCACTCGGCATCACCGGCTATAAAGGGCGCGTACACGTCAGCTTCGGCACGCCGATCACCGATGTTCCCGACGACCCCAAGCAACTGGCCATCGCGATCGATCAGCAGATCCTTGGCGATTACCGATTGTTCCCGGTGAATTACCTGGCGTACCGGATATGGGATGGGCGCGATCCGCAGCTGCCGATACCAGAGATCGCCGAACTGTTCAGCCGCGAGGAAATTGCCGCTGCCGAAGCCGAGTGGAGCAAGCGATTGGCTGCCTGCCCGAGCGTGCAGCAGCCTTACCTGATCCAGCAGTACGCCACTCCGGTACGCAATCAGCACAAGCTCAAGGCGGGTCTAAGCCTCTGACGCTTAATAGACCCGGCTGGCAATCAGACCAGCCGGGAAAACCAAGAAAGCAAGCAGGCCAGCGCTAGGCTGCCAAGACCGAAGCCATGGAAGAACCGGTCGATTCGCTGCGTCTCCGCCACTCCAGCCCGCCGCCCTGCCGACTGAATTACCGTTAACCGCGCCGCATCGAGCGCGAGCCGCTGACGCCAGCGCGTCGCCAGCAGCAACCAGGCGCCGCACATCGCAATCAGTAAGGCCATCGAATTGAGCAGAGGGGCCAGAACGGCCAGCTGCGAAATATCAATATTCAGTAACAATCCAACCCCCACGAACCGCGAAAGCTACTGGCTCGAACCGACCAGTGACGCGGCAGCGAGTCTACCTAAGCACGCCCGCTGCTTCAGCCACTTCCCGACCAAACGGAACGCGCCCCTGAGCTGGCAATTTGCCGGGTATTTGTGCCATTTATGCAGGTAGGCGCCGTCTCGATTGTTGACTTATAGTCCCTTCCGGCTTCACCCTCATCTTGTCTCGAGCAACCGAAATAGAGCGTGCGCCCGGCCTGAGCAACTGGGCGAAACTGCCGCGGATCGAGCAAACGGCAACTTGTAAATCGCTACGACCGTGGCGTCATTTACCGGGCCCAATGGCCCGCTACTTCATGGAAGTCGCCTCCTGAGAGCGCCGCGCTTACGGCAGTAGGCTCACAGGAAACCAGTTATCAAGATCAACAGGACCGAACAGTGAATAAGAACAAGTTTAAGACGGGGGCCCTCACACTCTCTTTGCTGGCAAGCGCCCTGCTGGCAAACGGAGCCATAGCGGCAGTATCCGAATCGGAAGCAGCCAAGCTCGGCGACAGCCTGACCCCGATTGGAGCCGAGAAGGCCGGCAACGCCGCCGGCACCATTCCGGCCTGGACGGGCGGCCTGCCGAAAGATGCCGCAGCGATTACCGCCGATGGCTTCGTCAGCGATCCATTCCCGAACGATCAGCCCAAATTCACTATCACCGCGCAGAACTACGAACAGTACAAGGACAACCTGAGCCCCGGCCAGATCGCCATGCTCAAGCGTTATCCTGACACTTACCGGCTGCCGGTCTTCGAGACCCGCCGCAGCGCCGCAGTACCGCAGCGGATCTACGACGCGGCGAAGAAGAACGCAACCCAGACCGAACTGGTCCGCGGCGGCAATGGCCTGGCGAACTTCGATACAGCGGTCGCCTTCCCGATTCCGCAGGATGGCCTTGAAGTCGCCTGGAACCACATCACGCGCTACCGCGGCGGCTCTGCCCGTCGGGTCGTAGCGCAGGCTACACCGCAGGTCAACGGCAGTTACAGCCTGGTCAAGTTCGTCGACGAAGTGGTGTATACCGACACCCTGAGCGATTTCAATCCTGAAAAGCACGGCAACGTGCTGTTCTATTTCAAGCAGCAGGTGACCGAGCCGTCGCGGCTGGCCGGCAACGTTCTGCTGGTACACGAAACCCTGGACCAGGTGAAAGAGCCGCGCATGGCGTGGATCTACAACGCCGGCCAGCGCCGCGTACGCCGTGCGCCACAGGTCGCCTACGATGGTCCGGGTACCGCTGCCGATGGCCTGCGCACCTCGGACAACCTGGACATGTTCAACGGCGCGCCAGACCGCTACGACTGGAAGCTGGTCGGCAAGAAAGAGATGTACATCCCGTACAACTCCTATCGCCTGGACTCGCCGACGCTGAAATACGACGACATCATCAAGGCCGGGCACATCAACCAGGACCTGACGCGCTACGAGCTGCATCGCGTGTGGGAAGTCGAAGCGACGCTGAAGACTGGCGAACGCCACATCTACGCCAAGCGTCATTTCTTCATCGACGAGGATACCTGGCAAGCCGCTGTGATCGACCACTACGACGGTCGCGACACGCTGTGGCGCGTAGCTGAGGCCCACGCCCAGTACGTCTACAACTATCAGGTTCCACTGTATGCGATGGAAACCCTGTACGACCTGGTGTCTGGCCGTTACCTGGTGATGGGCATGAAGAACGAGGAAAAGAATCCCTACACCTACGATTACAAAGCAAACTCCAACCAGTACACCCCGGCTGCCCTGCGCAACTCCGGCGTGCGCTGATTCGAGCGCTGCGGGCTGATGGCCCACCAAGGAACATCCTGCCCCTGAACTGTCCAGAAGCGTCGGACAGTTACGGTTAGGGGCTCAAGGCCTGGGTTCGGTATTGCACCGGACCCGGGCCTTTTGGTTTCCGCCCGCCGTACGAGCACAACGGACGGCCAGCTTCTAATGCGACGTCAGCAGCATCTGGTTGCGCTCGGATCGACAGATCGGAATTCACCAAATGCTCGGATGGAAAAAAAAGCCCGCATCGAGATGCGGGCTTCGGCGACTCAGGCAGGCCGGTTGAGCGCTGAAGGTTACTGAGCCAGCACCTGACCGATGCTCTGGTCACGGAATGCGCGGCTCAGCGCATCACTCAATACTTCACTGACCAGTTTGGTGTTGGTCTGCTCGTTCGGCGCCATCCCGAAGCGCTGGTTCAGCGAAGCGCCATAGCGACCCGTATAGCGACGACCGCCGTTCTGCACCTCGATACGAAGTGTTGCGCCAATGGTGGCCTCGGTGACGTAGAGCCCTTCCTTCGGCGACTGGTATTTCAGCTCAGCCAGGGTCAGGGTCAGCTGCGGGGCGTTATAGGCATTGGCTGATGGCGTGAATCCCAGCAGACGTACCGCCGCTTCGACCTGAGCCTGAAGCTTGGGTACGACTTTTTCCTTCGGCACGATCACGGCGCTGGTTTCCGGATACAGGCCGCCGCGCGTACCTAGTGTCGGCGAAGGCCGGCCATCCACGACGCGTACCGTTACCGGCTGCCCTTGACCGACAGGGTTGATGGTGCCAGTGATCTTCGGTGTTGGATCGAGCTGTTGCGGACTATGCGCGCAACCGGTCAGCACCAGTGCCGACGCGGCGGCAAGACTGAACAACAGGCGTTTCAGCATGCTGTCTTTCTCCAGAGTTAGGAATGAATGGCACGCAGTATAACCAGCCGTGCAACGGCCTGACAGCGGATGCCTTGCTGGGGGCCGGCGAATACCACGTGTCTGGGAGCCATGCATTAAAAAGCCGCGCAGCTCGTCAAAGCGGCGCGGCTTCAGGTGAAGCACGAACGTTGTAGCTAGACGGCCAGACCGAGACGCTTGTCGACCATCTCATTCACTTCGCGATACGCCGCAGCATCGGCTTGCAGCACCTTCTCGCGGGCCGGGAAGATTTCGCCGAGCTTGCGGCTCCAGGCTTCGCTCTGCGCCTGCTCCGGGAAGCAACGCTCGATCAGGTCGAGCATGATCGACACCGTGACCGACGCGCCAGGCGATGCGCCCAGCAGCGCGGCGATCGAACCATCTTTGGCGGAGACCAGTTCGGTGCCGAACTGCAGGATGCCGCCCTTCTTCGGGTCTTTCTTGATGATCTGCACGCGCTGGCCGGCCACTTCCAGGCGCCAGTCCTCAGCCTTGGCTTCGGGGTAGAAACCTCGCAGGGTTTCCAGCCGATCCGCCATGGACTGGCGAACCTCCTTGATCAGGTAGCGGGTCAGGTCCATGTTGTCGCGCGCGACGGCCAGCATCGGCTTGAGATTGCTCGGACGGATCGACATCGGCAGGTCGAGCGGCGATCCATACTTGAGGAACTTAGTGGTGAAGCCCGCGTAAGGCCCGAACAACAGCGACTTCTTGCCGTCCACAACGCGGGTATCCAGGTGCGGAACAGACATCGGCGGTGCACCGACGGCGGCCAGGCTGTAGACCTTGGCCTGATGCTGCTTGACGATCTCGGGGTTGTCACAACGCAGCCACTGGCCGCTGACCGGGAAGCCACCGTAGCCCTTGCCTTCCTCGATACCGGACAACTGCAACAGCGGCAGTGCCGCGCCACCCGCGCCTAGGAAAACGAAGCCCGCATCGATCTCGCGGTTGCTGCCATCACGGGTGTTCTTGATTTCCACGCGCCAGCCCTTGCCGTTGCGCTCCAGGCCGGTGACCTTCTGGAAATAGGACATCTTCACGCCGGGCCTGCTCTCGAGGTACACCAGCATTTGCCGGGTCAGCTCACCGAAGTTGACATCGGTACCGTTCAGCGCGCGGGTGGCGGCGATCGGCTCGTCGCCCGGACGCCCCGGCATCATCAGCGGCATCCACTCTTCCATTGTGGCGCGGTCTTCGGTGTAGACCATGTTCTCGAACGCGTGGTGGGTCTTCATCGCATCGAAGCGACGCTTGAGATAGTCGATGTTCTTTTCGCCGCGAACGAAGCTCAGATGCGGCACGACATTAAGGAAGTCCTTGGGACTGCCGAAGCCGTCACGACCCGTCAGATACGCCCAGAACTGCTTGGAAACCTCGAACTGGGTATTGATGGTGACGGCTTTCTTGATATCGATCGAGCCGTCTTTACTGTCCGGGGTGTAGTTCAACTCACACAATCCGGCGTGGCCGGTGCCAGCGTTGTTCCAGGGATTCGAGCTCTCGACGGCCCCGGACTCCTGCAGTTCGACGATCTCCAGCTTGATGTTGGGATCGAGTTCCTTGAGCAGTACTGCCAGAGTCGCACTCATGATGCCGGCTCCCACCAGCACCAAGTCCACGGCTTCGCTATCGTGTTGCGTCATTAACGCGTTCTCCAGAATCACAGCATTAAACTGTCACGACCGCAGTACGCCATCGTGTAGAACCACCAGCCAGGCGGCTAGAAACGGAGGAAGGTTTCCATGCCGCTGCTCGGGCTTGTGCCCGAAGACCGGTACCCAAGGGTGTCGGTCCGCTGTCGGGAGAACGGCTTTTGGCCTTCTCTCCCCTCGCTTCGAAACATCCCGGAGCGAGGCGACAGGCCTGGGCTCTACGGAATCCATGCAGCGAGAAAAACGATTGTGGCTGCCGCTTGCTCAGCCGGGGTCAAGGGTGTTTCCTACTCCGGCGGACTTGCCGCCAAAGCCGTTGTATCAGCCGCGAGCGGCCTTGATCAGTTCGATATAAGGCTCGGCCTGGCGTTGATCGGCGATCAGCGCAACGAAGTCCTGCCCCTTGGCGTCCTTCGCGTTCAGGTCGAAGCCGGCTTCGACGAAGAAGCCCAGAAAACGCTCGAAATCATCGACTCGCAACCCACGGTAGGCCTTGATCAACTTGTACAACGACGCTGGTGTTTCATCAGCCGGTTCCGGCTCGAGAAACAATTTGATCGCTTCGTCGCTGATCTCTTCGCCGATCACCTGTTTCTTGTCTTTGCGCATGCGTTCTCCGGTTCGACGGGCCTTACGGGGGCGGCAGTTTACTCCGCGAGGCGAGCGCACTCAACGCGCCAGGGATTCTTGCGACCAAGGTCGTACATGAAAATCCTCGATTTGGCGGCGATGTCGCCCTCAGGCAGACCAAGCCGGCGCCTATACTGGCGCTTTGCGCACAGGACGTGGCCACCATGAACGTTCCCCCGTTATTCGCTGCCTGGCGTCAGGCCCTTCGGTCGGGCTACGGTGGCGCCGCGCTACGCGGAGACATCACTGCCGGGCTGACGGTTGGGATCATCGCGATCCCTTTGGCCATGGCGCTGGCGATCGCAGTCGGCGTTGCGCCACAGCATGGCCTGTATACCGTGCTGATCGCCGCGCCGCTGATCGCCTTAACTGGTGGCTCGCGCTTCAACGTATCCGGGCCGACCGCAGCCTTCGTGGTGATTCTGCTGCCGATTACCCAACAGTTCGGCCTCGGCGGCCTGCTGCTCTGCACCATGCTTGCCGGGCTCATCCTGATCGCCCTCGGGCTGCTGCGCGCCGGCAAGTTGATTGCCTTCGTGCCCTACCCGGTCATCTTGGGCTTCACTGCGGGCATCGGTGTCGTTATCGCGACCCTGCAGCTCAAGGACGTCCTGGGGTTGACGATTACCGAACAACCCCACCACTACGTCGAACAACTGGGCATGCTGGCTCGCGCACTGCCCAGCGCGCAGCTGGGCGATGCACTCGTCGCCGCGTTGTGCCTGTCGATATTGATCGTCTGGCCGCGCCTGGTGCCCATGGTGCCCGGTCATCTGGTGGCGCTGATCGTCGGTGCGCTGGCAGGAATGGCGCTGGAATCGTCCGGTCTAGCCGTGGCCACACTGGGTGAGCGTTTCAGCTACACGGTCGATGGCGTCGCGCATCCTGGCATCCCACCGCTGCTTCCGGGTTTCGCCTGGCCCTGGCTGCTGCCCGGCCCGGACGGGCAACCGCTGGTACTGAGCTTCGAGCTGTTCCATCAACTGTTAGCGCCCGCTTTCGCCATCGCCATGCTGGGCGCCATCGAATCGCTGCTCTGCGCCGTGGTCGCCGACGGCATGACCGGCACCAATCACGATCCGAACGCCGAGCTTCTGGGCCAGGGCCTCGGCAATCTGGTCGCGCCGCTGTTCGGCGGTATTACTGCGACCGCGGCCATTGCCCGTAGCGCCACCAACGTGCGCGCCGGCGCTTTCTCGCCGCTGGCGGCGATCATCCATGCAGGCGTGGTGCTGGTGGCGATCCTCTGGCTCGCGCCGCTGTTCAGCTACCTGCCGATGGCGGCACTGGCGGCATTGCTGCTGATCGTGGCGTGGAACATGAGCGAAGCGCCGCATGTGGTCAGGACACTGCGCATCGCGCCGCGCAGCGACGTGCTGGTCTTGCTGACCTGCCTGATCCTGACGGTGCTGTTCGACATGGTAATGGCGGTGGGCGTCGGCTTGTTGCTGGCCGCCGGGCTGTTCATCAAGCGGATGAGCGAGCTGACCGATACCACCAGCCTGCGTCATGGCCAGAATCAGCTGCTCCAGGATCTACCCGAGCACGTTGCAGCCTATGCGATTCGCGGCCCGCTGTTCTTTGGCGCTGCGGAAAAGGCATTGAGCGTACTGCGACGTTTCAATCCGGACGTGCGGATCGTGATCGTGGATATCAGCGGTGTGCCGATGCTCGACATGACCGCTCTGGCGGCGCTGGAGAACGTGTTGTTGGACTATCGCAAGCAGGGCATTACGCTGATTCTCTGCGGCAGCAATGCCCGAGTGAGATTCAAGCTACGCCGCGCCGGCATTCGTCGGCTCGAAGGGCACCTGTACTACGTGCGCGATCTGGCCCAGGCGCGCGCCAAGGCCTTGCGCCTGCTGCCGGCTAAAGCAGGCTGACCCGTTCAAATCCGGTGATAGGCTCAGGGCGCGTTTGCGCGCTGAGCCCCGGTACCACGCGGCAGCTTAGCCGGCGAACTTTTGCAGATTGGCCATCATTTCCTTCAACGCTGCCAGGTTGTCAGCCGGGTGCGCGGCATTCTCGAAATCGCAGATTTGCTGCCAGTTGGCCGCGACGTCTTCGGCATCGAAGCCCGCCTTCGGATCGAATCCGACGCCCAGGCTGCGCTCCCAACGCACCTTGCCCATCCAGCCACCACCGACTTCGAACAGCCCGGATGTCTCCTGGCATTGCTCGCTGGCCAGGTACACAACCAGTGGGCTGACCAACTCGGGCTTGAGCTGCTCGAAGACCTGCGGAGGAATCAGGCCCTCGGTCATCCGCGTGCCGCCGGTAGGCGCGATGGCATTGACCAAAATATTGTTCTTGCGTCCCTCCAGTGCCAGGGTGCGTGTCAGGCCGTAGAGACCCAACTTGGCCATGCCGTAGTTGGATTGGCCGAAATTGCCGTAGATACCGGACGTGGACGCGGTGAAGATTACTCGACCATAACCCTGCTCGCGCATGTGCGGCCAGGCGGCGCGGGTGACTTTGTAAGCGCCTTCGACGTGCACCTTGTAGACCAGATCCCAGTCAGCGTCGTCCATCTTGTGGAAGGTCTTGTCGCGCAGAATGCCGGCGTTGTTCACCACCACATCGATGCGCCCGAAGGCGTCGAGCGCATGCTGGACGATCTTCTCGCCGTCGGTTACGGAGTCGTGGTTGGCGACGGCCGTACCGCCAGCCTGACAGATTTCCTCGACCACGCGATCGGCAGCCGAGCTGTTGGCGCCTTCGCCCTGAGCGCTGCCACCGAGATCGTTGACCACCACCTTGGCACCATGACGAGCGAACAGCAGTGCATGGGCGCGACCGAGCCCGCCACCGGCGCCGGTCACGATCACCACCTTGTCTTCGAAGCGGATGGCTTCAGTCATACGAGATTCCTCCAGCAGATTGTTATTGGATGACGTTGCAAAGGTGCCGCGAGTGTCGACGAGGCGAGTACGGCTCACAATCAAACGGCCATGAATGAATGCCGCGGCATAACGCTGCGGGATGATAGCGAGGTCGGTGCCGGTTCGAATGATCAAGCGCAACGCTGGCTATTTTTTGTACGACCGTCTGCAAACCAGCCGCAACGGGCTCGGACAGCTCATCTCCCCACCTTATCCACAGAACGCCCCACAGCTATTCGGGATAAGTGCAAAACCCCATCTCCGTTTCATCTATTTGCCTCGACTCGGCCTGTTGATGGCGCATTTTCAAAGGTTTACATCTATTAAAGACGAGCTTGGATAAAAAATAACCAGCCAGCTCAACACCGCTATCGGCGCGGCACATAGAAAAGCACGAAGAGCTTATCCACAGATCGTTGCACAGCGGACGGGGATAACTGTACGCACCGCGAGTGACTATCGTAGCCATGGCCATAAACTAAGAGCGACCGACGATACAGCGCGATAACCTTCTTCCAATTTCACAAGGACCGCGACGATGCCTAACTTCAACTTCTTTCAAACACTGTTCGCCAATTACGCTTCGGCTGTCGCCGGCAGTTGCGCTGGCGAACCGGTCGTTTAACCGGCCCGCTTGCCATGCATCGCTTTCTCGGACCCACGGCGGATAAAAATCGAACAATGGCTTACAGCTCAGCTATACCGGCTCCTCCATAGTGTTCGCCGGGGCTTATCCACAAGCATCTCCACAGTAACCGGGGATAACTATCTAACTTTCAAGCAGGCGACCACACACCCCGCCCAAACCCGCACAGCTGAAACACGACCACCACGGTCGCGATGAACGAACTCGCCTGCATCCGCTCGCTCCAATGTTCGAATTCAACTTGAGCTGGAGTATCCGCATGCTTGTCCGTCCTGTTGCGACAACCCAGGCGCGCGCGCAATCGCCGGGGGTGAAATGACTGGTTTCATAGGACTGGTACTGGTGGCGTTCGCCTGTTTCGTCCTGGTCTTCTTCATCAAGCAGCGACAATACAGGCATCCTGCGCTGCGCATGCCCTACCAGCTGAAACGCCCGTTCTTTCAACCAAGCGAAACTGAACTTCTGGCGCTACTACAGCAAGCGGCAGACGACTATCTGATTCTCAGCAAGGTACGGGTCGCCGACGTGATCGAGGTGACGGCGATACCACGGCGAGCCCCCTGGTATCAGGCAGTCAATCGGATTTCGGCGGCGCGCTTCGACTTTCTTCTGTGCGACCGGGAGACGCTGGAGCCTCGCTGCGCAATCGAGATGGAGCAGGCAACCGAAGCCAATGCCTTTCTCGATGAACTCAGCCAGACCGTCGGCTTGCCGCTGGTACGCCTGTCGCCGGAAACGGCACGTTCCTATACGGATGTACGGGCTGCGATCGTTCAGGCCACTGTTGATCGTCAGTAGCCAGCTATCCATGCGGTCCGACTTCAGCACGCTTGAACGGACAAGGGAGCCAATGTCTATTCGGTAACGGATAATCGCCGCCTGAAGACGCATAGCGCATTCACGTGTGTCGCGATTAATCAGACGACTAGCTTGCACAGACTCTCCAGTCTCCAGCCGGCCCCAAACAGTTACAGAAGGTACCGCTTAGCGTGAAACCGAGATGCTACTGAAATCCCGCCTTGCCGGCCTTTTCAATCTGGCCTCGCGCCTGATCCTTCGCTATCCAGGCGTCGTCGCGCTGTTCGGATTCTGCTCGGGCATTGCCAGCTTCGTTCTTGTGGAGCGCCATGCCGGGCTGGCGAAGGTGATCGCGGCAGTGATGCTAGCCAGCTGGCTCTGGTTGATGCTGGAAAACAGCCTGCGTCGCGGCGTGGAACGCCGGTTCGGCTGGAAGGTCCCGCCTCCGCTGCTGCGTTACGTCACGCAGATGGTGCATCAGGAAAGCCTGTTCTTCATCATTCCGTTCTTCTTCATTACCACCACTTGGAACAGTGGCCAGTCGGCGTTCACAGTGTTGTTGGGGGTCGCCGCGCTGGTCTCGCTGATCGACCCGCTGTACTACAAATGGCTGGCGCCGCGTCGCTGGATCTATCTGGCCTTCCATGCGCTGACGTTGTTCGCGGTCCTGCTGACGGCGCTGCCCATCATCTTTCACCTGTCCACGCCGCAGAGCTACCTGTGCTCTCTGGTCATTGCCGTGTTGCTGGCATTGCCCAGCCTTCTCAGCTTCTTCCCCGAATGGAACTGGAAAAGCCTGATCGCCATCCCGTTGCTTGCGCTCAGCGTCGGGCTGGCGGGTTGGGTGGGTCGCACCTGGGTCCCGCCGGCGACGCTGTGGCTGACCGACGTTGCCGTGACCATGAGCATCGACGATGCCTCGCGCAAGCCTGGCAACCGCTTGCGCCAGCTATCCAGCCAGGAGTTGCACGGCAATGGCCTCTATGCCTTTACCGCAATCAATGCACCACGCGGCTTGAAGGAACGCATCTACCATGTCTGGGAGCACAACGGCCGACGCGTCGACCGCATTCCCCTGGACATAAGCGGAGGACGCGAGGCGGGTTATCGCGCCTGGACCCACAAGCGCAACTTCCCAGGCAAGCCGGAAGGCCGCTGGCGCGTGCGGGTCCTGACCGAAGCCGGGCAAATGATCGGCATGCTGCGCTTCGAAGTCACCCAGTGAACCGCCATGCCTGTCACGACTCGAACTCAGACAGTCACCAGCGTGGAGCCAGGCGGAGGCATGCATGGAATGGTGGGAAATATTGAGCCGCACCGTTGCATCGGAATTCTCCGACATCCCTGATCTGGAGCATTTGATTCGCGTGTCGATGCGCTTACTCCTGGCGGCGGCACTCGGTGGCATTCTGGGCTATGAACGGGAATACAAAGGCAAGGCGGCGGGCCTGCGAACGCACATGCTGGTGGCACTCGGCGCCGCGCTGTTCGTGCTGGTACCGCTCGAGGCTGGCATGCCACTCGAGGATCTGTCGCGAGTCATGCAGGGCATCATTACCGGGATCGGTTTCCTCGGCGCCGGCACCATTCTCAAGGGCAGCTCGCAGCGCGACGTCAAAGGGCTGACCACTGCGGCTGGCATCTGGCTGACCGCCACCATCGGCGTCGCTGCCGGGCTCGGCCACGAAGCAACGGCAGTACTGACTACCTGCTTTGCGCTGGCCATCTTCCTGATCATGCCGCGGCTGGAGCAACACGCCACCAAAACGGCCGTTGACGAACACGATAAAAAACAGGGCCGCGACCGCGAACCACACCCTTGATTCGGCGCGGCTTCACAACTGAGCCACACAAGCAGATACCGCCATGCCAAGCCGCTACGCCTACCCTGTCGCCGTCACCTTGCTGCTCATCCTTGCTGGCTGCGGCGATACCGCAACGGTTCCTGTGGAGTCGGGTTACGGGCCGGACCCGGTCCTTCCGGAGCCGAACGAATCACTGATACCCACCGTCAAGATCGCCAAGGCTACCGGCTGGCCTGATGAAGCGAAGCCGCAAGCGGCGCCCGGCCTACGGGTCGAAGCCTTCGCGCGGGATCTGGATCATCCACGCTGGCTTTATGTCTTGCCCAACGGCGACGTACTGGTGGCCGAAAGCGACGCGCCGGCAAAACCGGAAGGCAACAAGGGCCTGCGCGGCTGGATCACGAAGAAGGTCATGGCCCGAGCCGGCTCCGGCGGCCAGAGCGCCAACCGCATCACCCTGCTGCGCGACGCCGATGGCGACGGCACGCCGGAAAAACGTAGCGTGTTCCTCGAAGGATTGAATTCACCGTTCGGCATGGCGCTGGTGGGTGATCAGCTCTATGTCGCCAACACCGATGCGCTGGTGCGCTTCCCCTATGAAGAGAGCGCCATCCGTATCGACAGCGAAAGCGAAAGCGAGAAAGTCGTCGCCCTGCCCGCCGGGCCGATCAACCATCACTGGACCAAGAACGTGATCGCCAGCCAGGACGGTTCGCGTCTCTATGTCACCAGCGGCTCCAACAGCAACGTCGCGGAAAACGGGATAGAGGCCGAGGAAAACCGCGCCGCCATCCTGGAAGTCGATCCGCAGAAAAAGACCCTGCGCCTGTTCGCCTCGGGCCTGCGCAATCCCAATGGTCTGGCCTGGCAACCGGACAGCGGCGGGCTTTGGACGACGGTCAACGAGCGCGACCAGATTGGTAGCGATCTGGTGCCCGATTACATGACTTCGGTGCAGGACGGCGGGTTCTATGGCTGGCCCTACAGCTACTTCGGTCAGCATGTCGACGAGCGCGCCCAGCCACCACGGCCGGATCGGGTGGCAAAAGCCATCGTTCCCGATTACGCCTTGGGCGCCCATACCTCTTCGATGGGGCTGACGTTCTACGAAGGCGCTCTGCTGCCGGAGCGTTACCGTCACGGCGCCTTCATCGGCCAGCACGGTTCCTGGAATCGCAATCCACGCAGTGGTTACAAGGTGGTATTCGTGCCGTTCGACAATGGCAAACCGGACGGCGCGGCCGAGGACATCCTTACCGGCTTTCTCAGCGCCGACGAGGAAGCCTTGGGCCGTCCGGTGGGTGTAGCCGTCGATAAGACTGGCGCGCTGCTGGTGGCCGATGACGTCGGTGACATCATCTGGCGCGTGACGCCAAACGATGACTGAGAGAACTCACAGAATCACCGGGAGCCGGCGCGACAGGCGAATTTCTTCGGGCGAAAGCTCGACGCTGTAGGCCAGTACCTCGACGCCGGCTGCCACCGCATCGCGCAACGCGGCGGCATACAGCGGGTCGATTTCGCTCGCCGGGCGGACCGCCTCGATGCCTGACAGGTTCACGCAATACAACTGCACCGCGCGTATACCGTCACGCGCCAGCGCAGCCAGCTCACGCAGATGGCGTGCGCCGCGAGTGGTTACCGCATCGGGGAAGGCCGCCACCGCCGTATCGCCAAAACCAAGGGTGACGCTCTTGACCTCGACGAACGCTGGCCCCGTCGGATAATCCAGGCGGAAATCCACCCGACTGTTTTCAATGCCGTAGGCAACTTCACGCCTGAGCGCGGTGAAACCCGCCAATTCCTCGATCACGCCGGCCAACAGAGCCTCTTCCACCAAGCGATTGGCACGCGCGGTATTCACGCAGGCCAGCCGCCCCTGCGGCGTTTCCACCAACTCCCAGGTGCCCGGCAGCTTGCGCTTGGGATCGCTACTGCGCTGAAACCAGACACGCGCGCCCTCACCCATGCAGTTGAGCATCGAACCGGTGTTGGGGCAGTGAATGCATAGATGCTCGCCGCTATCGGTGACGATATCGGCGAGGAAGCGCTTGTAGCGCCGGACCAGCCGGCCCGTTTCCAGGGGCGTAGCGAAGCGCATCAGCCTTGCCAGCTCTGCAGGCCACGAGCGATACGTTCGACCGCCGCTTCTAGCTGCGACAGGTCCTGGGTATAGGCGAAGCGCACATGATGCCCGGCCTGATAACGACCGAAATCGAGACCCGGCGTGATCGCGACGAACTCGGTTTCCAGCATGTGCTGGCAGAAGGCCAAGGCATCGCCGCCGAAAGCGCTGATATCGGCATATAGATAGAAAGCGCCCTCGGGCTCCACGGCGATGCCGAAACCCAGCTCACGCAGGGCCGGAAGCAAGAAATCGCGACGTCTGGCGAACTCGGCGCGGCGCGCTTCGAGGATTTCCAGCGTGGCCGACTCGAAGCAGGCCAGCGCCGCATGCTGGGCCATGGTCGGTGCGCTGATGTAGAGGTTCTGCGCCAGCTTCTCCAGCTCGGGCACGGCAGCTTCCGGTGCCACCAGCCAGCCCAGGCGCCAGCCGGTCATGCCGAAATACTTGGAAAAGCTATTCAGCACGAAGGCTTCGTCATCCACCTCCAGCACGCTGGCGGCGTCGGTGCCGTAAGTGAGGCCGTGGTAGATCTCGTCCACCACCAGATGCCCGCCCCGCGCCTTCAGCGCCGCAGATAGGCCCGCCAATTCGTCCCGGTTGAGCAGCGTTCCGGTGGGATTGGCCGGTGAGGCGACCAGGGCGCCAACGCTATCCTGGTCCCAATGGCGCTCGACCAGATCGGGCGTCAGCTGATAGCGGACATCGGCGCCCACCGGCACCAGTTGAGCGGCGCCTTCGATCAGGCGCAGGAAATGCCGATTGCAGGGGTAGCCGGGGTCGGCAAGCAGCCAATGCTTGCCCGGATCGACCAGCAGGCTGCTGGCAAGCAGCAGCGCACCTGATCCGCCGGGAGTAATCAGCACGCGTTCGGGGTCAATAGACAGTTGATAGCGCTGCTCGTAGAAACCGGCAATCGCCTCGCGCAGCTGTGGCAACCCTCGGGCAGCGGTATAACGGGTATGGCCGGCCGCCAGGGCAGCCTGACCGGCCGCGACGATGGGCGCAGCGGTGGTGAAGTCCGGCTCGCCGATTTCCAGGTGAATGACGTCACGGCCCAGCGCCTGCAACTCGTTGGCTCGCGCCAGCAGTGCCATGACATGAAAGGGTTCGATTGCACGACTACGCGCGCTATATGACGAGGTCATCTGACCGTCCTGAAGAGTACAAAACGTGAATTCTACCGAAGGTCCCTCTAACACCGCAGCCACCGTGATACTCGGGAGTAGCGCACCCCGATACGATCTGGTAAGTTCGCCCGCTTGCAGCCGCAGGGCCGGCACGGGCCGGCAGAGGGATTTCATTATCCTGCGCAATGGACATAGCGAGAGGCGTTCATCCATGCCCATTACCAAAACAACACCCAACAACCAATTGATTCGCGCCTTCGTGCCCTACAAGGAATCCAAGGGTGAGGAGTACATGAGCGACGACATGCGCGCTCACTTCACCGGCATTCTCAACAAGTGGAAGCAGGAGCTGATGGAGGAAGTCGATCGCACCGTGCACCACATGCAGGACGAAGCGGCCAACTTCCCCGACCCAGCCGACCGCGCCAGCCAGGAAGAAGAGTTCAGCCTCGAACTGCGCGCACGCGATCGTGAGCGCAAGCTGATCAAGAAGATCGACGAGACGCTGCAGCTGATCGAAGACAACGAATACGGCTGGTGTGACTCTTGCGGCGTCGAGATCGGCATCCGCCGTCTGGAAGCCCGCCCTACTGCCACGCTGTGCATCGACTGCAAGACGCTGGCGGAGATCAAGGAAAAGCAGATCGGTTCCTGATCCCGAACGGGGCGCTTCGGCGCCCCGCTTCATTTCCACCTCGCGCGTCTGCGCAGTATCCCGCCTCGCTGATCCACCACCCGAGCCGGCCCATGCCTTCTCCCCTGCCCTCGACATCCAACTACATTGGACGCTTTGCCCCGACACCCAGCGGCTACCTGCACTTCGGCTCGCTGATTGCCGCACTCGCCTCCTACCTCGATGCCCGTGCCGTGGGCGGCCGCTGGCTGCTGCGCATGGAAGACCTCGATCCGCCACGGGAGATGCCCGGCGCGCAGGACGCCATCATGCAGGCGCTGGAAGCCTACGGTTTCGAGTGGGATGGCTCCATGCAGCGCCAGAGCGAGCGCCATGCGGTGTATGAGGAAATGATCGAACGGCTGCTGCGCGAGGGCCTGGCCTACCCGTGCCTTTGCTCGCGCAAGCAGCTCGAAGCCTATCCAGGGCCCTATCCCGGCTTCTGCCGCGACGCGGGCCAGCCCTTGGAAAACGCCGCGATTCGCCTGCGCGTGCCGAACCTGGAATATCGCTTCACCGACCGCGTACAGGGCAAATTCGGCCAGCACCTGGGACGCGAGGTCGGCGACTTCGTCATTCGTCGCCGCGACGGCTTGTTCGCCTATCAGCTTGCCGTGGTACTAGACGACGCCTGGCAGGGCGTGACCGACGTGGTGCGCGGTGCCGATCTGCTCGACTCCACGCCGCGCCAGCTGTACCTGCAAGAACTGCTCGGCCTGCCGCAGCCACGCTATCTGCATGTGCCGCTGATCATTCAGCCGGACGGGCACAAGCTGGGCAAAAGCTACCGCTCACCGCCCCTGCAACCCGAGCAAGCCACCCCGCTGCTGCTCCGCGCATTGCGCGCCCTCGGCCAACCAACCGCCCCAGAACTGAACGACGCCCTGCCCGGCGAAGTCCTCGCCTGGGCGGTCCCGCGCTGGGATGCCGACCTCATCCCGCGCACACTGACGCTGGCTGAGGCGCAATTGGTCTAAAGCTGGAAGCTAATCCAAGTGTGAGAATCGCCGCGCTATGGCTTCAAGCTTTCGGCTTCAAGCTTCCAGCTGCTTCCTTTACCATCCCCAACTTCCGACACGAGTTCCAGCATGTACATCTACCGACTGGTGCTGCTCCTGGTGGTGGGGATCTATCTGTTCTCCCCTGCGATCATGGACTGGTGGATCGACCCCAACGGCGCCTGGTATCGGCCCTATCTGTTGTGGCTGATCCTCATCGTGGTGACTTTCATCCTTCAGAGCCAGCGCGATGCAGACGAGCTTTAGCCTCAGCCATCTGATCCTGATCAGCGTCGCCTATCTGTTGGTGCTGTTCGGGGTCGCCTGGGTCAGCGAGCGCGGGCTGATTCCGCGCTGGGTGATCCGCCACCCGCTGACCTACACCCTGTCGCTGGGCGTCTATGCCAGCGCCTGGGCGTTCTACGGCACGGTCGGCCTGGCCTATCAGTACGGCTACGGATTTCTTGCCACTTATTTAGGTGTCTGCGGCGCCTTTTTGCTGGCGCCGGTGCTGCTCTATCCAATCCTGCGTATCACCCGCACCTACCAGCTGGCCTCGCTGGCGGACCTGTTCGCCTTCCGCTTTCGCAGCACCTGGGCCGGCGCGCTGACCACCATCGTCATGCTGGTCGGCATGCTGCCGCTGCTGGCCCTGCAGATTCAGGCGGTAGCCGACGCCATCGGCATTCTCACGCTCGAGCCGCTGCAGGAGCGCGTGGCGCTGGGTTATTGCGTGATGATCATGCTGTTCACCATCCTCTTCGGCGCTCGGCATATCGCGACACGCGAGAAGCACGAGGGGCTGGTGTTCGCCATCGCCTTCGAGTCGGTGGTCAAGCTGCTGACCTTCGGCGCCATTGGCGTCTATGCCCTTTATGTCGTGTTCGGCGGCCCGCATCAGCTGGAGATCTGGCTGCTGCAGAATCAGTCTGCGTTGCAGGCACTGCACACACCGTTGCAGGAAGGCCCTTGGCGAACCCTGCTGCTGGTATTTTTCGCCTCGGCCATCGTCATGCCGCACATGTACCACATGACGTTCACAGAGAACCTCAATCCTCGGGCGCTGGTGAGCGCCAGCTGGGGCCTGCCGTTGTATCTGTTGCTGATGAGCCTGGCCGTGCCGCTGATTCTCTGGGCTGGCCTCAAACTCGGCGTCAGCACCAACCCGGAATACTTCACCTTGGGCCTCGGCATCAGCGCGCAGAGTGAAATGCTGACGCTGGTGGCCTTCGTCGGAGGCCTTTCGGCATCCAGCGGGCTGATCATCGTCAGCACCCTGGCGCTGTCGGGGATGGCGCTCAACCATCTGGTGTTGCCGCTGTACCAGCCGCCTACCGAAGGCAACATCTATCGCTGGCTGAAATGGACCCGACGCAGCCTGATCCTGGCAATCATCATGGCCGGTTACGGCTTCTATCTACTGCTCGGCGCCGAGCAGGACCTGTCCAACCTAGGCATCGTCGCCTTCGTCGCCACGCTGCAGTTCCTGCCGGGCGTGCTCTCGGTGCTCTACTGGCCGACCGCCAATCGCCGCGGTTATATCGTCGGGCTGCTGGCCGGCATCGCGGTCTGGGTGCTGACCATGCTGCTGCCACTGGTAGGCAATCTGGATGGCATCTACATCCCGCTGTTCAACGTCGTCTACGTGCTCGACGACACCAGCTGGCACCTGGCGGCGATCGCCTCGCTGGCGGTCAACGTGCTGGCTTTCTCGCTGTTCTCAATCTTCACCGAGACCAGCGCAGAGGAACAGGCCGCGGCGGAAGCCTGCGCCGTCGAGAACGTGCGCCGGCCACAGCGACGCGAACTGGCCGCAGCCTCGCCACAAGAATTCGCCACGCAACTCGCCAAGCCACTGGGCGCCAAGACCGCACAGCGCGAGGTGGAACAGGCGCTGAGAGATCTGCAGCTGCCGTTCGATGAACACCGTCCTTACGCCTTGCGCCGGCTGCGCGATCGCATCGAGGCGAACCTGTCCGGGCTGATGGGGCCGAGCGTTGCCCAGGATATCGTGGAGAATTTCCTCTCCTACAAGAACGGCGCGAGCGGCTACGTGACCGAAGACATCCACTTCATCGAAAGCCGCCTTGAGGATTATCACTCGCGCCTCACCGGCCTCGCCGCGGAGCTCGATGCGCTGCGCCGCTATCACCGCCAGACCCTGCAAGAGCTGCCCATGGGCGTTTGCTCATTGGCCAAGGACCAGGAAATCCTGATGTGGAACCGTGCGCTGGAGGAACTTACCGAGATTCCGGCGCTGCAAGTGGTCGGCTCGCGCCTGTCGACCATCGCCGAACCCTGGCAGAGCCTGCTGATGGATTTCATCGGACAGAGCGACGAGCACCTGCATAAGCAGAGACTGCAACTGGACGGCCACAGCCGCTGCCTGAACCTGCACAAGGCTGCCATCGCCGAGCCGCTGGCGCCCGGCAACAGCGGCCTGGTCCTGCTGATCGAAGACCTCACCGAAACCCAGCAGCTGGAAGACCGCTTGGTGCACTCCGAACGCCTGGCCAGCATCGGGCGCCTGGCAGCCGGCGTCGCCCACGAAATCGGTAACCCGATCACCGGCATCGCCTGCTTGGCGCAGAATCTACGCGAGGAGCGCGAAGCCGATCATGAGATCAGCGAAATCAGCAACCAGATCGTCGAGCAGACCAAGCGCGTTTCGCGCATCGTCCAGTCGCTGATGAGTTTTGCCCACGCTGGCGGCAGGCAGCAGGATTTTTATCCGGTCAGCCTCGCGGAAGTGGCGCAGGATGCGATCGCTCTGCTGTCGCTCAACCGCCACGGAACCGAGGTGCGCTTTTTCAACCTGTGCGACCCCGAGCATCTGGCCGAAGGCGACCCTCAGCGTCTCGCTCAGGTATTGATCAACCTGCTATCCAATGCTCGCGATGCATCGGAGCCCGGCGACGCGATCCGGGTCCGCAGCGAGGTGTCCGAGCAGACCGTCTACCTCATCGTCGAAGACGAAGGCAGCGGTATTCCGCAATCGATTCTGGACCGTCTTTTCGAGCCGTTCTTCACTACCAAGGATCCAGGCGAAGGCACTGGACTGGGCCTCGCGCTGGTCTATTCGATCGTGGAAGAGCATTATGGGCAGATCAACATCGACAGTCCGGCAAATGCTGAAACCCAACGCGGAACTCGTTTCCGCATTACCCTGCCGCGATATGTCGGGACGAACGATACCGTTGATTGACGAGGCGATGGGCGTTGTTCAGGCATAGCTGCCATGTACAACTCAGCGGGGAACCGGCCGAGTCGGGGCTTGCGAAAGTGGCCTCCAGCCCGGCGGCAGGCCCCGCCCCATCGCGACCGCTTGCACAGGCTGCGGAACAGGCTCCGCGACGCGCCCTTTCCTACCGAGCTGCAGCCGCTTTCAGACCGTCGAGAGAGTACTGATGTCACATATTCTGATCGTCGAAGACGAAACCATCATCCGCTCCGCCTTACGCCGACTCCTCGAACGCAACCAGTACGAAGTCAGCGAAGCCGGATCGGTGCAGGAAGCGCAGGAGCGCTACAGCATTCCGGGTTTCGACCTCATCGTCAGTGATCTGCGCCTTCCCGGCGCGCCCGGCACCGAGCTGATCAAGCTCGCCGAAGGCACTCCGGTGCTGATCATGACCAGCTACGCGAGCCTGCGCTCCGCGGTGGACTCGATGAAAATGGGCGCGGTGGACTACATCGCCAAGCCTTTCGATCACGACGAAATGCTGCAGACCGTAGCTCGCATCCTCCACGATCGACAGCAGGCAGCCACCGCTCCGGCTGCCGCCTCGCGCAGCGCCGCGGGCCCGGTAACAGATAGCGGCTCCGGTAACGGCGAGATCGGCATCATTGGCCGCTGCGGCCCGATGCAGGATCTGTTCAGCAAGATTCGCAAGGTCGCACCAACCGATTCCAACGTGCTGATCCAGGGTGAATCGGGCACAGGTAAGGAGCTCGTCGCACGCGCGCTGCACAATCTTTCCCGCCGCGCCAAGGCCCCGATGATCTCGGTCAACTGCGCCGCCATTCCTGAAACTCTGATCGAATCCGAACTCTTCGGCCATGAGAAAGGTGCGTTCACCGGCGCCAGTGCCGGTCGCGCCGGCCTGGTGGAAGCGGCCGATGGCGGCACGTTGTTCCTCGACGAGATCGGCGAGCTGCCGCTGGAAGCACAAGCGCGACTGTTACGCGTGTTACAGGAAGGCGAAATCCGGCGCGTCGGCTCTACCCAGTCGCAAAAGGTCGACGTACGCCTGATCGCAGCGACCCACCGCGACCTGAAAACGCTGGCCAAGAACGGCCAGTTTCGCGAAGACCTTTATTACCGGCTGCATGTCATCGCGTTGAAATTGCCGCCCCTGCGCGAGCGCGGCGCCGACGTCCTGGAAATCGCCAAGGCGTTTCTGGCGCGGCAGAGCGAACGCATGGGTTCCGATGAGATGCACTTTTCCCGCGAGGCGGAGCAGGCGGTACGGCATTACACCTGGCCGGGTAACGTGCGGGAACTGGAGAATGCCATCGAGCGCGCCGCTATCCTCAGCGAGAGCGAGGAAATCAGCGCGGAGCTGCTGGGCATCGACATCGAGTTCGACGCTCTCGACGACGACTTCGATGAGCCCTGCGCTCCACTGGGCGGCGCCGTCTCGACCAACAACGAGCCGACCGAGGACCTTTCCCTGGAAGACTACTTCCAGCATTTCGTGCTCGAGCATCAGGATCACATGACCGAGACCGAACTTGCCCGCAAGCTGGGCATCAGCCGGAAATGCTTATGGGAGCGTCGCCAGCGTCTGGGAATCCCGCGACGCAAATCGAGCGCCACCGGGTAGCGGTTGTTACCCACCCCATCGAGACGTAACAGAAACCGGGTTCATCGGTAACGGGAACCCGGTTTTTTGTAGGCCGAAAAGACGATGAAAAAAGCTAACCAGCTGTTTTATAAGGACTTTCAAAAACTGGCACAGCAAATGCTTTATATCTGGCACAACAACAATAACAAGCAGACCCACAATAAGAACAAGACGTACCGGCTCTAGCAGAATAAATACAAGAAGGCGGAGGCGTAGCTAACTGATTCTTTTGGAGAGGAACTGTCAAATGGGGTTTTGCCCCATAACCAGGCTGAGAACAACAAAAACTGCATAAGCAGAGCCTGAACTGGTTGGATCATATGATCAATGGCAAGTCAGCGACCAAAGCAATCCGTTTGCTCTTTGCTCCCAATGTAGGAGCAATTCCTGGAAGCGATAGCTGAAAGGAACGGGTGATCAAACAAAAACAACACGCCCGAAATACTAATAACAACAAAGCACGCGACATCATTTAAAAGGGGAGCTTCGGCTCCCCTTAGTGCTTTCTGGCCCCGGCCATTTTTGACACCTCCCCGCGCTTCGTTCACCATCCCGGCTCCCGGTGCTAGAATCCACGCTCGTTCGTGGCCATTCGCCTCGCCACTCAGTCCTTTCGCCACACAGTGCCTCCCATGCTGAAAAAGCTGTTCCAGTCTTTTCGTTTGCCCCTGCGCCGTTTGCCGCATCCCCGTCGCACACCCGAAATACTGTCCAGCCGGCAGCACTCGCTGCACCGCAATGATCTGAGCCGACATGCCGTCAGCGTGGTCGAGCGGCTTCAGCATGCCGGGTACGAGGCTTATGTCGTGGGCGGTTGTGTCCGCGATCTGCTGCTGGATCTGGACCCAAAGGACTACGACGTCGCCACCAGCGCCACGCCTGAGCAAGTACGCGCCGAATTTCGTAACGCTCGAGTCATTGGTCGACGTTTCAAGCTGGTCCATGTGCATTTCGGACGCGAGATCATCGAGGTCGCCACCTTCCGCGCCAATCATCCGGAAGAGGATGACGACGAGGCCAGCCACCTGGCTTCGCGCAACGAAAGCGGCCGCATCCTGCGCGACAACGTCTATGGCAGCCTGGAAGACGATGCCCAGCGTCGCGACTTCACGATCAACGCGCTGTATTACGACCCCTCGACCGAGCGCATCCTCGACCATACCCATGGCGTACATGACATTCGAAATAGGCTGATCCGCCTGATCGGCGATCCCGAGCAGCGTTATCAGGAAGATCCGGTGCGCATGCTGCGAGCGGTCCGCTTCGCCGCCAAACTGGACTTCGAGATCGAGCAGCACAGCGCCGAACCCATTGCCGAACTGGCCGATCTGCTGAACGATGTACCCTCAGCCCGCCTATTCGACGAAATCATCAAGCTGTTCCTCAGCGGCAAGGCTGAGCGCACCTTCGACTTGCTGCTGGAGCACGACCTTTTCGCGCCGCTATTCCCGGCTAGCGCCGAGGCGCTGGAAGACAATCCCGAGTACACCGACACGCTGATCCGCAATGCGCTGGCCAATACCGATCAGCGCATTGCCCAAGGCAAGCCCGTCACTCCCGCGTTCCTGTTCGCCGCCCTGCTGTGGCCGGCGCTGCCGGCGCGCGTCGCCGAAGCGCAGGCCAGAGGATTGCCGCCCATACCGGCGATGCAGGATGCCGCGCATGAGCTGATCTGGGAACAGTGCCAGCGCACCGCCATACCCAAACGTTTCACCATGCCGATGCGGGAAATCTGGGACATGCAGGAGCGTCTGCCGCGCCGTCAGGGTCGTCGCGCCGATCAGCTGCTGGACAATCCGCGCTTTCGTGCGGGCTACGATTTCCTCCTGCTGCGCGAGAGTGCCGGCGAGCAGACCGACGGTTTGGGCGAATGGTGGACCGACTATCAGGAGGCCAGCGACAGCGAACGTCGCAACATGATTCGCGGCCTCAGCAGCAAGGACAACGCCAACGGAGCGCCGCGCAAACGCCGCCGCAGCAACAATCGACGCAAGCGCGGCCCGAACGAAAGCGCACCGACCTCCGACGAATAATGGAACGGGTTTATATCGGCCTGGGCAGCAATCTGGCCGAACCACGCGAGCAGTTGCGCGGTGCGCTCAAGGCATTGGCGGCCGTCCCCTCTTCTCGGCTCGTTGCGGTGTCTTCGCTATACGCCAGCGACCCGCTCGGCCCACCGGATCAGCCGCGCTACAACAATGCCGTCGCCGCGCTCGATACCTTGCTGGCCCCGTTGGATCTGCTCGACGCGCTGCAATCCATCGAAAAGGCTCAGGGACGCGAGCGCAAGGCAGAGCGCTGGGGACCGCGAACACTGGACCTCGACATCCTGCTGTTCGGCGATCGGTTACTCGACGAGCCGCGCCTGACCGTCCCGCATTATCATCTGCATGCCCGAGCCTTCGTGCTCTATCCACTCGCCGAAATTGCACCGCAGCATCTGCAGCTTCCAGATGGACGCAACCTAGCCGATCTGCTGGCAGCCTGCTCATTCGAAGGCCTCGAACGCCTCGACGAACCGCTGTAACCCACCGGTAACAGATGTAACGTGTGGGTAACACTCACGATTGACTTAGCTCGCCGCCATCAGGACTATAAGCGCCCTCTGCCGGCACGCATCGAATTGGTAATCCTGCCCATCGGTGACGCTCCGACTACCGTGATCCCTCAGAGGCTCTAGGAGGACGGCATTCATGCCAGACGTAACCCTGACCACCCTGCAAGGCCTCAAGCAGAAAGGCGAGAAGATCGTCATGCTCACCTGCTATGACGCCACCTTCGCCAAGACCGCGTGCGAAGCGGGAGTCGAGATGCTGCTGATCGGCGATTCGCTGGGTATGGTCCTGCAAGGTCACGACAGCACCTTGCCGGTGTCCATTGAAGAGATGGCCTACCACACCGCCTGCGTCAAACGTGGCAACCGTGGCGCGATGATCGTCGCCGATCTGCCGTTCATGGCCAACGCCACCATCGAGCAGACCCTGGACAACTCGGCCACGCTGATGCGGGCCGGCGCGCACATGGTCAAGGTCGAGGGTGCGGCATGGCTGGCCGAATCCATCCGTTTGCTGGCCGAACGCGGCATCCCGGTCTGCGCCCACATGGGTCTCACGCCACAGACCGTCAACATACTGGGCGGCTATAAGGTGCAAGGCCGCCAAGAGGCCCAGGCGCTGCAGATGATTGCCGACGCCAAGGCGCTCGAGGCGGCGGGCGCTGCCATGCTGCTGCTCGAGTGCGTGCCCAGCGAGCTGGCGGCCCGCATCACCCAGGCGGTTTCGGTGCCAGTGATCGGCATCGGCGCCGGTAGCGCCACCGATGGTCAGGTATTGGTCCTGCACGACATGCTCGGATTGTCCCTCAGCGGACGCGCGCCTAAATTCGTGAAGAATTTCATGCGCGAACACGGCGACATCACATCCGCCATCGCTGCCTACGCCCAGGCGGTGAAAAGCGTGGAGTTCCCAGCCGCCGAACACGGATTCTCGTCATGAACGTGGTGAAAACCGTCGCCGACCTGCGCGCCGCGGTGACCCGCGCACGTGGCGAGGGCAAACGCATCGGCTTCGTGCCAACCATGGGCAACCTGCACGCAGGACATATCGCGTTAGTGAAGAAGGCCGGCCAGCGCGCGGATTTCGTGGTCGCCAGCATCTTCGTCAACCCGTTGCAGTTCGGCCCGAACGAGGATCTGGCCAGTTATCCGCGCACGCTCACGGCGGACCAGGAAAAGCTCTTCGAGGCGGGTTGCCATCTGCTGTTCGCACCCAGCGTCGAGGAGATGTATCCCCACGGCCAGTCGATGCAGACCATCGTGCGGGTGCCGGGGGTATCCGAAGGGCTCTGTGGCGGTAGCCGACCCGGCCATTTCGATGGTGTCTCGACCGTCGTCAGCAAGCTGTTCAACATGGTACTGCCCGATCTTGCCGTGTTCGGCCAGAAGGACTTCCAGCAGTTGGCGGTGATCCGCACCATGGTTCGCGACCTGAACATGCCCGTGCAGATCATTGGCCAGCCAACCATGCGTGCCGAAGACGGCTTGGCACTGTCCTCGCGCAACGGCTACCTCAATACCGAGGAACGCGCCATCGCTCCAGCCCTGTATCGCACGCTGAACCAGCTGGCAGACGCGATTCGCAACGGGCATCGCAACTACCCGACGCTACTGGCCGAGGGACAACAGGCACTGCAGGCAGCCGGCTTACGTCCCGACTACCTGGAAATTCGCAACGCGACGGATCTGCAGCCAGCCACAGGCGATACACGCGAACTGATCATTCTCGCAGCGGTATTTCTCGGCAAAACCCGCCTGATCGATAACCTGCTGGTCGATATCAGACCCGCATCGGTATAACCGCCGACCATCGGCACCGCCCTGCCCGTCCCTCGGTCTTGATCACACTTGTGGGTTCGGGCACACTCTGCGCCGCTTGCGCACCCGGAGGAACCCGCCATGCACGCCATCATGCTCAAGGCCAAATTGCACCGCGCCCAGGTAACCCACTCGGTGCTGGATTACGAAGGCTCCTGCGCCATCGACGGCGACTGGCTGGACCTGGCCGGCATCCGTGAATACGAGCAGATCCAGATTTACAACGTCGACAACGGTGAGCGCTTCACCACGTACGCCATCCGTGGCGAAGAGGGTTCGAAGATCATTTCCGTCAACGGCGCAGCCGCGCACAAGGCCGGCGTAGGTCATCGCCTGATCATTTGCGCTTACGCCCATTACAGCGAAGCCGAGCTGGCCAGCTTCAAGCCACACGTCCTCTACATGGGCGCAGATGGCGAACTCAGCCACACCAGCAACGCCATTCCGGTCCAGGTCGCCTGACTGCGAATGAGTCGTTCGAAAGCCCGCACGCCCTTCGCGTTGCGGGCTTTTTTGTGCCCTGAGGGTTCCCCCTGACGCGCTAATCTGTAATGGTCGTAGAGGGCTATGGCGGGTATCGATAGCAGGCGCGGCGAGCATTCGGAACGCCGGGCGTTTTTCCCAGTCAGACTGTCTCGGCGGCGCAGGATGCGCCACCCTAGCTTCATTGAATCGAAGCGGTACGCGCCCGATGCATTCAGGATGAGTGCCAGCGTGTCAGCATCATCGAATGACTGTCCAACCGCAGCTCCAGGGCTACGCCTGGGGCGGCGCGGAATCGAGACAGTCCGCCAAGCAAAGGAAGCCGCACTACCATGAGCTATTACGAGCACCCTCTCGATGCCACCGGCCTGTCGTCCTGGAAGGCCTTGGAAGAACACCGCCTTGCCATGCAGAACTTCAGCATGCGCGACGCATTCAAGGCCGACCCGACGCGCTTCGATGATCTGTCGGTTTCCTGCTGCGGCCTGTTTCTCGACTATTCGAAGAACCTGATCACACCCGAGACGCGCACCCTGCTGGTGAACCTGGCCCGTGAAGCCGGCGTCGAGCAGGCCGCGCGCGCCATGTTCGAAGGCGAGCGGATCAACGCCTCGGAAAATCGTCCGGTCCTGCACACCGCCTTGCGCCGCCCGATGGGCGATTCAGTGATGGTCGACGGGCAGAACATCATGCGCGACGTGCACGCCGCGCTGGCGCAGATGACCGACATCGTTACGCGCATCCACAACAATCTCTGGCGCGGCTTCAGCGACAAGACCATCACCGACGTGGTGAACATTGGCATCGGAGGCTCGTTCCTCGGTCCGCAGCTGGTTTCCGAGGCACTGCTGCCCTTCACTCAGCATGGCGTGCGCACGCATTACCTGGCGAACATCGACGGCAGCGAATTCCGCGAAGTGACTGCCAAGCTGAACGTGGAAACCACACTATTCATCATCTCCAGCAAGACCTTCGGCACGCTCGAGACGCTGAAGAATGCACAGGCCGCACGTACCTGGTATCTCGGCAAGGGCGGCACAGAGGAGAAGCTCTACCGCCACTTCATCGCGGTGACCAGCAACAAAAAGGCGGCCGTTGAGTTCGGCATCCGCGAAAAGAACATCTTCCCTATGTGGGACTGGGTCGGCGGGCGCTATTCGCTGTGGTCAGCCATCGGCCTGCCCATCGCGCTGGCCATCGGCATGTCCAACTTCAAGGATCTGCTGTCCGGCGCTTACAGCATGGATAGTCACTTCCTCAGCGAGCCGTTCGAAAGCAACATGCCGGTGCTGCTGGCGATGCTTGGCGTCTGGTACCACAACTTCTGGGGCGCGCAGAGCTACGCCTTCCTGCCGTACGACCATTACCTGCGCAACTTCGTCAAACACCTGCAGCAGATGGACATGGAGTCCAACGGCAAGAGCGTGCGCCAGGACGGTACGCCGGTCTCCTGCGGCACCGGCCCGGTGATCTGGGGTGGCGTCGGCGCCAACGGCCAGCACGCCTATCACCAGCTGCTGCACCAGGGCACGCCACTGATTCCGGCCGACTTCATCGTGCCCGTGGTCAGCCACAACCCGGTGGCCGACCACCATGAGTGGCTGTATGCGAACTGCCTGTCGCAGAGCCAAGCGCTGATGCGCGGCAAGACCCGCGAGGAAGCCGAAGCCGAGCTGCGGGCCAAGGGGCTTGGCGAAGCCGAGATTGAGCGCCTGGCGCCGCACAAAGTGATTCCAGGCAATCGCCCGAGCAATACCGTGGTGATGGAGACCATCAGCCCCGGCCGCCTCGGCGCGCTGATTGCGCTCTACGAGCACAAGGTGTTCGTACAAGGCGTGATTTGGGGGATCAATTCTTTCGACCAGTGGGGCGTGGAGCTGGGCAAGGATCTGGGCAAGGCCGTGTACGGTCAGATGACCAGCTTCGACGCACCGCCAGCCGAAGACGCCTCGACCCAGGGTCTGATCGATTTCTTCCGCGGTCGCCATCGCGGCTGAGCCTACGTTGCAACCGGGCGGCAAACGCTGTCCGGTTGAACCCCACTTCCCCCTGAATCGGTAACGGCATCCATCGGGTAACATTCCGGCTTCACTCGAAGCAGAATGCCTGGCCATGGAATTCATCCGCCGTCGTATCGAAACACAGGTGCTCAGCCTCACCGGCCTGGCCATTGGAGGCGTCGACTATGAACAGCCCCTGGGCGACCCAGGCTTATTCGGCCCGGATTCGGTCTGCTGGCGGGTCCATGGTGACTTCACTTCGATGCTGATCGGCGGCATTTCCGCGTTGCTGCTGCAAGCCCTGCATCCGCTGGCGCTGGCCGGCGTCTGGGATCATTCGAACTTCCGCGAAGACCTGCTCGGCCGTTTGCGGCGTACCGGGCAATTCATATCGGCGACAACCTTCGGCAGCCAGGCGGATGCACAACGGCTGATCGAGCGTGTCCGCTCGATCCATCTGCAGATCACGGGTCATGCAGCCGATGGCCGCCCCTACGCCGCCTACGATCCCGAACTGCTGACCTGGGTGCACGTAGCCGAGGTCAGCAGTTTTCTCAAGGCGCACCTGCGTTACCTCAACCCTGCGTTGTCTGGCGATGATCAGGATAGTTATTACGATGAGGTCGCACGGATCGCCGAGTCTCTTGGCGCATGCCAGGTGCCGCGTTCAAGAAAGCAGGTTGCGGAGTATCTGCAAGAGGTACAGCCGCAGTTGCAGTGCGACGAGCGCTCGAGGGAGATTCTCCGCGTGCTGTTCGACGCACCGGCACCCAGCGCGCTGGCCCGGCCATTCGGCGCCCTGATGATGCAGGCGGGAGTCGAGCTGCTACCGGACTGGGCCAGCGCCATGCTCGGACTGCAGCAGAGCCCGGCTCAGCGCCAGCTGATACGGTTCGGCGTCAGACGCACCGCTCCAGTGCTGCGCTGGGCCGTGCGCAACGGTTCGGTACATCGGGCACGCCGACGCATGGGACTGCCCAGCCGATAACGTGACCGGCAGGTTCCGCAATTGGAGCCGCCCAAAGCGGTATGCCAACATGGGCGCCCCGCGCGAATCCCGCTCTTTTCGAGGTCAACCTGCATGCAAGAAGTCGTCATTGTCGCCGCCACCCGTACCGCCGTCGGCAGCTTTCAGGGCGCGCTGGCCGATATTCCTGCAGCCGACCTGGGCGCGGCGGTGATTCGCCGTCTGCTGCAACAAACAGGCATCGACCCCGCCGAGGTGGACGAAGTCATCCTCGGGCAAGTTCTCACCGCGGGCGCCGGCCAGAACCCGGCGCGCCAAGCTGCAATCAATGCCGGCCTGCCCGCCGCGGTCCCAGCCATGACGCTGAACAAGGTCTGCGGCTCCGGCCTGAAAGCGCTGCACCTCGCGACACAGGCTATCCGCTGCGGCGACGCCGAAGTAGTGATTGCCGGCGGCATGGAAAACATGAGCCTGGCGCCCTACGTCATGCCTGCGGCCCGCACGGGACTGCGCATGGGTCATGGCAAGCTGCTCGACAGCATGATCCAGGATGGGCTGTGGGACGCCTTCAATGACTATCACATGGGCATCACCGCCGAAAATCTCGTCGCGAAGTACGGCATTACGCGAGAGGAACAGGATGCCTTCGCCGCAGCCTCCCAACAGAAGGCGGTTGCCGCCATCGAGGCAGGGCGCTTCGGCGAGGAGATCACGCCGATCGAGATTCCGCAGCGCAAGGGCGATCCGCTGGTGTTCGAAACCGACGAGCAGCCGCGCGCGGGCACCACAGCCGAGAGCCTGAGCAAGCTCAAGCCCGCCTTCAAGAAGGACGGTAGCGTAACGGCCGGTAACGCCTCCAGCCTCAACGACGGTGCCGCCGCCGTGCTACTGATGAGTGCGGACAAGGCCAAGGCGCTGGGTCTGCCGGTACTGGCGCGTATCGCCGGTTACGCCAATGCGGGTGTCGATCCGGCGATCATGGGCATCGCCCCGGTATCGGCCACCCGCCGATGCCTGGAAAAGGCAGGCTGGAGCCTCGATCAGCTCGACCTGATCGAAGCCAACGAGGCATTCGCCGCCCAGGCGCTTTCAGTTGGCAAGGAGCTCGGCTGGGACGCGGAGAAGGTCAACGTCAACGGCGGCGCCATCGCCATCGGCCATCCGATTGGTGCCTCCGGCTGCCGCATCCTGGTCACCCTGCTGCACGAAATGATCCGCCGCGACGCCCATAAAGGGCTGGCAACGCTGTGCATCGGCGGCGGTCAGGGCGTTGCGCTGGCGATCAAGCGCTGATCGCGCGCCGCTAAGCACCCAGCCGGCCCAGCGCCGGCTATTTCCGATAAACTGCGCGGCCCTCCCCTCCGAGTCGCCGCGCATGTCTTCTCTGGAACAGGCGCTGCGCGCCGCCTTCCGCCATCGCGAAACTCTGCTCGACCAACTGCACGACCAGGCCACCGACTGTTACCGACTCTTCCACGGTAGCCAGGAAGGCGCGCCCGGCCTGACGATCGATCGTTACGGCCCGCAGTTGCTGGTGCAAAGCTTTCATCAGCCGCTCGAACGCGACGTGCTACTGGCCGTGCACGAACAGCTTTGCACCGCCATCGGCGAAACCCTCTCGCTGGTCTACAACGACCGCTCCCAGGGGAACTCGCGTATCGACCGCAGCGACTCGGTCTATCGCGCCGATCCGGCGGCGCTGGACGATCAGGTCGGTCGGGAATGGGGCCTGAACTACCGAGTCCGCGCGCGGCACAGCGGGCAGGATCCGCTGCTGTTTCTCGATCTGCGCAACGCACGCGGCTGGGTCAAGGCCAACAGCGCCGGCAAGTCGGTGCTCAACCTGTTCGCTTACACCTGTGGCGTCGGCCTCTGCGCGGCTGCAGGTGGTGCGCGTGAGGTGTGCAATCTGGACTTTGCCGAAAGCAACCTCGCGGTCGGACGGGAGAACGGCGCGCTCAATCCCGAACTGGCGCCGATGCGGTTCATCCAGTCGGATTATTTTCCGGCGATCCGTCAGTTGGCGGGCTTGCCGGTCCCACAGCGCCGCGGGCGAGCGCTGCCCGACTATCCGCGCCTTGCACCGCAACAGTTCGATCTGGTCTTGCTCGATCCGCCAGCCTGGTCGAAAAGCGCATTCGGCACCGTCGATCTGTTGCGCGATTATCAGAGCCTGCTCAAGCCTGCACTGCTTGTCACCGCTGAAGATGGCGTGCTGGTCTGCTGCAACAACCTGGCGAAGGTCGACCTCGACGACTGGCGCGAGCAGGTTCTGCGGTGCGCAACGAAGGCCGGACGGCCGGTACGCGATTGCCGAGTGCTGTCGCCGGCGCTGGACTTCCCTTCCGCCGACGGGCGACCGCCATTGAAGATTCTCACGCTGCAATTGTGAAGCGGTACGGGTTACCGGTGGCATAGAGGAACCCGCATGGCGTGCCATACTCCAAGGCAGTCCATCGCTCGGAATGTAGGTCCGCATGCCCAACGGAATGAAGCGCGCACTCATCTGCCTGATGACCGCACTGGTCTGCTATTGCCTGCTTGGCTTCTTGATACTGCCTGGTGTCGCCCAGCGTGTCGTCAACCAGCAACTAATCCAGTACGCGACGGTGCCGGCGCGCCTGGAACGAATCGAATTCAACCCATTCAGTCTCGAACTGACGCTGTACGACCTGCGCCTCGGCGAGGCTGATCAGCCGCAGCTCGGCTTCGAACGTCTGTATCTCGATCTGCAATGGAGCAGCCTCTGGCACCGCGCCCTGCAGATAGAAAATATCGAGCTGACCCAGCTGCACACCGAAGTGGTGTTCGACAAAGACGGTACGCTCAACCTGACACGACTGTTCGACCTGCCACCGTCTGCTGAAGATGAAGAGCCGCAAGAGCCGGAAGAACCCTTCGCCCTGCATATCAACCGACTGCAGCTGGTGGAGGGCTCGGTCCGCTTCGCCGACCAGCGCCCTGAAGAGCCCATCGACTTCCTCCTCGACTCACTCAGTTTCGAGCTGCTGAACTTCGCCACCCGCTCGGATGACGCAGCCGATGCGGTGCTGGTCGCGACCGGCCCCAGCGGTGCCCGGGTGGACTGGAACGGACAGTTCAATCTGGCGCCAACCATCAGCTCGTCCGGCCAGCTGAAAATCAGCAATCTGGCACTGAAGGACTTCTGGGCCTACGCCCATGACGCCGTACCACTGCGCCTGCAGCAAGGCCGGCTCAGTTTCGCCAGCGATTATCGGCTCGATCTGGCGGAGCGCACCGAGCTGCAATTGAGCAACCTGAACGCCCAACTGGCACCACTCGAACTCGATACCGCCGACGGGCAGCCAATGGTTCGCCTGAACAAGCTTGAAATCAGCCAGACATCACTGGATCTGACCAAGCAACAGGTTGTGATCGGCCAGCTGCGCAGCGATGCTCTGGAAACCTGGGTAACCCGCGAACCCGACGGCGAGCTGAACTGGCAGAAACTGCTGACCCCATCGTCCGCCAACACCCAGCCGGAAACCGCCGAACAGACGGACGCCGTCGGACCCGTACAAGCAGCTACCGCCGACGACCAGTCGACAGCCTGGCAGGTGCTGCTGAGTGACGCCCAGCTACGCGACTACCGGGTACATCTGCGTGACCGTGTGCCGGCGGATGAGGTCGCGCTGCAGCTGGGTCCGCTTAATCTTGCCGTGTCCGATTTCGACAGCCTGGGCACTTCGCCTTTCGGGCTGGAACTGACCACCGGCGTAGGCAACCAGGGCACCTTGCAAGCGGCGGGACAGTTGCAATTGCAGCCTGCGTCTGGACGACTGAGCATCAGCACGCAGGATATCGACCTGCGCATCGCTCAGGCCTACCTGACGCCTTTCGTGCATCTCGAATTGCGCAGCGGCATGCTGGCCAGTCAGCTGGAACTTGAGCTGACCGGCACCGAACCACTGGCGTTCAATCTCGGAGGGGCAGCCGAGATTACCCAGCTGCATACGCTCGATACCATCAACAATCGCGACTTCGTCAAATGGCAGCGCTTGCAACTCGGCGGGCTGGATTACCAGCATCCCCAACAGTTGCAGATCGAACGCATCGACCTGACCCAACCCTACGCGCGCTTCATCATCAATCCGGACCTCACCACCAATATCAATGATCTGTTGGTGGACAAGACGACCGCGGCCGACAGCGATAGCGCGGCTACTGCGACAACCGAGCAAGCAGAGCCGATGGGTATTCGCATAGGGGGCATTACCATCAATGAGGGTTCGGCCAATTTTTCCGACCTCAGTCTGCGCCCTCCCTTCATAACGGCCGTGCAGGAGCTCAGCGGCGAGATCGGTACGATCGACAACCAGGCGCAGCAACCGGCCACGGTCGACATCAACGGCAAGGTTGATCGCTATGCGCCAGTCAGCATCAAAGGGAACCTCACGCCATTCGATCCGCTGCAGAGCCTCGATATCGCCACGCGCTTCCGGCAGGTCGAACTGACCAACCTTTCGCCCTACTCTGGAAAGTTCGCCGGTTATCGCATCCGCAAAGGCCGCATGGATCTCGATCTCCACTACCGCATTCAGCAGGGCCAACTGAACGCCGAGAACAAGGTCGTGCTGCAACAGCTGCAGCTTGGCGAGAAGGTGGACAGTCCCGAAGCGGTCGATCTGCCAGTACGCCTGGCCGTCGCGCTGCTGAAGGACAGTCGTGGCACGATTTCGTTGGAGCTGCCGGTTCAGGGCGACCTCAACAACCCTCAGTTCGATGTCATGCCGATCGTCTGGCAGACGCTGCGCAACCTCCTTACTCGTGCAGTCAAAGCACCGTTCAAATTTCTCGCCGGTGTCGTCGGCGGCGACCAGGAAGATCTCAGCCAAGTGCTCTTCGCACCCGGCAGCAGTGAACTTGATCAGCCGGCGCGCGCCAACCTGGACACCCTGGGCCGTGCGCTGAATGAGCGCCCCGTGTTGCGCCTCGAAGTCGAAGGACAGAGCTCACCTCAGGCCGACGGACCGCTGCTGGCCGAACAATGGCTGCAGAACGAATATCAGGAAACCTGGTACAAGATGCTGCAGCGTCGCGGCGACAAGGTACCTGCCGACGCTGGGCAACTGGAAATTGGCGATGAGGAGAAAGCCGCCATGCTCGAAGGCATCTATCGCAGCCGTCTCGGCCAACAACCGCCCACTCAATGGAGCGAGCTCGACGAGCAGGTACGCAGCGAGAAGATGCGCGACGCCATACTGACCAGCCGAGCCGACAGCACTGCCCTGCTACGCCGCTTGAGCCGCGCCCGCGCCGCTTCGATCAAGGATTATCTGGTCGATCAGGCTGGCCTCGATGCTTCGCGTGTGTACCTGCTAGACACCGGCATTGCGGAAGCCGAGCAAGACGGACAGATCCCAACGCCCCTGCATCTGGGAAGCGAATGATGCCTGCCATAATCCATACGCTGCTGCTCAGCACTATCCTGGCAGCCCCTTTCGCCCAGGCGGAAACGCTACGCTGCGGCAGCGCGCTGATCAGTACTGGCGATCGGCCTTTCGAAGTTGAGAACAAGTGCGGCGCGCCAGTGCGGCGGGATCTGGTCGGCTACGCGCTGGGCCCACACGCCAGGCGGGAAATGGTAGTCGAGGAATGGTTGTATGGGCCTGACAACGGCATGCTCAGCATCCTTACGTTCGAAGGCAACCGGCTGGTACGCATCGAATCCCGTCGCGCTCGTTAAGAGGCCTCAACATGTTCCCCAGCTCACCCCTGCTCCTGCTGAGCCTGATCGTGCTCTCCATCGGTGCTCATGCGTCTTCTACGCATCGCTGCGGCAGTGCGCTCGTTAGCCTTGAAGCGTCCACCAGCGAGGTCAGCAGTAAGTGCGGCGAGCCCTCCAGCTCCGCCCTGGTTGGCTACAAGGAAATCCTCGATGACTATGGCTTTCGCCATGAGGTCCCAGTTGAGGAATGGACTTACGGCCCAACCAACGGCATGTACCATTTCTTGCGTTTCGAAGGAAACCGGCTGCGCCGGATCGAAAGCCAGCGCGGTCGCTGAAACGTATATAAAAAACCCCACTGTAAAGTGGGGCTTCATTTGTTCCTGCGACGGCAGCGAATATCAGTCGGCAGCTTTCAGGCCGTCTGCCGAGACTTCACGTACGCCCTTGATGGACTTGGCCTTATTGATCGCCGCCTCACGCTCAGCTTCGGTGGCTACAGTGCCTGACAGCGATACAACACCGTCTTTGGTTTCCACTTCGATATCCATGCCCGGTGTAGCGTCTTCCGCCAGCAGGGACGATTTCACCTTGGTGGTGATCCAGGTATCGGACGTGGCGTCACCGGCTTCCTTCATGGTGTCGTTGGTTGCCAGCATGACGGTATCGGTCTTATCCAGTGCTGGAGTAGTGTCGGCGAAAGCGGCACCTGCCATCGGCAAGCTCAGAGCAGCGGCGACGGCAACAGCGGTAAGAGGGTTCTGAATGTTCATATGGCACTCCTGTTTTTCTTCAAATGTCTGCGGCATCACTCCGACGCAGATTCACAGGTAATATCGCAAGCGCCATGCCATCTTTTTGTTTTTTAAATCTCAATAAAATCAATAAGTTGAGAATTCAAGTAGCTGAACGCCACTAGCACACTGCATGTTCCACTCCAGCGAAGCGTGCAACTTGCAATAGCCGTTGATTCTTTCGCTGCTCGATAGGCTACAAACACGACCTGACGCGACGACGAGCAACTAACGAAAGCAATGCGTTGCGTGGCCGGCTGGATGAATCGTCGCAAGCTCAGGTGCCAGCCCAAGAGACCGCTAGAAGAGATACCCCTGCCTGAAAAAACGAACCCCGCCGTTTGGCGGGGTTCGTCTCAATCGAAAAGAACCTTAAGGGTCCTTTTATATCGCTGCGTTAGGCGCCCGAAGCTTTCGCCGCCGCCACGTCCTTGATCGACAGCTTGATGCGACCGCGGTTGTCCACGTCCAGCACCAGCACTTCGACTTCCTGACCTTCCTTGAGCACGTCGGTGACTTTTTCGACACGCTGATCGCTCAGCATCGAAATGTGTACCAGACCGTCCTTGCCGGGGAGGATGTTGACGAAGGCGCCGAAGTCGACGATGCGCTCGACCTTGCCGACGTAGATCTTGCCGACCTCAGCCTCGGCGGTGATGCCCAGTACACGTTGCTTGGCAGCCTCGGCCGCTTCCTTGGTTTCGCCAAAGATCTTGATCGAGCCATCATCTTCGATGTCGATCGAGGCCTTGGTTTCTTCGCAGATGCTGCGAATGGTGGCGCCACCCTTGCCGATCACGTCGCGGATCTTGTCCTGATCGATCTTCATCGAAATCATGGTCGGTGCGTTGGCCGACAGCTCGGTACGCGACTGCGCGATGACCTGATTCATCTGGCCAAGGATGTTCAGACGCGCTTCCAGGGCCTGCTCCAGCGCCTGCTCCATGATCTCTTCGGTGATGCCCTGGATCTTGATGTCCATCTGCAGCGCGGTGACGCCCTTAGCGGTACCGGCAACTTTGAAGTCCATGTCGCCCAGGTGATCTTCGTCACCGAGAATGTCGGTCAGTACGGCGAACTTCTCGCCTTCCTTGACCAGGCCCATGGCGATACCGGCAACCGGTGCTTTCATCGGCACACCAGCGTCCATCAGTGCCAGCGAAGCACCACAGACCGACGCCATCGAGCTGGAGCCGTTGGACTCGGTGATTTCCGATACCACGCGGATGGTGTACGGGAATTCGTCAGCGCCCGGCAGCATGGCAGCTACACCACGACGGGCCAGGCGACCGTGACCAATCTCGCGACGGCCGGTAGCGCCCATGCGGCCACATTCGCCGACCGAGTACGGCGGGAAGTTGTAGTGCAGCATGAAGGGGTCTTTCTTCTCGCCTTCCAGGGTGTCGAGCAGCTGCGCGTCACGGGCAGTTCCGAGGGTAGCCACCACCAGCGCCTGGGTTTCACCACGGGTGAAGAGTGCCGAGCCGTGGGTCTTGTCGAGCACGCCAACTTCAATGTTCAGGCCACGAACGGTGCGAGTGTCACGGCCATCGATACGCGGCTTGCCGTTGACGATGTTTTCGCGAACGGTGCGGTATTCGATCTCGCCGAAGGCTTCCTTCACTTCACCAGCGGACGGCTGGCCTTCTTCACCAGAGAACTTGGCAACGATCTGCTCGCGCAGCTCGCCCAGGCGCGCATAGCGATCCTGCTTGATGATGATGGTATAGGCCTGGGAAATCGCCTCGCCGAACTCGCTGCGGATGGCATTGAGCAGCTCGGTGTTTTCAGCTTTCGGCTGCCAGTCCCAAGTTGGCTTGCCGGCTTCGTCTGCCAGCTCGGCAACGGCCTGGATCACAGCCTGGAATTCGTCATGGGCGAACAGTACCGCGCCCAGCATCTGGTCTTCGGTCAGCTCTTTAGCTTCGGATTCGACCATCAGAACGGCATCTTTGGTGCCGGCTACGACCATGTCCAGGCTGGAGGCCTTGAGCTGCTCGTAGGTCGGGTTCAGCAGGTAACCGGTTTCGGGATGGAAGGCAACGCGCGCGGCGCCGATGGGGCCATTGAACGGAATACCGGAGATGGCTAGCGCGGCGGAGGTACCGATCATCGCAGCGATGTCCGGATCGGTCTTCTTGCTGGTCGATACTACGGTGCAGATGACCTGCACTTCGTTCTGGAAGCCTTCCGGGAACAGCGGACGGATCGGGCGATCGATCAGACGCGAAGTCAGGGTTTCTTTTTCCGAAGGACGTGCTTCGCGCTTGAAGAAGCCACCGGGGATCTTGCCGGCTGCGTAGGTTTTTTCCTGGTAGTGGACCGAGAGCGGGAAAAAGCCCTTGCTCGGGTCGGCCGTCTTGGCACCAACGACCGTGACCAGCACGGTTACGTCGTTATCAACGGTGACCAGCACGGCGCCGGATGCCTGACGGGCGATGCGGCCAGTCTCGAGGGTTACGGTCGACTGACCGAACTGAAATTTCTTGATTACCGGGTTCACGGTGCTTTCCTTCTCTCTGTTGCCTTTGGGGGAAATTGGCGGGAGCGGCGGGAGTCGGACCCGATCTCTCCTGCAAAAGCCAAAAAGCTGGAAGCTCGAAGCCAGAAGCGGAGATTTCTCCAACTTACGACTTCAAGCTTCCAGCTCCAGGCTTCCAGCTCGCTACGTCTTAACGACGCAGACCCAGACGACCGATCAGGGTGCTGTAACGAGTAGTGTCCTTGCCCTTCAGGTAGTCCAGCAGCTTACGGCGCTGGTTAACCATACGGATCAGACCACGACGCGAGTGGTGGTCTTTGCCGTTGGCCTTGAAGTGACCTTGCAGCTTGTTGATGTTGGCGGTCAGCAGGGCTACCTGCACTTCCGGAGAACCGGTGTCGCCTTCAGCTTGCTTGTACTCGTTAACGATCTGGGCTTTTTCTTCAACGCTAAGTGCCATGATGGGCTCCTTACAGTGAACAGGCCGGGACGCATCCCGTGTTTTAAAAGAGGGCTGACCGTGCCTGCCAACAGCCATCCTCGTGACGCAACACACCACCGAGGCGCATTGCGTATCGGTCATTCCGACCGAATCAGTCGACGCGGCGCAATGCGCCCGTCCTCACTCACTTCACCGATGCCGATAAAGCGACCGTTATGATCCTGCACCCGCAGCATGCCAAATTTCGGCGCTTCCGGTGCCCGTACCGGCTGACCGTGCAGCCAATAAAAGGCGCTGTGCTCTGACAGCTGCAGCAGTGGCCAGTGTTCCAGCCCGCTATCGACCGGCTTGAGAAAGGCATCCACCGCCTCTGCCCCGCCTTCGGCATGGACCCGCTCGAGCTCTTCGAGACTGACGGTCTGGGTCAGATCGAAAGGTCCAGCCTGAGTCCGCCGCAGTTCGGCTACGTGTGCACCACAACCCAACTTCAGCCCGATATCTTCGACGAGCGTGCGGATATAAGTACCCTTGCTGCAAGCGACGGCCAAACGCGCCCTATCGTCTTCCAGCGAGAGCAAATCCAGGCGGGCAATGGTAACAGAACGCGGCTCGCGCTCCACTACCTCTCCGGCACGCGCCAGCTTGTACAGTGGCTGACCGTCACGCTTGAGTGCCGAATACATCGGCGGCACCTGCTGCAGGTCACCGCGAAACTCCGGTAGAAGCGCCTCGATCTGCGCTGCGCTGACGGCGACAGGCTTGCGCTCGATCACCTCTCCCTCGGCATCAGCCGTGGTGGTGGTCACGCCGAGCTGGGCAACGGTCTCGTAGCCCTTGTCGGCATCGAGTAGATACTGGGAAAACTTGGTGGCTTCGCCAAAACACAACGGCAGCACGCCGGTCGCCAGCGGATCCAGACTCCCTGTATGCCCCGCCTTTTCGGCGTTGAGCAACCAGCGAACCTTCTGCAACGCCGCGTTAGACGTGAATCCACGAGGCTTATCGAGAAGAATGATGCCGCTAACTGCGCGGCGAACACGTTTTACCTGGGCCACGCGTTACTCTCCAACATCATCGCTGTGTTTGCGGTCTTCCGCGACAGCACGCTCGATCAGCGAGGCCAGCTCGACACCGCGACGGACGCTGGCGTCGTAGTTGAAGTGCAACTGCGGCACCGTGCGCAACTTCATCGCCTTGCCCAGCTGCATACGCAGAAATCCACTCGCTTCGTTGAGAATCCGAAGGCTGGATTTGACGGCGTCTTCATCGTCATCCTTGCCCATGACGGTGATGAATATCTTGGCATGGGACAGGTCACGACTGACCTCGACCCCGGTAATGGTTACCAAACCCAAACGCGGGTCCTTGACTTCACGCTGAATCAGCTGTGCCAGCTCGCGCTGCATCTGGTCGCCGATACGCTGGGTACGACTGTAATCTTTTGCCATCTTTCATACCTTCTTAAAAGCCGAAAGCTGGAAGCCCAAAGCCGGAAGCTGCACGAGCGGCTTCCGGCTTCTGACTTCCAGCTTCAAGCTAGCGTTTTGCTTAGAGCGAACGCGCCACTTCGACCTTCTCGAACACTTCGATCTTGTCACCAGCCTTGACGTCGTTGTAGCTCTTGACCCCGATACCGCACTCCATACCGGCGCGCACTTCGGCGACGTCATCCTTGAAGCGACGCAGGGATTCCAGCTCGCCTTCGAAGATGACCACGTCGTCGCGCAGAACGCGGATCGGACGATTGCGGTGGACCATGCCTTCGATGACCATGCAGCCTGCGACGGCGCCAAACTTCGGCGAACGGAATACATCGCGAACTTCAGCGATGCCGAGGATGTTCTCCCGAACGTCACTGCCAAGCATGCCGGTCAGGGCTTTCTTGACGTCTTCGATGATGTCGTAGATCACGTTGTAGTAACGCAGATCCAGACCTTCCTGCTCGACGATCTTGCGGGCACCGGCATCAGCGCGAACGTTGAAACCGAACAATACGGCATTGGAAGCCAGGGCCAGGTTGGCGTCGCTTTCGGTGATACCACCGACACCGCCACCGATCACGCGAACCTGCACTTCGTCGTTGCCCAGACCGCTGAGCGATCCTTGCAGCGCTTCGAGTGAGCCACGTACGTCGGACTTGAGGACGATGTTGAGCGTCTTCTTCTCTTCCTGCCCCATGTTCTCGAAGATGTTTTCCAGCTTGCCGGCGTGAGCGCGAGCCAGTTTCACTTCGCGGAACTTGCCCTGACGGAACAGGGCCACTTCACGTGCCTTCTTCTCGTCTGCCAGCACGCTGAGCTCGTCACCTGCGTCTGGCGTACCGTCGAGACCAAGAATCTCGACCGGAATCGACGGGCCGGCTTCCTTGATCGGCTTACCATTCTCGTCGAGCATGGCGCGAATACGACCGAAGTTCGAGCCAACCAGCGCCATGTCACCCTGACGCAGCGTGCCGTCCTGTACTAGAACCGTAGCGACCGGGCCACGTCCTTTGTCCAGACGCGATTCGACCACAACGCCACGCCCCGGAGCGGACGGAGTTGCCGTCAGTTCGAGAATCTCGGCCTGTAGCAGAACGGCCTCGAGCAGGTCGTCGACGCCGGTACCCATCTTGGCGGAAACCGACACGAATGGCGTATCACCGCCCCACTCTTCGGAAGTCACTTCATGAACGGACAACTCGCTACGGATCCGATCAAGGTCGGCACCCGGCTTGTCGATCTTGTTCACAGCCACAACCAGCGGAACACCCGCGGCCTTGGCATGCTGAATCGCTTCGATCGTCTGCGGCATCACGCCGTCATCGGCAGCGACCACGAGGATGACGATGTCTGTCGCCTGCGCACCACGAGCACGCATCGCGGTAAACGCAGCGTGACCGGGCGTATCGAGGAAGGTGACCATGCCACGCTCGGTTTCCACGTGATAGGCACCGATGTGCTGAGTGATGCCACCCGCCTCACCAGCCGCTACCTTGGCGCGACGAATATAATCGAGCAACGAGGTTTTACCATGGTCGACGTGGCCCATTACGGTCACGACCGGCGCACGGGTGATCGCTTCGCCTTCGAATTTCAACAGTTCAGCCAATTGCTCTTCCAGGGCGTTGTCGCTGACCAGCTTGACCTTGTGGCCCAACTCCTCGGCGATCAGCTGAGCAGTTTCCTGATCCAGCACCTGGTTGATGGTTACCGGGCTGCCCATCTTGAACATGAACTTGATGACTTCAGCCGCCTTGACCGACATCTGCTGTGCCAGATCACCGACAGTGATGGTCTCGCCAATGGCGACTTCACGAACGATCGGGCCAGTCGGGCTCTGGAAACCATGCGCGTTGCGCTTCTTCAGCTTCGACTTGCCGCGACCACCGCGACGGAAGCCGTCCGCATCGTCTTCGCCGCTACGGACGGTACGCGACAGTGGCGCTTTGGCCTTCAGCGAAGGACGATGCTGCGCCTGTTTACGATCACGACGCTCATCATCGTCGCTCCGGGCCTTGTCTGTGCGACGCGGCTCATCCTTCTTGCGCTCTTCGACCGGGACGGCCGGAGCGGGCTCAGGAGTAACTGCCGCAACCGGTGCCTCGACTGGTGCAGAAACTGCTGCTTGCGCCGCTGCTTCCGCTTGGAGGCGAGCCTCTTCCTCGGCGCGCAGGCGCTCTTCCTCGGCAGCCTTCTGACGAGTCGCCTCTTCAGCGGCACGCTGCTCTTCCAGCTCGCGCTGCTTCTCGGCCTCGATTTCGTCGGCGCTACGCTTGACGAAGGTTTTCTTCTTGCGAACTTCAACGCTGATGGTTTTGCTACCACCCACTTTCAGTTTGGTGGTGGTCTTGCGCTGCAACGTAATCTTGCGCGGCTCATCCACCTTGGCGCCGTGGCTGCTCTTTAAGTGCGCCAACAGCGCTTGCTTTTCGTTATCGGTCACTACTTGCTCGGCGCTGGTGTGCGACAGTCCTGCCTCACGCATCTGCTGCAGCAGTCGCTCGACCGGTGTGTCGACCACTTGGGCCAGTTCTTTCACCGTGACTTGCGTCATGCATCTCTCTCCTCAGGCCGCTAAATTACTTACTCGAACCAATGGGCTCGGGCGGCCATGATCAGCTTGCCGGCACGTTCTTGATCTATGCCGTCTATGTCGAGCAGGTCGTCAATCGACTGCTCGGCCAGGTCTTCGCGGGTGATGACACCCCGCATTGCCAACTCGACCGCCAGTTCCTTGTCCATGCCGTCCAGCTCGAGCAAATCCTCGGCCGGCTGGGCATCTGCCAGTTTTTCTTCCGTTGCGATCGCCTTGGTCAGCAAACGATCCTTGGCACGGGTTCGCAGCTCATTGACGATCTCTTCGTCGAAGCCTTCGATGCCGAGCATTTCCTCCATTGGGACGTAGGCAACCTCTTCGAGCGAAGTGAAGCCCTCTTCGACCAGTACCTGCGCGAGTTCCTCATCGACATCCAGCTCTTCGATGAAATTGCGCAGAATATCGCCAGTTTCAGCCTGCTGCTTGTCCTGGATATCCGCCTCGGTCATCACGTTCAGCGTCCAGCTGGTCAGCTGACTGGCGAGGCGCACGTTCTGACCACCGCGACCGATGGCTTGAGCCAAATTGTCCTCACCGACGGCGATATCCATGGCGTGGGCATCTTCATCGACGATGATGGCAGCGACTTCCGCTGGCGCCATCGCGTTGATAACGAACTGGGCAGGATTCTCGTCCCAGAGCACGATATCGACGCGCTCGCCACCGATTTCGCCGGATACAGCCTGTACGCGCGAACCACGCATGCCGATACAAGCGCCTTGCGGATCGATACGCTTGTCCTTGGAGCGAACGGCAATCTTGGCGCGCGAGCCTGGATCACGCGAAGCGCCCATCACTTCGATCAGACCTTCTGCGATTTCCGGCACTTCGATACGGAACAGTTCAATCAGCATCTGCGGCGCGGTGCGGGACAGAATGAGCTGCGGGCCGCGGTTTTCGGTACGGATTTCCTTGAGCAGCGCGCGAACGCGAGCGCCAACCCGGAAGGTTTCGCGAGCGATGATATCTTCGCGGGCCAACAACGCTTCGGCATTGTTGCCCAAGTCGACGATGACGCTGTCACGGGTAACCTTCTTCACCGTGCCGGAGATGATCTCGCCCAGGCGATCACGATAAGCCTCGACCACCTGTGCGCGCTCGGCTTCTCGTACCTTCTGCACGATGACCTGTTTGGCTGTCTGCGCAGCAATGCGGCCGAACTCAATCGACTCGATCTTCTCTTCCAGAACGTCACCGAGCTTGGCGTCGGCTTCACGCGCCTGCTGCATATCGACAGTCACCTGATGCGCCGGATCGTCGAAATCCTCTTCTTCGACCACCGTCCAGCGGCGGAAGGTCTCGTAACTACCGTTCTGCCGATTGATCTCAACCCTTAGGTCCACCTCGTCTTCGAAGCGCTTCTTGGTAGCCGTGGCCAGAGCCAGCTCCAATGCCTCGAAAATCACACCGGCCGGTACGCCTTTTTCATTGGATACCGACTCCACAACCAGCAGTACTTCTTTGCTCATCGTACGCCTCGCCTTTCGCAATCCATTGGGGTCCGCGGGATCCGCGATTCACTCAAAACGGGGAATTATGTTGGTCTTGTCGATCATATCGATCGGCAACAGATACTCGTGATCATCTACCAGCACTACCACGTCCTGCTCTTCAACCCCGCGGAGAAGACCCTGGAAATTGCGCCGGCCCTCGAAGGGCGAGCGCAGCTTTATTTTGACCTGTTCGCCTACGTGCGCCGAGTACTGTTCAAGTGTGAACAACGGTCGATCCATACCAGGCGAGGACACTTCAAGCGTGTAATCGGAACTGATCGGATCCTCGACGTCGAGAATACCGCTCAGCTGGCGGCTGACCTTCTCGCAGTCATCGACAAGAATCCCATTGGAGTGATCGATATAGACCCTCAACAAGGAATGCCGACCCTGCGAAATGAACTCGATGCCCCAGCATTGATAGCCGAGCGCCTCGACCACCGGGGCCAACAAGGCCTGCAACTGTTCTAGCTTGCTCGACATCGAAGTCCCTCGCGCATGCTGTACAAATGAAAAATGGGCGAAACGCCCATCCCTTATGATCGCCTGTAGATGCCGGCGATCTGGCTTGAAGCTAATAAAAAGCCCCTCGACAGGGGCTTCTCATTAACTGGTTGCGGGGGCTGGATTTGAACCAACGACCTTCGGGTTATGAGCCCGACGAGCTACCAGACTGCTCCACCCCGCGTCAAACTGGGCACGAATTATACGACCGCATACAAAACAGGTCAACCCAAACACCTGAAAACAAGAAAGCCCGCATCTGCGGGCCTGCTTGTTTGGTACCGAGGAGGGGACTCGAACCCCTACAGCCTATGGCCACTACCACCTCAAGGTAGCGTGTCTACCAATTCCACCACCTCGGCAAAAACCTTACTGCTGCTCCTGAATCTGAGGCACATCATCTGCGCTAGGCGCGGACGGAGCAGATTCCAAGACCGGAACATCTTCAACCACTGGCTTGCTGACTGGAACTTCCAGCACCGCCGGATCCGGCAAACCTGCCTGCGACATCTGATCGGCCTGCTGCGTTGCAAAGAACGCCAACCCCAGACTCGTCACGAAAAAAACGCCGGCGAGTATAGCAGTAAAACGACTTAGAAAGGTAGAGGAACCTTGACTCCCGAAAACAGTTGCCGAAGCACCCGAACCGAAAGACGCACCAGCGTCCGCCCCCTTGCCCTGCTGCAGCAACACCAGCACAACCACACCAATGGCAACCAGCAGATGCACCACAATCACAACAGTCTGCAACATCTGATCAGTTCCCTGCGGCACGACAGATCGCGCCGAAATCATTCGATTTCAGAGAGGCACCACCTATAAGCCCCCCATCAATATCCGCCATCTCGAAAAGCTCGAAAGCGTTCTCCGCCTTCACACTGCCGCCATAGAGAAGACGCACGCCATCAGCGATACGTTGATCCTCCAGCGCCAGCTGCCCTCGAATGGCCGCATGCACTTCCTGAGCCTGCTGCGGAGTCGCCGTGAGCCCGGAACCTATCGCCCACACCGGCTCATATGCCACAACTGCTCGCTCGAAAGCAGAGATACCGGCATCAGTTATTATTCGAGCCAACTGACGCCCTACCACTTCTAACGTCTGTCCGGCCTGACGCTGTTCAAGCGTCTCTCCCAGACAAAGCACCGGAGTCATCCCACACTCCAATGCCGCTGCGAATTTTCTACTTACCACATCGTCGCTCTCGCCCATTATCAGGCGTCGCTCAGAATGGCCAACCAGCACCCACTTGCATCCCACATCAGCCAACTGCGATGCGGATTCCTCACCGGTAAAGGCACCGAAGCCAGCCTGCGCTGCGCAATCCTGGGCACCTACCGCGATCGCCTTGCCATCCAGATCGATAACTACCTGCGCCAAATGCAGACAGCTTGGAAATACCACTACTTCTACTTCGGCAGGCATATCCTGCTGACGAAGCGCATCGATCAGCTCTGCGACGCTGGCGCGGGTACCGTTCATCTTCCAGTTACCAGCTACCAGTGGGCGACGCATGCTTTACCTCGTCGGTCAAAGTGGGCGCAGATGGTACTCAACGGCAACACACCTGGCAAGCGGGAATCATGCACAAACTTCAGCAACCACTTTGGCTAGCTCCTCGGCGTAGTTGCGAACCTGTTTTTCGTCGTCGCCTTCGACCATCACGCGCACCAAAGGCTCGGTCCCGGATTTGCGCAACAATACACGCCCCCGACCAGCCATTCGCTCGGTGACACTGTCACAGACGGCCTGAACCTGGGGGTGCGAGATCGGATCTCGATCACCTGCGAAACGCACGTTAATCAGGACCTGCGGACACTTGTTCCAGGCCAGCCGCTCTTGCGCCAGATTTTGCCCGCGCCTCCTCAGAGCAAGCACGACCTGAAGCGCTGCGATGATGGCATCTCCGGTGGACACATGCTGCGCGCAGACAATGTGCCCTGAGTTTTCCCCGCCGAGCACCCAGTTACGCTCTAGCATTTCCGCCATTACATAACGGTCGCCAACCTTCGCTCGTACGAAGGGAATGTCGCGCGTCTTCAGTGCTAGCTCGAGGCCCAGGTTACTCATCAGGGTGCCAACAACCCCGCCCGCCAGGCACTCGCGCTCTTGCAAGTCGGTGGCGATGATGTAGAGCAACTCGTCCCCATCCACCTGCGCACCAGTGTGGTCGACCATCATCACTCGGTCGCCGTCACCATCGAAGGCGATACCGAGATCCGCGCCGTGCTCGACCACAGCTTTCTGCAATTGTGCGATGTGAGTCGATCCAACGTCGGCGTTGATATTCAGCCCGTCGGGCTGGGCAGCGATCACCACCACTTCCGATCCAAGCTCACGAAAGACGCTAGGAGCCACCTTGTAGGTCGCGCCGTGGGCGCAATCGAGCACGATCTTCATGCCGGAGAAGTCGGTACTGGTGGGAACGCTGCTCTTGCAGAACTCGATGTAGCGACCAGCAGCATCGTTGATGCGCGATGCTTTGCCGAGCTGAGCGGACTCCACGACTGTCATTGGCGTATCGAGCAACTCTTCTATCATCAACTCAACCTCATCCGGCAACTTGGTACCCCGTCCAGAGAAGAACTTGATGCCGTTGTCGTGGTGAGGATTGTGCGAGGCGCTAATCACGATACCCGCGTCAGCGTGGAAGGTACGAGTCAGATAAGCGACCGCGGGTGTCGGCATTGGACCGAGCAGCAGCACGTCGGCACCTGCCGCGGAAAGCCCGGCCTGCAACGCCGATTCGAACATGTATCCAGATATGCGGGTGTCCTTGCCAATCAGGATGCGGCACTTGCCTTGCTTGCGAAACGCCATCCCGGCCGCCCACCCCAGCCTGAGCATAAAGTCCGGGGTGATTGGAAATTGCCCCACATGGCCGCGTATGCCGTCAGTTCCAAAATACTTTCTAGCCATGACTAAATTCCTATTCCGCCGCTTGCACGGCGGCAACCATTCGAACCACATCAATCGTTTCGGCAACGTCATGCACACGCAGGATGCAGGCCCCCTTCGCTACTGCGAGCGCGGCAAGCCCCAGGCTTCCATAGAGACGATGCGCCACATCACGACCGAGCGTCTGTCCAATCATGCTCTTTCGCGAGATACCAACTAGCAACGGCCGCCCCAACTCGTGAAGCTGCTCCATATGCTTAAACAGACTGAGATTATGCGAAAGGGTCTTCGCGAAGCCAAACCCGGGATCGAGCACGATCCGCTCCACAGGAATGCCCGAGCCAATACAAACTTCCATGCGCTCGCGCAGGAAGCCCAACACGTCGGCCGCGACATCGTCGTAGCGCGGATCGATCTGCATGTTGGCCGGCTCGCCCCGCATGTGCATCAAGCACACCGGAAGACCACTATCGGCCGCTGCGTCCAGTGCGCCGTCGCGGGAAAGCGAACGAACGTCATTGATCAGACCAGCGCCAAGACGTGCACTCTCGCGAATCACTGCCGGCGTCGAGGTATCCACCGAGATGACCACGTCGAGCTCGCGCGATATCGCTTCGACCACCGGCGCCACACGTTCCAGCTCCTCTAACGGCGAAACGACACGTGCACCCGGGCGCGTCGACTCCCCGCCAATATCAACCAGTGTCGCACCGGCAGACACCATCGCATCAGCGTGACGCAACGCCGCATTGACGCCGACATGCCGGCCTCCGTCAGAGAACGAATCAGGCGTGACGTTGAGGATGCCCATGACATGTGGACGCGATAAATCAAGAACCCGGCTGCCACAAGACAGCCGGGTTGGGTGCAACATTTCAGTCATTTAAAAGCCTTAGCTAGTGCTCGCCAGCGGGGCCACCGATTGGAGCCTGCGGGCGATCGCCTTCAGGCTGAACGGGCGTTCCCGTTGGGCCTGAACCGTCCTGCCAATCGCGAGGCTCGCGCGGGGTTCGCCCCGCCATGATGTCGTCGATCTGGTCGGAGTCGATGGTTTCGTATTTCATCAGCGTCTCGGCCATCACATCGAGCTTGTCGCGGTTGTCAGCCAGAATCTGCCTGGCCGTGTCATAGCAGTGATCGATGATGCTGCGTACCTCAAGGTCGATCAGCTTGGCTGTATCCCCGGAAACATTGGTGTGCTGACTGCCGGCACTGCGCCCAAGGAATACTTCGCCTTCTTCTTCGGCGTACATCAGAGGACCGAGCTTTTCGGATAAGCCCCACTTGGTGACCATGTTACGGGCCAGCTGGGTAGCGCGCATGATGTCATTCGATGCACCGGTCGTAACACCATCGAAGCCAAGCGTCATCTCCTCGGCGATACGACCACCGAACAAGGAGCAGATCTGACTGATCAAAGCACGCTTGGACAAGCTGTAGCGGTCCTCCTCGGGAAGGAACATCGTGACGCCAAGCGCCCGACCACGAGGAATGATTGAAACCTTGTAAACCGGATCATGCTCAGGAACGACGCGCCCAACAATGGCGTGACCCGCCTCGTGATAGGCAGTATTGAGGCGCTCCTTCTCAGACATGACCATGGATTTGCGCTCGGCGCCCATCATGATCTTGTCCTTCGCCAACTCGAATTCTTTCATTTCAACCAGGCGCTTACCAGCGCGCGCGGCGAACAGCGAGGCTTCGTTGACCAAGTTGGCCAAATCGGCACCCGAGAAGCCAGGAGTACCACGAGCGATCAACGCCGGCTCGACACTGTCGCCGAGCGGAACCTTGCGCATATGAACTTTAAGAATCTGTTCGCGACCACGAATATCGGGCAATCCAACCACCACTTGGCGGTCAAAACGACCAGGGCGCAGCAATGCCGGATCGAGTACGTCAGGACGGTTGGTTGCAGCAATGACGATGATGCCGTCGTTCATTTCAAAGCCGTCCATCTCGACCAGCAGCTGGTTGAGCGTCTGCTCGCGCTCATCATGACCACCACCCAGACCTGCGCCACGGTGACGACCGACGGCATCGATTTCATCGATGAAGATGATGCACGGCGCGTGCTTCTTGGCCTGCTCGAACATGTCGCGCACACGGCTCGCGCCCACACCGACGAACATTTCGACGAAGTCGGAACCGGAGATGGTGAAGAACGGAACCTTGGCCTCGCCAGCGACCGCCTTGGCCAGCAATGTCTTACCGGTACCTGGCGACCCCACCATCAACACACCGCGCGGAATACGGCCACCAAGGCGCTGGAACTTGCCTGGATCGCGCAGGAACTCGACAAGCTCGGTTACTTCTTCCTTAGCCTCGTCGCAGCCGGCGACGTCGGCAAAAGTGGTCTTGACCTGGTCTTCGGACAGCAGGCGCGCCTTGCTCTTGCCGAAGCTCATCGGCCCGCCCTTGCCGCCCGCTCCGCCCTGCATCTGACGCATGAAGAACATGAAAACCGCGATGATTACCAAGATCGGGAAACTAGCGACCAGCAACTGCGTCCAGATGCTCTGCTGCTCCGGCTGTTTGCCTTCGATCACCACATTGTTATTGATCAGATCGCCAATCAGACCGTTGTCCTGAATTGCCGGACGAATCGTCTTGAAGGTTTCACCATCACTGCGTTTGCCGGTAATGACGAAGCCGTCGACGGTCACGCGCTCCACCCCACCTTCCTTCACCTGCTCGATGAAATCAGAATAATTGAGCGTCTGGGGCTCGGTCGGGCTGGAAAAGTTGTTCATCACCGTCACCAGGACAGCGGCAATGATCAACCACAGAATCAGGTTTTTTGCCATGTCGTTCAATTCACTACCCTCTAGAGCGAGCTCGTTGTCGAGAGCCCGCATGACGGCCGATGGTTCGCTCTCGGCCTAACTTACTACACAACGTTACTGAACGGGCAGCTTGGTCTGTAACCCGATATGAAACATGCTAGCCCGTAATCCTGCAGTTGGCGCCAGCCGGAATCGCTATCAGACCACTGGAGCAGGGGCTCCGAGGGACTACTCCTCGCCACGATAGCCACGCGCCAACAAATACTGTTCGCGTGAGCGATCCCGTGAAGATAGAGGCTTGCGCATCTGCACCTTGTCGAAGTTCTGCCGCACGTCCTTCAGGTAGGCATCGAAACCCTCTCCCTGAAAGATCTTGATCAAAAAATCGCCACCGGGGCGCAATACACGCATCGCCAAATCCAATGCCAGCTCGCAGAGAAACATCGCGCGCGCCTGGTCAGCTACTTTCACCCCACTCATATTGGGGGCCATATCCGAAATCACAAGGTCGACTTGCGTATCACCGATGGCCTGGAGAATTTCTGCGAAGACCTCCTCCTCGGTAAAGTCCCCGAGCACGAAGGTCACATCGGCAATGCTGTCCATCGGCAGGATGTCAGAGGCTATCAGGCGGCCGCGGTCACCGATGACACGACTGGTGACCTGAGACCATCCTCCCGGAGCCGCCCCCAGATCGACCACCGTCATGCCCGGGCGCAGAATCCGGTCCTTTTCCTGGATTTCGAGCAATTTGTAGCTAGCCCGTGAACGATAGCCATCGCGCTGCGCCATCTTCACATAGGGGTCATCGAAATGCTCTTTCAGCCAACGCGGGCTGGTCTTGGAACGTGCCAAGCTGATACCTCATCTGTGCGGCTCAGGACGTGTCAGTTACACTAGCCGCCGTTTTCAAGAGTTCTGACGCAAGGGTCGAATTATGCCGCTCACCAACGAGCAGAAGAAACAGTACAAATCTATCGGCCATCATTTGAAGCCGGTTTTGATCGTGTCCGAGAACGGCCTGACCGAAGGCGTGCAGGCCGAACTGGAGCGCGCTTTGAACGATCACGAGCTGATCAAGGTACAGCTGCGAATCACCGAGCGCGACGATCGCCATGCGGTAATGGAAGAACTCTGCAAGATCGGCAGCTGCGAACTGGTTCAATCCATCGGCAAGATGGCATTGGTCTACCGGAAGAATCCGAAAGTAAACAAGCAACTATCGAATGTGCATCGCTTTCAGGGCTGAACCGCTTTCGCCTTCAGCGCCTTTAGCCTATCGCTCCCGTCCGGGAGCGACCTGCAGCACCAGCATCAGCCCGCACAACCCCATTACCAAATAGCTGAAAACCAACCAGTACGCTGATTCAATGACGCCTGCGCGCACGACGAAGTGGCTCGCCGCAAGCAGCAATACGGTCAACAACAATTGACCACGCACATCTCGCCAAAGACTGCGAAAGCCTTCGGACTGGATTAATACAATTGCCTGCAGCCCGACACAGAACGCAGCAAAGCCCACCAGCAGTGGCCGAAGGCTGGATGCAATCTCTTCGATCAATAGCGGCGCCAGGCCAATTTTTGCCAGCGCCGGCAACACCACGAATTGCAGTAACCAAAGGCCGCCGACCCAGAACGTCTGGGCCAGCTGCCAGCTGATCACCCCGGCGCGCATTGATTGGCGGTCAGATATGGCGAACCTCGACGATCTCGTATTCCACCACACCGCTAGGCGTCTTAACTGCCACCACATCGCCCTCTTCCTTGCCCACCAGGGCACGGGCGATGGGCGAGCTGACAGATAGTTTGCCGCGCTTGATGTCGGACTCATCGTCACCAACGATCTGGTACGTCACGGTTTCATCCGTTTCGACGTTGGCAATGTCAACGGTGGTGCCGAAAATTACCTTGCCTGTATGAGGGATGCTGGCGATGTCGATGACCTGAGCATTCTGCAAACGGCCCTCGATGTCACGGACACGCGCCTCGACCATACCCTGCTGCTCCCGAGCGGCATGGTATTCGGCGTTTTCCTTGAGATCTCCCAACTCACGCGCTTCGGCGATGGCCTGGGTAATCTGCGGACGCAGCTCGGTTTTCAGATGTTTGAGTTCCTCTTCCAGGGCTCGCGCACCCTGGACAGTCATAGGGTATTTAGTCATGCCTTGATTCCTGCGTGGAGGTCTTGCAAGCGGCGCACGGATTTCTCGGGACCGAACCTGAGCGCCTCACAGATCGCCTGGCCACCTGCGAGCGTGGTGGTGCAGCAGATCTTGTGTTGCAGAGCATTACGGCGAATCGAGTAGGAGTCAGCAATGGACTGACGCCCCTCGGTGGTGTTGATGATCAGGGTGACTTCGTCATTCTTGATCATGTCGACGACATGCGGGCGCCCCTCGGTCACCTTGTTCACCCGGCGCACTGGCAGTCCGGCAGCTTCGATGATCTTGGCGGTGCCGGCCGTACCAACCACCTCGAAACCGAGCTCGATCAGATCGCGCGCGACCTGAGCCACGTGGGGCTTGTCGTCGTCACGCACGCTGATAAACGCGCAGCCGCTGTTCGGCAGAATCTCGCTCGCGCCCAGCTGCGCCTTGGCGAAGGCTTCGGCGAAGTTGTCACCAACGCCCATTACCTCACCGGTGGACTTCATTTCCGGACCAAGGATCGGGTCGACGCCCGGGAACTTGGCGAACGGGAACACCGCCTCCTTGACGCTATAGAAGTTGGGAATGATCTCTTCGGTCAGTCCAACTTCTTCCAGCGTTTTGCCCGCCATGACACGCGCGGCAATCATCGCCAACGACACACCGATGCACTTGGAGACGAAGGGAACGGTACGCGATGCACGCGGGTTCACTTCGATGACGAAGATATCCTCGCCCTGAACCGCCATCTGCACGTTCATCAGACCGACAACCCCGAGCTCCAGAGCCATTTTCTTGACCTGATCGCGGATCTCGTCCTGGATATGTGCCGGCAGCGAATACGGCGGCAACGAGCAAGCCGAGTCACCGGAGTGCACACCCGCCTGTTCGATGTGCTGCATGATCGCCCCGATCACCACATGCTCGCCGTCGCACACCGCGTCGATATCGACCTCGATAGCGCAATTGAGGAAATGGTCGAGCAACACTGGGCTGTCATTGGAGACCTTCACCGCTTCGCGCATGTAGCGACGCAGCTCTTCTTCTTGGTAGACGATTTCCATCGCACGCCCGCCAAGCACGTAGGACGGACGCACCACCAGCGGGTAGCCAATGACCTTAGATGCGGCCAGCGCCTCTTCTTCACTACGCGCAGTCGCGTTTGGCGGCTGGCGCAGATTGAGGCGCTCGACCATCTGCTGGAAGCGCTCGCGATCTTCGGCACGGTCGATGGCGTCAGGGCTAGTACCGATGATCGGCACACCAGCTTCTTCCAGCGCACGAGCCAATTTCAGTGGGGTTTGGCCACCGTACTGAACGATCACGCCCTTGGGCTGCTCGACGCGGACGATTTCCAGCACGTCTTCCAGCGTCACCGGCTCGAAGTACAGACGATCCGATGTGTCGTAATCGGTCGAGACGGTTTCCGGATTGCAGTTGACCATGATGGTCTCGTAACCGTCGTCGCGCATCGCCAGCGCCGCGTGTACGCAGCAATAGTCGAATTCGATGCCTTGGCCGATACGGTTAGGCCCACCGCCGAGAATCATGATCTTGTCGCGGCTCGACGGATTGGCTTCGCACTCTTCCTCGTAGGTCGAGTACATGTAGGCGGTGTCGGTGGCGAACTCGGCCGAACAGGTATCGACGCGCTTGTAGACCGGCAACACCTTTAGCTTCTGGCGATGGTTGCGCAGGTTCTTCTCGGTCACGCCAAGCAGCTTCGCCAGACGCGCATCGGAAAAACCTTTGCGCTTGAGCTTGTACATCACATCGCGGTCGATGCTGGACAGGCCCATGGTCTTGATGCGTTCTTCATCCTTGATCAGATCTTCGATCTGCACCAGGAACCATTCGTCGATCCGGGTCAGATCGAACACCTCCTCCACCGACTTGCCGGCGCGGAAAGCGTCGCCCAGATACCAGATGCGATCAGCACCAGGCACAGTGAGCTCACGCTTGAGTGTGCTCTCGCTTTCCGGATCGGCCAAATCCAGCTTCGGATCGAAGCCAGCAACACCAACCTCCAGACCGCGCAGCGCTTTCTGTACCGACTCCTGGAAGGTACGACCGATGGCCATGACCTCACCGACGGATTTCATCTGAGTGGTCAGGCGAGCGTCGGCCTTGGGGAATTTCTCGAAGGCAAAACGCGGGATCTTGGTAACGACGTAGTCGATGGCCGGCTCGAAGGACGCCGGGGTGCGACCGCCGGTGATGTCATTCGACAGTTCGTCGAGGGTGTAACCCACCGCCAGCTTGGCGGCGATCTTGGCGATCGGGAAGCCCGTGGCCTTGGAGGCCAGCGCCGAGGAGCGCGACACGCGCGGGTTCATCTCGATAACGACCATGCGGCCGGTGTTCGGGCAGATGCCGAACTGCACGTTGGAGCCGCCGGTTTCCACGCCAATCTCGCGCAGCACCGCCAGGGAGGCGTTGCGCATGATCTGGTATTCCTTGTCGGTGAGGGTCTGCGCCGGGGCGACGGTGATGGAGTCACCTGTGTGTACACCCATCGGGTCGAAGTTCTCGATGGCGCAGACGATGATGCAGTTGTCCTTCTTGTCGCGGACCACCTCCATCTCGTATTCCTTCCAGCCGATCAAGGACTCGTCGATCAGCAGCTCGCTGGTCGGCGACAGATCGAGACCGCGGGCGCAGATCTCTTCGAACTCTTCGCGGTTGTAGGCGATGCCGCCACCGGTGCCACCCATGGTGAACGATGGACGGATGATGCAAGGGAAGCCGACTTTGTCGAGCACACCGTAAGCTTCGTCCATGTTGTGCGCGATGCCGGAAACCGGGCATGCCAGGCCGATGTTCTTCATCGCCTTGTCGAAGCGCGAGCGATCTTCAGCCTTGTCGATGGTGTCGGCGTTGGCGCCGATCATCTCGACGCCGAACTTTTCAAGCACGCCATGCTTTTCCAGATCCAGCGCGCAGTTCAGCGCGGTCTGGCCGCCCATGGTCGGCAGCAGGGCGTCGGGACGTTCTTTCTCGATGATCTTGGCCACGGTGGCCCACTTGATCGGCTCGATGTAGGTGGCGTCGGCCATGGCCGGATCGGTCATGATGGTGGCTGGATTGGAGTTCACCAGAATGACGCGGAAACCTTCCTCGCGCAGTGCCTTGCAGGCCTGGGCGCCGGAATAGTCGAACTCACAGGCCTGGCCGATGACGATGGGGCCAGCGCCGAGGATCAGGATGCTTTTGATATCTGTACGTTTTGGCATGGTCTACTCTCGAATCCTTTGGTCAGTCGGCAGGCTTAACGGCGCTTGGCCATGGCTTCGATGAATCGGTCGAATAGCGGCGCTACGTCATGCGGGCCTGGGCTGGCCTCGGGGTGACCCTGGAAGCTGAAGGCCACCTTGTCGGTGCGCTCGATGCCTTGCAAGGTGCCGTCGAATAGCGACTTGTGCGTGGCGCGCAGGTTGCTTGGCAGACTGGCTTCGTCTACGGCAAAACCGTGGTTCTGGCTGGTGATCATCACCACGCCTGTGTCCAGGTCCTGCACCGGATGGTTGGCACCGTGGTGCCCATTGGGCATCTTCACTGTGGTCGCGCCGGAAGCCAACGCTAGCAGCTGATGGCCCAGGCAGATGCCGAGTACCGGTGTATCGGTTTCCAGGATCTCCTGGATGGCCTTGATGGCGTAATCGCACGGCGCCGGATCGCCCGGACCGTTAGCCAGCAGGATACCGTCGGGATTCAGCGCTAGCGCTTCGCTGGCAGGCGTCTGCGCTGGCAGGACGGTCAGACGGCATCCACGCGCAACCATCATGCGCAGGATGTTGTATTTCACCCCGTAATCGTAGACCACCACGTGGTACGGCAGCTCGCTGGCCGGAGTTTCCGCGTGCTGGTCGTTTTCCAGGCACCACACGCTGGAGCGCCATTCGTAGCGTTCCGTTACGCTGACTTCCTTGGCCAGGTCCATGCCCTTGAGGCCTGGAAAGCTTCGCGCCAGCTCTAACGCCTTCTCTTCGGTCGCATCTTCACCCGCCAGGATGCAGCCATCCTGAGCGCCCTTCTCGCGCAGGATACGGGTCAGGCGGCGCGTGTCGATCCCAGCGATGGCGACGGTGCCGTTCTCCTTGAGATAGTCGGGCAGCGACTGCTGGTTGCGCCAGTTGCTGGCCAACAAAGGCAAGTCGCGAATGACCAGGCCGGCGGCCCAGACCTTCCAGGATTCGGCATCGCCAGGGTTGGTCCCGGTATTACCCACATGCGGGTAAGTCAAGGTCACGATCTGCTTGGCGTAGGACGGGTCGGTGAGGATTTCCTGATAGCCGGTCATGGCGGTGTTGAACACCACCTCGCCGATGGTCTGACCATCGGCGCCGATGGATTCGCCGCGAAAAATGCTGCCATCGGCAAGGGCCAGAATGGCTGGCGTAGGGGCTGGCTTAGTCAAGAGACCTCCCAAAGATCAAGGCTGAAGCAGGCGCAGATTGTAAAAAAGCGGGATGACGTATGAAGGTCATCCCGCTTTTTATTGGAGTCATTCTGCGCAACTTTTAGTGGACACACTAAAGCGGGAAGCTTACAGAAAACCCCTCTTGCGGTCCAGCCGCAATCCACCCGACGGCGAATCAGCGCAAGCCAAGCACGTCCTGCATGTCGTACAGCCCGGCCGGCTTTTCATCCAGCCACAAAGCTGCGCGTACCGCGCCCTTGGCGAAGGTCATGCGACTGGAGGCCTTGTGAGTGATTTCGACCCGCTCGCCTTCGGCAGCGAACAGCACGGTATGGTCGCCCACCACATCACCGGCACGCACCGTGGCGAAGCCGATGGTGTCCCGCTCGCGCGCGCCGGTTTGGCCTTCGCGCCCATAGACCGCGACCTTGCGCAGATCGCGCCCCAGCGCCTCGGCGACCACCTCACCCATGCGCAGCGCAGTGCCGGATGGCGCATCGACCTTGTGCCGGTGATGCGCCTCGATGATCTCGATGTCAGCCTCGTCGCCCAACACACGGGCCGCAGTATCGAGCAGCTTCAGACAGAGGTTGACCCCAACGCTGAAATTGGCGGCAAAGACAATGGGAATATCCTTCGCAGCGGCAGCCAGGCGTTCTTTTTCAGCGTCGGAAAAACCGGTCGTACCGATCACCATCGCCTTGCCGGCACGCCGGCACACGTCCAGATTCTTCAAGGTGACCGAAGGGTGGGTAAAGTCGATCAGCACGTCGAACTCATCTGCCACCTTGGCCACGTCACCAATCAGCGGCACCCCCAGACGCCCGATCGCCGCCAGCTCGCCGGCATCGGCGCCGACCAGCGTACTATCAGGCCGATCGATCGCCGCGGTAAGTCCGGCGGCGCCAGCGGTCTGCTGCACCGCTTCGATCAGGGTCTTGCCCATGCGCCCAGCGGCGCCCATCACTGCAATACGTCGCATAACAAAGCTCCAAGCTGGAAAGCCTGAAGCTGAAAGCTGCTCCGGCGCGCTTCAGGCTTCCGGTTTCAAGCTTCCAGCTTCCGCTCAGACATCGCCGAAAAAGCGCTTCACACCTTCGAACCAGCCGCTGGCCTTGGGCGAATGAGAGGTGTCGCCCTGCAGCGTGCCGCGGAATTCCTCGAGCATTTCGCGCTGGCGCTTGCTCAGGTTAACCGGTGTTTCCACCGCAACCCGGCACAGCAGGTCGCCCGCCGCACCACCGCGCACCGGCGCCACACCCTTGCCACGCAAGCGGAACTGCTTGCCGGTCTGGGTGCCCTCGGGGATCTTCAACTTGACGCGACCATCCAAGGTTGGCACTTCCAGTTCACCGCCCAGCGCCGCGTCAGCAAAACTGATCGGCACTTCGCAATACAGATGCTTGCCGTCGCGCTGGAAGATCGCGTGCTCTCGCACGTTGACCACCACGTATAGATCACCCGCCGGGCCACCTTGAGTTCCGGCCTCGCCCTCGCCGGTCAGGCGAATGCGGTCACCCGTATCGACACCCGCCGGCACCTTCACCGACAGCGTCTTTTGCTCTTCAACACGCCCCTGGCCATGACAGCTGCCACAAGGGTCGGAGATCATCTTGCCGCTGCCATGACAGCGCGGGCAGGTTTGCTGAACGGAGAAGAAGCCCTGCTGCATGCGGACCTGACCGATGCCACCGCAAGTAGTGCAAGTAACCGGACTGGTGCCCTTCTTGGCGCCGGAGCCATCGCAGGTCTTGCACTCGGCAAGCGTCGGCACACGAATGGTCACGGTGGTGCCGCGCACGGCCTCTTCCAAATCCAGCTCGAGGGTGTAACGCAAATCGCTGCCGCGCTGCGCACCACCACGGGAGCTGCCGCGGGCACCAGTAAAGAAATCGCTGAACACGTCGCCGAAAATGTCGGAGAAATTGGCGCCGCCATAGGCTGCACCCGCGCCGGCTCCCATCTGCGGATCGACACCGGCGTGGCCGTACTGATCGTAGGCCTGGCGCTTGCTGGCGTCCGAAAGCACTTCATAAGCCTCGTTGGCTTCCTTGAAGCTCTCCTCGGCCGCCTTATCCCCTGGGTTGCGATCGGGGTGGTGCTTCATGGCGAGACGACGGTAAGCCTTTTTCAGCTCCGCCTCGCTGGCGCCACGCTCGACGCCCAGCACTTCGTAATAATCACGTTTGGCCATAAATTTCCTGAACCTTCAAATTCGTACCCTCCAGACACGCCGACGCGGGAGCAAGCCCCCGCGCAGCGATCTGGCCCGCCCGAACGCAGTCGGGACGGACTGGAGCGGAGTAAGCCAGGCTTACTTGTTGTCCTTGACCTCTTCGAACTCGGCATCGACCACGTCGTCACCAGGCTGCGCATTGTCACCGGCCGGCTGGCCTTCGCCACCCTGAGGCTGTTCGGCATACATTTTCTGCGCCAGGGGTGTAGAGGCCTGGGACACCGCCGCGATTTTCGCCTCGATCTCGGCCTTGTCGTCACCCTTGATAGCAACTTCCAACTCGGCAAGGGCCTTCTCGATGCTGGCCTTGTCTTCCTCGGTGGCCTTGTCGCCAGCCTCGGTGATCATCTTGCGAGTCGCATGGACCAACTGGTCACCCTGATTGCGCGCACCGGCCAGCTCTTCGAACTTGCGGTCTTCCTCGGCGTTGGCCTCGGCGTCGCGCACCATCTGCTCGATTTCTTCCTCGGACAGACCGGAGTTGGCCTTGATCACGATGGACTGATGCTTGCCGGTGGCCTTGTCCTTGGCGGACACGTGCAGGATGCCGTTGGCGTCGATGTCGAAGGTGACTTCGATCTGCGGCATGCCGCGCGGTGCCGGCGGGATCTCGGCCAGGTCGAAACGACCCAGTGACTTGTTGCCGCTGGCCTGCTTGCGCTCGCCCTGCAGCACGTGGATGGTCACGGCGCTCTGGTTGTCATCGGCAGTGGAGAACACCTGCGACTTCTTGGTCGGGATGGTGGTGTTCTTCTCGATCAGCGCGGTCATCACGCCACCCATGGTTTCGATACCCAGGGTCAGCGGGGACACGTCCAGCAGCAGCACGTCCTTGACGTCACCGGCCAGTACCGCGCCCTGAATGGCAGCGCCCATGGCAACGGCCTCGTCCGGGTTGACGTCTTTGCGCGCGTCCTTACCGAAGAACTCTGCAACCTTCTGCTGCACCAACGGCATGCGGGTCTGACCGCCGACCAGGATCACATCGTCGATCTTCGATACATCGATACCGGCATCCTTCAGCGCGATGCGGCAAGGTTCGATGGTGCGCTGCACCAGATCCTCGACCAGCGCTTCGAGCTTGGCGCGGGAAATCTTCACGTTCAGGTGCTTCGGACCACTCGCATCGGCAGTGATGTACGGCAGGTTGACGTCGGTCTGCTGGCTGGAGGACAGCTCGATCTTGGCCTTCTCAGCAGCTTCCTTCAGGCGCTGCATGGCCAGCGGGTCGCCCTTGAGGTTCATGCCGCTTTCTTTCTTGAACTCGTCGACGAGGTAGTCGATTAGACGGATGTCGAAGTCCTCACCACCGAGGAAGGTGTCGCCGTTAGTGGCCAACACTTCGAACTGGTGCTCGCCATCGACTTCAGCGATCTCGATCACCGATACGTCGAAGGTACCGCCACCCAGGTCGTAGACGATCACGGTGTGGTCGCCCTTGGCCTTGTCCATGCCGTAAGCCAGTGCTGCCGCTGTCGGCTCGTTGATGATGCGCTTGACGTCCAGACCAGCGATGCGACCGGCATCCTTGGTGGCCTGGCGCTGGCTGTCGTTGAAGTAGGCCGGTACGGTAATCACCGCTTCAGTGACCGGCTCGCCGAGATAGTCTTCGGCAGTCTTCTTCATCTTCTTGAGGATTTCCGCAGAAATCTGCGGCGGCGCCATTTTCTGACCGTTCACTTCCACCCAGGCGTCGCTGTTGTCAGCCTTGACGATCTTGTACGGGACCATCTGAATATCTTTCTGCACGACTTCTTCATCGAAGCGGCGGCCGATCAGACGCTTCACTGCGTACAGGGTGTTGTGCGGGTTGGTCACGGCCTGACGCTTGGCAGACTGGCCGACCAGGATCTCGCCGTCGTTTGCATACGCGATGATCGACGGCGTGGTACGACCGCCTTCAGCGTTCTCGATGACCTTGGCCTTGCCGTTTTCCAGAATAGAGACGCAGGAGTTGGTGGTCCCCAGGTCGATACCGATGATTTTGCCCATTTATCTATCTCCGAAATCTTGGATGAAATCCGCGCCTGTTTACCGGCTGCGGGTAACACAAAAACGCTTGGCTACCAGATGGGGGTCCGCAGCCGAAATTCAAGCCTTCTCGTCGATCGAAGGCGGGGTTTGCGCCGGCGCCTTGCTGACGACGACCATTGCCGGGCGCAACAGGCGGCCATTGAGCAGATAGCCCTTCTGGAAGACCTTGAGCACGCTGCCAGGCTCAGCGTGGGTGCTTTCTTCCATTGCCATGGCTTGATGATGCTCGGGATTGAAGGGCTCGCCTTGCGGGTCGAGCTGCGTCAGCTGATGGCGTGCCAGTGTGTCGAGTAGCAGTTTGAGCGTCAGCTCGAGACCTTCACGCACGGCCTTGACGGCCTCTTCATCTGGGCTCGACAGCTCGAGGCCGCGCTCCAGACTGTCAGCCACCGCCAGCAGATCACCCGAGAATTTTTCCAGTGCGAACTTGTGCGCTTTCTCCACGTCCTGCTCGGCGCGGCGGCGAATGTTCTGCAACTCGGCGGCAACCCGCAGAGACTGGTCCTGCGCCGCCGCCAGCTGCTCCTCGAGCGAATGCACGCGCGCAGCCAGATCCTCGGTCACCTCGGCTTGCAATTCCTCGCTCTCTTCAGGGTTCTGGTTGTCCAGGTTCTGCTCGTCGGCCATGCGATCCTCCTCATCAAAACGTCAGCGGGCTGTCGAACCCGCGCTTGTGCCGCTATATGGGGGCACGGAATCCTGGTTCAAGGGGCGGCCAGCAAGCTAAACGCATGAGCGGCTCGAGCTGCATCGAGATGCTTTACCTTTGTATTCCCTCTCGAGCTTGCAGCTTACGGCTCGTCACTGCTTTTTCTTCCTGCTTGAAGCCGCCTCAAAAACTACTGTATAAATAGCCAGCCACGCTTTCGGGAGCCCTGCCATGCTGGTTCATCTGTCCGTCCATAATTTCGCCATCGTCGAACACCTCGATCTCGAACTGCAGCGCGGCATGAGCGTGATCAGCGGGGAAACCGGCGCCGGCAAGTCGATCATGCTCGATGCCCTCGGGCTTACCTTGGGAGATCGCGCCGACAGCAGTGCGGTGCGCATCGGCGCGGACAAGGCCGACATCCTTGCTAGTTTCGATCTGGACGACATACCCGATGCGCGTGCCTGGCTCGCCGAGCGCGACCTGGACAATGACGGCCCATGCATCCTGCGCCGCGTCATCACCGCCGAAGGCCGCTCGCGGGGCTACATCAACGGCACCCCCTGCCCGCAGGGCGACCTTAAGGCACTCGGCGAGCTGCTGATCGATATCCACAGCCAGCACGAACACCAGTCGCTGCTGAAAACCGATACCCACCGGCGCCTGCTCGACGAATACAGCGGCAGCCAGGAACTCGCGCGCCAGGTACAGCTGGCCGCACAGCGCTGGCGCCAGACCCGCCAGACACTCGAACGCCTGAGCAATAGCAGCGACGAGCAGCGCGCACGCCATCAGCTCCTCAGCTATCAGTTGGAAGAGCTGGAAAATCTCGCCCTTGGCGAAGGTGAACTGGGACAACTGGAACAGGAGCACAAGAACCTGGCCAATGCCGAACAGCTACTCGGCGCCTGCCGCCAGGTCATGGACATGTGCAGCGAGAGCGATGCCGGTAACGTGCTGTCGGCACTGACGGGCAGCCTGCAACGCCTGTCCGCTTTCCAGAACCAGCCCGGCGCACTGGCTGAAGCGGTGAATCTGCTGGCCAGCGCGCAGATCCAGGTCGAGGAGGCCATGGGCGAACTGAATCGTTTCGTCGATCATTTCGATGCCGACCCCGAGCGTCAGCAGACACTGGAAGAAAGGCTGGACAACATTTATACCCTGGCACGCAAGCACCGCGTACAACCAGGCGAACTGCCCCCCTTGCAGCAGCGCCTGTTGGAAGAGCTCGAAAGCCTGAACGCTGATGACGAAGCGCTGGAGCGCCTGAGCGAGGAGCTGGCCGCCTACAGCCGGCATTATCAAGACAAGGCATCCGAGCTGAGCAACGCTCGCCGGCAAGCAGCCGAGACGCTCGCATCTTCGGTGGAGACGGAAATCCAGCGCCTAGGTATGCCGGGTGGCAAGTTCAGAGTCGTGCTCAAGCCCTGCACTGAAGGCGAGCACCTTCCATACGGGCTGGAACAGGTGGAATTTCTCGTCAGTGCCAACCCTGGCCAGCCACTGCGTCCGCTGGCGAAGGTCGCTTCCGGCGGCGAGCTGTCGCGAATCAGCCTCGCGATCCAGGTGATCACCGCGCAGACTTCACACGTACCGACACTGGTGTTCGACGAAGTCGATGTCGGCATCGGCGGTCCTACCGCTGAAGTGGTAGGTCAACTGCTGCGCCGCCTCGGCGAACAAGGACAGGTGCTGACCGTTACCCATTTGCCCCAAGTTGCTGCCCAGGGGCATCACCACCTGTTCGTGCACAAAGCACGCGGCCAGAACGAGACCCATACGGCGGTCGCCGTGCTACAGGAAAGCGAGCGCGTCGAGGAGATTGCACGCATGCTCGGCGGGGTCGACCTGACCGAACAAGCGCTGGCCCACGCCCGCCAGATGATCAGCTCAGTCCAGGTGTAAACGGCCACAACGAAAAAAGGCGACCGAAAGGTCGCCTTTTTACGCAGCACTAAATAATCACTCGGCCTTCTTGCGCACGTAGAGCACCAGATTGTGATCAACGAGCTCGTAGCCGTGGCGCTGGACGATCTCTTTTTGCAACTTCTCGATGTCATGATCGAAGAATTCGATGACATCACCGCTATCGACGCAAACCATATGGTCATGGTGGCCACCGTCGGCTAGCTCGAATACCGCATGGCCGCCATCGAAGTTGTGGCGAACCACCAACCCCGCCGCCTCGAATTGCGTGAGCACGCGATAAACCGTGGCCAGGCCGACATCCTCGCCCGCCTCCATCAGCGCTTTGTAGACATCTTCGGCACTCATATGGCGCCGATCGGTGGTATCCAGCATCTGCAGAATCTTGACCCGTGGCAGGGTCACTTTGAGGCCGGCTTTGCGTAGTTCGCTATTTTCAACCATGGTTGGCTTTCTCGTTGCTGCTGTTTCGCAGCCTCCTTCAATACGGGTATGATCCAGGCTTTGCCCAGCCAAGATAGTGGAAGTCACCCACCGATGCAAAATGCCAAGCTCATGCTGTCCAGCCTCACGCTCGTGGGCCTGTTCGCACTCGCCGGTTGCTCATTCCCCGGGGTTTACAAGGTCGACATTCAACAGGGCAATGTCGTTACGCAGGACATGATAGACCAGTTGCGCCCCGGAATGACCCGGTCACAAGTGCGGTTTATCATGGGTAGCCCGCTTATCACCGATACTTTCAACGCCAGCCGCTGGGATTATCTGTACAGCATCCAGCCCGGCGGCGGGCAGCGCCAGCAGGAGCGAGTCAGCCTGGTATTCAACGGCAACGATCAACTCGCAGGCCTGGCCGGTGACTTCATGCCGGGCGTCAGCCGTGACGAGGCAATCCTAGGCGGCCAGCCGACGACCGTCGAGCCCGCGGCGACTGGGGAAGAAAGCCCCGCGCCAGGCTCGCTGCTGGAGCAAATTCAGCGCGATGTCGATGCAGCCGAGCCGGTACCGGTGCCGATCCCGGAACCTCTGGAAACCAACTAAGCTGCGAGGCAGAGCGCGGATCGCCCGGGCTCGTCAACTCCCTGTCGCCTCTGCCTTGTTCTTTGCTGCCTTCGCGGCACGCTGCTTGCGTACTTCTTTCGGATCGGCAATCAAAGGCCGGTAAATTTCTACCCGCTCGCCCTCTTCCAGCATTCGCTCGTCCGGCTTGAGCACCGCCCTGCCGAAGATCCCCAGCGGCGCCGCATTCAGATCCAGCTCGGGAAAATGCGCATCCATTCCCGATTGCAGCGCCGCCGCACGCACGCTCGTACCCTGTGGCACCGTCAGGCGAAGCAGCTTCTGCTTGTCTGCCCGGGCGTAGACGACCTCGATGGCGATGGCCTGCTTATCCATAGAGCTGTTTCGCGCGGTCACAGAAGGCATCGACCAAGGTATTGGCCGCCTGATTGAACAGCGGCCCGAGAGTGGCCTTGACCAGTGGCCCGGCGTAGTCGAACGTCAGGTCCAGGCTGATCTTGCAAGCCTTCTCTCCTAGCGCTTTGAATTCCCAGATACCATGCAGGTGGCTGAACGGCCCCTCCTCCAGCTTCATTTCGATGCGCTTGCCCGGCTGCAGCTCGTTGCGTGTCAAAAAGCGCTGACTCAGCCCCGCTTTCGCCACGGTCATGCTGGCCTGCATCTGCGTCTCGCTAGCAGACAGCACCTCGGTGGCGGAACACCAGGGCAGGAACTTGGGGTAGCTGGCCACGTCGTTGACCATGTCGAACAATGCGTGAGCCGGATATGGCAGCAATGCCGAGCGTTGGATATGTGTCGTCATGCAGACCTTCTACTTCATTATTCGACAGCCAAAGACCGCCACAGCCAAACGAACGCCAACGGCATCGATGGCAAGAATTAGGGCACCCGTACAATCCTCCGGCACGCAGCACGACCGGCACGGGCGGACGAAAAGATGGCACATTGTCGGGGATAAGCCCGTCCCTCTCAAGTTTCATGCCGTCGCAGCTCAGCGCTTATCGCCAGCCGCAGCGTCTCTCCCTATAATGCGCAACCTATGGCCAAACAGAAGAAACAGTCCCCCGGGACCATCGCGCTGAACAAGAAAGCGCTACACGATTACTTCATCGAGCAGAAATTCGAGGCGGGCCTCGTTCTGGCTGGTTGGGAAGTGAAAAGCCTGCGTGCCGGCAAGGCGCAACTGGTGGATAGCTACGTGCTGCTCAAGGACGGCGAGGCGTGGCTGATGGGCTGTCACATCACGCCGCTGACCACCGCCAGCACCCATGTCATCGCCGACCCGACGCGCACCCGAAAGCTGCTGCTCAACAAGCGCGAGCTGGGCAAGCTGTTCGGTGCTGTGCAGCAGAAAGGCTACGCCTGCGTCGCCCTCTCGCTGTACTGGAAAAAGCATCTGATCAAATGCGATATCGCTCTTGCCAAGGGCAAGAAAGAATTCGACAAGCGCCACACCGAGAAAGAGCGCGATTCGGCCCGCGAGATCCAGCGCGCCATGCGCACCAAGGGCAAGGACGATTAGGTCCGCGCCCGAGGCTTGAAGCCATCCCGGGCGGTTTTCGGCGCCAGATTCGCTACGAACCCTTTACCTTGTCGCCATGCCGGCGCTGCGCGCGCGCCAGGCGGCGGGCCTCCTGCTGACCTTCGGCGAGCACTTCCTGCACGTAATTGATATGGCGGTGGATCACGTCCCGCGCCTCGTCCGCGCGCCGCCCGATAATCGCGTCGTACAGTTCTTGATGCTGCTTCATGAGCATGTTGCGCGTCTCATCGCGCAACGCATACATGCCACCAATGTTGGTCACCACATTGCGTTTGAGCATATCGAACAGGCCCCGAATGGTGTGCAGCAAGACCGTATTGTGACTGGCCTCGGCGATAGCCAGATGGAAGCGTGCATCGGCGGCACCTTCTTCCGCCCGGCTTACGGCGCCCTCGCGCGAATAGCAATCCTGTAGCGCGGCGAAGGCTTCGCCGAGGCGCTGCTGATCGACCTCGGTAGCGCGCAATGCGGCGTAATAGGCGCAACTGCCCTCCAGCGTGTGCCGGAACTCCAGCAAATCACGCTGAGCATCGGCGTTGTTCTCCAGCAGATGTAACAGCGGATCGCTGAAGGTCGTACCCAGAGACTGCGCCACGAAGTTTCCGCCACCGTGCCGGCTGACCAGCAAACCCTTAGCCACCAGTTTGTGGATCGCCTCGCGCAGCGACGGTCGCGATACGCCGAACTGTTCCGCCAAGGTTCGTTCCGCCGGCAACCGCTCACCCGGCTTGAGCGTGCCTTCGAGAATCATCGCTTCCAATTGCGTCACGATGTCATCCGCCAACCGGCGGTGACGCACCATTCCCACTTCCATATTCCACTCCTCGAGTGGTCTTACCAATAAGTACGAGCCTAGCGATCGCGCTGAATACTCGCAAGAGTAGATCCTGCGACCAAAGTCTATAGCGAGTTAATTGACGGCAAAACAGAGATGCTCTTACGCTGGCGGCACTTCCATGCTAAGTGGTATTACCAATTTACAGGAAGCCAATAATAACGAGGACTCATCATGAGATCTTTATCCGGCGCCTATTCCACGGTCCGCTCAGGGTCCTGTCTGAACCCAACCACAGGGGGAGCCTGACATGTCTACCGGACTGCTTGCACTTTTCGCCTTCACGCCCATTTTGCTCGCCGCCATCATGCTGATTGGCCTGCGCTGGCCCGCCAGCCGTGCCATGCCGTTGGTCTATCTGTTCACTGCTGCCATCGGCTTGTTCGTTTGGGATATGAGTTTCAACCGGATCATCGCCTCGACGCTGCAAGGCCTGGTAATCACCCTTGGCCTGCTGTGGATCATCTTCGGCGCCATCCTGCTGCTGAACACCCTGAAGCACTCCGGTGGCATCACCGCCATTCGCGCCGGCTTCACCACCGTCAGCCCTGACCGCCGCATCCAGGCCATCATCATCGCCTGGCTGTTCGGATGCTTCATCGAAGGCGCCTCCGGCTTCGGCACACCTGCAGCGATTGCCGCCCCCCTGCTGGTTGCCATCGGTTTCCCGGCCATGGCTGCCGTACTGATGGGGATGTTGGTTCAAAGCACGCCGGTATCGTTCGGCGCAGTCGGCACCCCTATCGTGGTAGGCATCAACAGTGGCCTGGACACCGCCACCATCGGTGCTCAACTGGCCGCCCAGGGCTCCAGCTGGAACCTTTTCCTGCAGCAGATCACCAGCAGCGTTGCGATCACTCACGCCATTGTGGGCACCGTGATGCCGCTGGTCATGGCAATAATGCTGACGCGCTTCTTCGGCAAGGAGAAAAGCTGGAAAGCCGGCTTCGAAGTGTTGCCCTTCGCGATTTTCGCAGGCCTGGCGTTCACCCTGCCCTATGTCGCGACCGGGATCTTCCTAGGTCCAGAATTCCCGTCGCTGCTGGGCGGTCTCATCGGTCTGGCCGTCGTTACAACCGCGGCTCGCTTCAACTTCCTGACACCGAAGAACGCCTGGGACTTCGCCGATGCCAAGGAATGGCCGGCCGAATGGCTGGGCACTGTCGAGATGAAGCTAGAAGACATCGCGGCGCGCCCGATGAGTGCCTTCCGCGCCTGGCTGCCCTATGTGCTGGTGGGCCTGATCCTGGTGATCAGCCGGGTCTTCCCCGAAGTCAGCAGCGCGCTGAAGTCGGTATCCATCGCCTTCGGTAACATTCTTGGCGAGACAGGAATCGGCGCCAGTATCGAGCCGCTGTTCCTGCCCGGCGGTATTCTCGTCGCGGTGGTGCTGATCACCTTCTTCCTGCACGGCATGCGCGCATCGGAGCTCAAGGCCGCCGTGAAGGAGTCAAGTGGCGTGCTGCTCAGTGCCGGCTTCGTGCTGCTGTTCACCGTGCCGATGGTGCGCATCTTGATCAACTCCGGCGTCAACGGCGCGGACCTGGCCAGCATGCCGATCATCATGGCGCGTTACGTCGCCGATAGCGTGGGTGGGATTTATCCGCTACTGGCGCCTTCCGTAGGTGCACTGGGTGCCTTCATTGCGGGCTCCAACACAGTCAGCAACATGATGTTCAGCCAGTTCCAGTTCGGCGTTGCGCAGTCGCTAGGCATTTCGGGCGCGATGATCGTCGCGACGCAAGCGGTCGGTGCGGCTGCGGGCAACATGGTGGCGATCCACAACGTAGTCGCCGCCTCGGCTACCGTAGGCCTGCTCGGTCGTGAGGGCGTCACGCTGCGCAAGACCGTTTGGCCTACTCTGTACTATGTGCTGTTCACCGGTGTGATCGGCATGCTGGCGATCTACCTGCTGGGCGTGACGGACCCACTGGTTGGCGTCTGATGTAATGCACGACCGTTGCCCCGGTACGCCCGGGGCAACGACGTTTGGAATGCTGTCCCGTTCACGCTCAGCCTCGCCTGATCGGGACAACCAGATCGGAACACAGCCTTCGTCACAGACGGGAGCACCACGAGACTTACCTCGTTTCATTCGGTGAGAACACACGATGATCATTTCTGCCTCTACGGATTACCGCGCTGCTGCAAAACGCAAACTGCCGCCTTTCCTATTCCACTACGTCGATGGCGGCGCCTATGCGGAGTACACGCTGCGTCGCAACGTCGAAGACCTGGCCAGCCTCGCTCTGCGCCAGCGCGTACTGCGCAACATGTCCGAACTCAGCCTGGAAACCCAGCTGTTCGGCGAAACCCTGTCCATGCCCGTCGCCCTGGCACCGGTCGGCCTGACCGGCATGCTCGCCCGACGTGGCGAAGTCCAGGCCGCCCGCGCCGCGGACAAGAAGGGCATTCCGTTCACGTTGTCCACCGTATCGGTCTGCCCGATCGAGGAAGTCGCGCCGGCAATCAAGCGGCCCATGTGGTTTCAGCTCTACGTGCTGAAGGACCGCGGCTTCATGAAGAACGCCCTGGAGCGCGCCAAGGCCGCCGGCGTCACCACTCTGGTATTCACCGTCGACATGCCGACCCCCGGCGCTCGCTACCGCGACGCGCATTCCGGCATGAGCGGCCCGAACGCCAACATGCGCCGCATGCTGCAGTCCATGACCCATCCCTTCTGGGCCTGGGACGTGGGCCTGCATGGCAAGCCGCACGACCTGGGCAACATCTCCACCTATCGTGGGCATCCGACCGGGCTGGAAGACTACATTGGCTGGCTGGCGGCCAACTTCGACCCGTCGATTTCCTGGAAGGATCTGGAGTGGATTCGTGAGTTCTGGGACGGCCCAATGGTGATCAAAGGCATCCTCGATGCCGAGGACGCTCGCGATGCCGTGACCTTCGGTGCCGACGGCATCATCGTCTCCAACCATGGCGGTCGCCAGCTCGACGGTGTGCTCTCCAGCGCCCGCGCCATGCCGGCCATCGCCGATGCGGTCAAAGGCGACCTGAAGATCCTCGCCGACTCCGGTATCCGCAGCGGCCTGGACGTGGTTCGCATGATCGCTCTGGGCGCTGACACCATCATGCTCGGCCGCGCCTTCGCCTATGCGCTGGCTGCGGACGGCGAGGCTGGTGTGACCAACCTGCTGAACCTGATCGACAAGGAGATGCGCGTGGCGATGGTATTGACCGGCGCCAAGTCCATCAGCGAAATCACCACCGATTCGCTGGTTCGCGAGCTGGGTCAGTACCAAAGCACCAAACACGTCGAATGAGCCCCACGAGCCGCGCGCTTACGCGGCCCGTTTGATATCCCGGAGCCCGCATGAACGCGCCTGCAACCCTGCCGAGCGACTTTCTCGCAGCAGTCGAACAGTTGATCCCGGCGGAGCGGCGCTTCGACGACCCACTTTCCACGCTGGCCTTCGGCACCGACGCCAGCTTCTACCGGCTGATACCCAAGCTGGTGGTGCGCGTCGAATCCGAAGCCGAAGTGGTGGGATTGCTCAAGCTGGCCCACGCCGGAAACGTGCCCGTGACCTTCCGTGCCGCAGGCACCAGTCTCTCCGGCCAGGCGATCTCCGACTCGGTGTTGATCGTGCTCGGCGACAACTGGAACGGCCGCGAGATTCGCAACGGCGGTTCACAAATCCGTCTGCAGCCTGGCGTGATCGGCGCCAACGCCAACGCCGTGCTGGCGCCGCTGGGCCGCAAGATCGGCCCAGACCCGGCCTCGATCAACGCCGCGAAGATCGGCGGCATCGTCGCCAACAACTCCAGCGGCATGTGCTGCGGCACCGCGCAGAATAGCTACAAGACCCTCGCTGGCCTGCGCCTGGTGTTGGCCGACGGCACCGTGGTCGACAGCGAAGATGCCGTCAGTGTCAGCGCCTTCCGCCAGAGCCACGGCGCGCTGCTCGATGAGCTGGCCGAACTGGGTCGCCAGACCCGCGCCAACAGCGAACTGGCGGCCAAGATCCGCCACAAGTACCGACTGAAGAACACCACCGGTTTCTCGCTCAACGCGCTGGTCGATTACGACGAGCCGCTGGATATCCTCAACCACCTGATGGTCGGTTCGGAGGGTACGCTGGGCTTCATCAGTGCAGTGACCTACGACACCGTGCCCGACCACCCGCACAAGGCCAGCGCGCTGGTCGTCTTCCCCGATGTGGAAACCTGCTGCTTGGCCGTGCCGGTGCTCAAGCAGCAACCGGTGTCGGCGGTGGAACTGCTCGACCGTCGCAGCATGCGCTCTGTAGAAAACATGAAAGGCCTGCCGGAGTGGGTCAAGGACCTTTCCGCCAACGCCTGCGCGCTGCTGATCGAATCCCGCGCCGCCAGCCAGTCGCTGCTGCACGAACAGATCAACCTGATCATGACTTCCATCGCGCATTTTCCGGTGGAGAAGCAGGTCGACTTCAGCGAAGACCCGGTGGTCTACAACCAGCTCTGGCGCATCCGCAAGGACACCTTTCCCGCCGTCGGCGCCGTGCGCCAGACCGGCACCACGGTGATCATCGAGGACGTCACCTTCCCCATCGAACGCATGGCCGAAGGCGTCAACCGCTTGATCCAGCTGTTCGAGAAGCACGCATACACCGAGGCCATCCTGTTCGGCCATGCCCTGGAAGGCAACCTGCACTTCGTCTTCACCCAGGGCTTCGACGATCCGGCCCAGGTCGCCCGCTACGAAGCCTTCATGCACGACGTCACCCAGCTGGTGGCGGTGGAGTTCGGCGGCGCGCTCAAGGCCGAGCACGGCACCGGGCGCAACATGGCGCCCTTCGTCGCGCTGGAATGGGGCAGCGAAGCCTACGCGCTGATGTGGAAGATCAAGCGCCTGCTCGATCCCACCGGCGTCCTCAACCCGGACGTGGTGCTCTCCGAAGACCCGCAGATCCACCTGAAGAACCTCAAGCCGATGCCCGCCGCCGACGAGATCGTCGACAAGTGTATTGAGTGCGGCTTCTGCGAGCCGGTCTGCCCATCCAATGGCCTGACCCTGACGCCGCGCCAGCGCATCGTCATCTGGCGCGACATCCAGGCGAAGAAGCGCGCCGGCGTCGATACCACCGAAATCGAACGCCTCTACCACTATCACGGCGTGGAAACTTGCGCCGCCACAGGTCTTTGCGCCCAACGTTGCCCAGTGGGCATCAACACCGGCGATCTGGTGCGCAAGCTGCGTGGCAAGGAAGCCAACAAGACCGGCACCGCCAACTGGCTGGCCGATCATTTCAGCACCGCCGTACAGGGCACGCGCTTCATGCTGCATGCTGCCAACGGCGCGCATCTGATCATGGGCACCAAGGCACTGAGTAAAACCTCTGCGACATTCTCCAGGCTCAGCAAAGGTCGCGTGCCGCAGTGGACGCCGGCCATGCCGCAACCTTTGCAGCGCCTGCACCTGCCCAAGCCTGCCCCGCAGGACGAGCGCCCGCGCGTGATCTACCTGGCCGCCTGCGTCTCCCGCGCCATGGGCCCGGCAGCACGCGATCAGGAACAGGAGCCCCTGCTCGACACGACTCGCACGCTGCTAGAGAAAGCCGGCTACCAAGTGATCTTCCCGGACAACCTGAACGATCTATGTTGCGGCCAGCCGTTCGCCTCCAAAGGCTATGCCGAGCAGGGCGAACGCAAGCGCCAACAGATGCTCGATGCGCTGCTTGAGGCCAGCCGCGGCGGGCTCGACCCGATCTACTGCGACACCAGTCCCTGCACCCTGCGCATGGTCCAAGGCCTGACCGATCAGCGCCTCGACCTCTACGATCCGGTGCGCTTCATCCGCACGCACCTGCTCGACCGATTGGACTTCGTCCCGCAGGAAGCGCCGATCGCCGTCCATGTCACCTGCAGCACACAACACCTGGGCGAGGCGCAGGCATTGATTGACATCGCCCGACGCTGCGCAAAGGAGGTGGTGATCCCCGAAGGCATCCACTGCTGCGGTTTTGCTGGCGACAAAGGCTTCACCACGCCGGAACTCAACGCCCACGCGCTGCGCAGCCTCAAGAACGCCGTGCAGGTGTGCAGCGAAGGCATCTCCACCAGCCGGACTTGCGAAATCGGCCTCTCCCGCCATGGCGAGATCGACTATCACGGACTGGTCTATCTGGTCGATCGCGTCAGCCGCAGCAAGGTCAGCCAGCCCGCCTGAACACCCGATGGACAAGGATGCCATCATAAAAATGAAACGCTTGAGCGCAGCCGCAGTCCGAAATTTAGAGCCCGGCAGTCTGAGGGCTCCAATCGCCTCGGCGCCGCCACGACAGACTGATTCAGGCAGGCCCGCCGGGAAGACAACTCCCTGGAGGACGCTCATGAAACGATTAGCCCTACTCGCCGCAGCCGCACTGCTCGCCAGCCCCGCTGCGTTCGCCGCCGATAAAAATCTCTGCGAACTCAACATGCAGGAGGTCGACGACAACATGGCCACCAACATGGCCACCCTTGGAGAACCAGCCAAGAGCCAGATCGAAGAACACATCGAACAGGCCAGACAGGCACAGCAGTCCGGCGACACCGAGGCCTGCATCAGCCACTCGACCAAGGCACTGCAGGAACTCAAAGGCCCAGGTAGCTCTGGCAGCGGCGGCACCAGCGGATCGGGTTCAGGCGCAGGCAACTGACCCACTGAGCGCGGGCAGGTGACCTGCCCGCTCTTCGCAGCCAGAGCCCGTGAAATCCGACAAGACGCTCTTACCTAATCCATCAAGCGTTCGACGCAGCCTCTGCTTTGGCGTAGACTGCGCCGCACATGAAGCTGCAGACCGCTTCATGGGGCCGATTAGGATTCGACGCCGGTAACGAAACTCTAGGTGCATGCCGAGTTGGTAACAGAACTCGTAAATCCACTGTTGCAAACTTATAGTTGCCAACGACGACAACTACGAAGGGTACGCGCTAGCCGCCTAACCTTCATCTGGTCGCTTCGGCGCCAGCGGTCATGAGGGGATGCCTGTAAACCCGAAATGACTGTCAGATAGAACAGGATCGCCGCCAAGTTCGCTGTAGACGTAACGGTTAAAACTCATACAGCTCGCTCCAAGCACCCTGCCAATCGGGCGGCGCGGAGTTAACTCAATAGATCTGGCTAAGCATGTAGTACCGACAGCGGAGAACTGGCGGACGGGGGTTCAAATCCCCCCGGCTCCACCAATTCAACACTGAAACCCGTCTAGAACGCGGGTTTCAGACCAGATTTGATGGCATTGGATTACTCACAGTCCGTCTGTGAATCCAAAAGGTATGCCATCATGTCCAAGCGTCAAAGCAAAACAGGTGTCCCTCACCTGGTCTATCAAGCCAACACCGGCTTCCAGTACTACCTCACATTCCCGAAGCACTTCGCAGCTAATCCGAAACTGCCTGCGCAAATCCGATGGTCGCTCAGCCACGACGAAGCGCTTGCACGTGACCTCGCAAGGTATTTGAACGCCTCTTTCGAGCAGTTTCTTGCGAAGGCGACCGAGCACTACGTCGAGCTCTTTTCTGACCGCCTGCTGGCTGACCTCCAAAGGTTTCACTTGGCGGTAACGGAAGCACTCAAATTCGCCGACCGAGTTTGGAAAGTACGCCCGTCGCCAATGAAGCTCGCGAACCAAGACCTATCGGCCGCCCACGCTCGCATGATGAAAGAGAGTGCCGAGCGTGTGGTGCTTTATAGCCATGAGCCAGGCGGCGAAATCTTCTTCGCCCTCACGCCAACACCCGCGTTGGTAAAAGCGCTTGGGGTCGGGTTCGTACGCTTTGACTGGCCGCTCGGAACCAGCAACCAGAACGTCGCCAGCGACGCTGCCCGGTACATTTACGCCGCCCTTGATGTGCTTGAGACTGTCCCACCCTCTCCAGGTCGGTATTCGAAAGAATCTCCTGCGTTTGCGGCGATGACGCTTTATGAATACCTGTGCCATGCCCGCCCAGACCAGGGTCGGAATCTCATGCACATCCCCCCAGCACTACCGCAGTCTCGGCAAGCTTTGCATTTTCATCTTCAGCAAGCCAACGCGATGCATTTGAAGCTACGCATCATCGATCGTGCGCTCTTGGTGCAGGAAGAGTCCGGGCTTTATGTGATGCTTATCGAACTCGATCCGCTGTGCATGAAAGCGCATCTGAGAGAAAAGAAAAGCTTTCGGATTGAGTTGCTCACCAGCTCGATCATCATTGCGGTCCTCATGCTGACGTATACGCTGCAGAAGGTTGATAAGGTGCTGTTGCGTTACTTTCAGGAAGACGATCACGAAGATCCTTACGCCCAGGCGATGCAGGAGATCGGTGACCTCGTTCGGCGGATGTTGAGCTCTGCTGCAACCACCGAGCCTATGCAGACGATTCCGGAGCTGAACTCACCGGCAGATGCTGTGGCACCGCCGCAGGATCCTGGCACGCTCGCGTTGCTGAATGCGCTCGGGAGCGTTCTGCCCGACTCGCAGAAAGCCAGGCTTGAAACCCTCTTTTCGCAGCCCTCTGTCAACGAACGCATCGTCTCGCCGGCGTGCGGTCCAAACGCAGGGTTAAGCCTCGCAGCTTTGGCAAAGGAATACGAAGAACGGCAAATTCGTGAAGGAGCCTGGGCTAACCCGCGGACTCGCATTACCGCAAAGGCCCGCCTGGAAGGCCTGTGCGAGCTGCTTGGCGGGCACCGGCAAGTCGAAACGCTAACTCGCGCTGAGTTCAACACGCTACGCGATCATCTGCGCAGCTATCCGAAGAACCGGCACCGCCTTCGCGCCACCCGTAACCAGCCGCTGAGTAAGATCATCAGCGACGGGAAATTTGAGCCGATCAACCCGCGCACTGCGAAAAAGTTCTTTGAGCTGGCAAGGGCGCTTGTCACCTACGCCCATGATCAAGGCCACATCACCGAAAACATCGCGGCCGGATTGGCATTCAGCACCAAAGGTGCCGAGGCCCCAAGGAAGCGCACCTATAGCCCAAGCCAGATCGAGAAACTTCTTCACGGCCCGGCCTACACACTGACCCAGCCGCCTCGCTGGCGTCTGGACGACTACAAGTTTTGGTTGCCGCTGCTTGGCCTCTATACCGGCGCGAGGCTCAGCGAGCTGTGCCAGCTTCGGCTGGAAGACATTCGGCAGGAGCTCGGCGTTTGGATCATCAGCATCAATCGGACTGGGTCGAAGCAGCTCAAAACGTCCGACTCTGAACGGCTAGTGCCCATACATAAACAGCTGATCGAAACAGGCTTCCTTGAGTATCACCAAGCGCGCTTGGACATAGTAGAGCACGATGTAAAAGCTCCCCTTTTTGAAAATATCCGTGTCTACGGTGATCTTTCTCCTGGGCACGTTGCGAGTCGTTGGTACCTGGGCTCAAGCCAGCGCAGTCATGGCTATTTGGGGCTCTGCGGCCTTGGAGAGGAGGGCCTGACGTATCACGGCCTGCGCCACACCTTTATTAACCAATTCCGCAGACAGAACCTGGACCTCGCGAAAGCTAAAGCACTCGTGGGTCACGCTGATAAAAGTACAACTGGCGGCTATGGCGACTGCTATCCGTCAGACGTCCTCAAGGACGAGATCGACAAAATCGATTTCGGGCTTGGCTTGGATCACATCCATTACCGGCACTATCAGGAGCTAAAAAAAGCACAAGGTGACTTCAAAGTCGGGCGGCCGGTGGGCACGCCATTTCCGAACGTGCGAGCCCCTAAACGCCACTGGAAATCGTACGCATAAGGCCTAGCCAAACAGAGGCGGGAGCCCTGCTCCTGCCCTTTTTACACATCCCTTAATTATTGACAAAGTGTCAATAAAAGCTATCGAAGGTGCCTTTCCAATAGATTATCTTGACTGTTCATTTATACAGTAATAATCTCAAGCCTCACCCACCGTGAGGTATATATGAATGTAACGTCCCCTATCTCCATTCCTTTTTATAAGGGTCTGAGCCTGATCGTAGAGCCTGGCCATGAAGAGCACTTGCGAATCGCCTTGGCGAACATCTCCGCGGTAACGGACGCGATAAACCGCTTCCACTCTTCACCGTTACTTACCGAGTTCATGGACACTACGCTGTCCCGCTTCCTGCGAGAAAACACTTACGCAGGAAAGTCCGAGCATATGCTGCGGGCTCGAATGGAAAAGCTGAAGGTCATCCTGACCCGAGATAACCCTACACGCCGAGTCGCTGAGCTTGATCGAGCTGATGTGCAGCGTCTAAAGGATCAGCTGCCATTGTTACTGAAGCAGAACTCGGCTTCGGGAAGTAAAGGCGCAAACCTCACGACCTATTACCAGCTGTTCAATCGCATGCTGGACGAGGCGCTGGAGAGCAAGCTGATTACCGATGCGATCAAGGTTGCTACTTGCAGTACAAAACAGGCCGAGGTCACCAAGCCATTTCTAGATAGCAACCTGATTCAGATGCTCGCCGGCTGGCCTTACCAAAAGTACCTGGCAGGCACACTGCCCAAGGTCTACCAGGACGCCAAACCGTATCGGTTCTGGTTGCTTCCTCTCGGGCTCTACACCGGCGCGCGGCTCAATGAACTCTGCCAGCTTCGTGTGCATGATGTGATCCGGGATCTCCACGGCGTAGAACTCATCGACATAAACGATAACGGGTACAACAAGTCGCTGAAAACGGGCTCATCGGCACGGCAGATTCCGATCTGCACGAAGCTTGTGGAGATGGGTTTTATAAATTTCGTAGAGGAACGACGTCAGGCCGATGGCAACGATGCATTGCTTTTCGGCGAGCTGAGCTTCGATCCGAAGCACCTATACTCCCGCGATCCGAGTCGCTTTTTCTGCGGGCCATGTACGGGAACAGGCTATATTGGCCAGCATTGCCCACCGGCGGTTAATGGCGGGCTGAATTTTAAAAGTCTCCGTCGCTCGTTTGCCGTGCGACTGGAACGGTCAGGCATATCTCCATCCACGATCGCCCATCTGCTGGGCCATGAGGGCGGTGCTCCGGAGGTCACAGCAGACCACTACTTGGAAAAGCCGCTGAGTTTGAGATTACTGGAGCAGATGGAACGCGGCCTGACTTACAACATCCAGACCGACGAGATTCGCTGGGAGCATTTTAAAAAGCTGCTCAATAGCCAAGCGGGACGCGGAAAGCGCGGGAGGAAAAGTAAGCTGCAGCTTCACTAATGCATAGAGCGGGAACGATCATCGCTTGGAGATGATTATGAGACAGGATGAATAAAAGGCCGCAGCCAATCTGCGGCCTTTTTCGTTCTGAACACAACAGGAAAGAAACCGAATTTTCACGCAACTCCGGGCATCGCTTGCGGCGACGGTTGGCACGCCCTATCGCTGAGCACAGTCCACCATCGAAGAACTTGCATCCGCTGCGACGAGAATTCCGTGACAGTCGGCTGCTGCCACACAAATTTCAGTTGAAGCGTGGGCGCTTTGGCATCAGACCGGACACCGCTTCATAACGCCACTGTGACAGACACACGGCACGGTCACCCGGCGCATCGACACTCACTAACTGCCGCAAGCCCTACGAGTGACACGGCGAGACTGCAGCACTCGAGTCATGTGACATGGCGGTCGTAAGACAAGTGTGCCGCAGTGATCGGGCTTATGATTGAGGCCGGGGCGGCAGCGCCCGCGAATGGCGCAGCTCACGTCTGTGCACAATCGCCATTTCGGCCAGGCAACGCCTGGCGGCTATGATTTGACAACAAAATTGCGGGGGCATACTTGAAGCAGCGAAGCGTTCCTTCAAGTATGCCCCCGCGCCCCATACTTGAAACCTTCAAGTATGGGGCAGTTGAGCATTTTGGGCGTTTGCAGGTAAGCGAAACGAATGTGGAGCGAGACCGAGCAATAAGACCAAAATGATCAACTGCCTTCGCGAAGCGGCTGCCATTGTTGTCAAAAAAGGCAGCTTTCTTCATTTGCCGCAGGTAAATGGCTAGCTCCAATTTCGATGCTATGCATGGCTACCTCTGCTAAAGCAGAAGAAGCCTGCTCACGTCCGCTTCCTCTACGGGATGCGCGACGTTTCTATGCAACGGCCGCCGCTTGGTCACCTCCCATTTTGCTAACCCACCACTTCATATGTCAGGAAGTACGCACCTCTCTGGCTGACAAACACTCCGCAGCGCCATCCCTGTACCAGCCTTCTCGATGACTGAATTACTCACGAAATCGGTCGGTCCTTAGTTTTCTCCCTCCGTGCCCAAGCGGTAGACTGAGACACACAAAGCAGTTTCGTTCTCCGAAGGTTACCCATGTCCAAACTCGCCGAATTCAAAGCTCTAGAAGCCCAGCTCGCAGCCCAGCTCAAGCAGCTTGATGCTCTTAAGAATGACGACTGGTCCCGTCAGCATCAAGGTACGAGGCATTGTAAAAATCAAACTCCTGAACCGGGGGAAAGCGAGAAAGCCTATCTGGACTGAGCACAAGGTCTAAAGCCTCGCAAATCGTGCTCTTCCCGACGTTGTTGCCCCCTACCAGCAGGGTATGTCCGTCAAACGTAAGATCCGCTGACTTCACACCCCGAAAATTCTCAATCTTCAGATTGATAATGCGCACTTTCGCAGATCCTTATGCTGGCTCGACGCCGCAGCTTGGCTCAACCAGCCAAACCTGCCCAGCCATAGTAGAAATGAATCGCTCCAGTTTTCCTAGATACCAGATGACCGCTGTTGGCTGGAAGGTGCCTCTCGCCGATGACCGCTAGCCAAAAGCTGCCCTTCACATTTTTTGTTGTAGGAGCGAGCTTGCTCGCGAAAAGCTTTATCGCCTTATTCGCGAGCGAGCAAAGGCTTGGCGTCCCCCTCGCTCCTAAAAAAATGTGATTGAGAGGACACTTCACCGTCCGCACGGGAGCTCACCATGACACTTCACCGCTTTGCGACATTCAGCATCCATTTAACACAGCAGGCCGAACATGCCCTGTCCCAATGGATTGAACCCTGCCTCGGTTGCGACCTAATCAGTGCAGGAGCCATACGCGAGCTACGCAGCGACGGGACGCACCTGCACCTGCACCTGCATAACGAGCTGGGCTTTCCGGCAGAAGGCTACCGTGAGTCACTGAGCCGGGCGGTGAAGGCTCTGCTTCTGGCCCATACCAATGCGGCTTCGGTGGAGATAGAAATCGAATGGGCTGTCAGCGCGGCCTCGATCACCCGCCAGACCCTCCCGGGCGTCAAACACATGATCGCGGTCGCCTCGGGCAAGGGCGGCGTGGGCAAATCCACCACCGCGGTCAATCTGGCGCTGGCCCTGGCTGCCGACGGCGCCCGCGTCGGCATGCTCGATGCAGACCTCTATGGGCCCAGCCAACCGCGGCTACTGGGTCTTAGCGGTCTACCAGATACTCGCGACGGAAAGTTGCAACCCATGATCGGCCACGGTGTGCAATGCATGTCGATCGGCTTTCTCGTCGATGAGGAGTCGCCGGTCATCTGGCGAGGTCCGATGATCACCCAGGCATTGACCCGCCTGCTGCAGGAAACCCACTGGGAGAATCTCGACTACCTCATCGTCGACCTGCCGCCGGGCACCGGCGACATCCATCTGACCCTGGCGCAGCGGATGCCGGTATCCGCCGCGCTGATTGTTATTACGCCGCAGGACTTGGCGCTGTTGGATGCTCGCAAGGGGCTGCGCATGTTCGAGAAAGTCAACGTGCCGGTGCTCGGGATCATCGAGAACATGAGCCTGCATGTCTGCAGCGAGTGCGGTCATGAAGAGCACATCTTCGGCAGCGGTGGGGCACAACGCATGGCCGACCAGTACGGTAGCGAGCTACTTGGTGAATTGCCGCTGGATATGCGTATTCGCGTGGGCGCAGACGACGGCGTGCCGGTTGTCATCGCGGAACCGACGGCGACTCTGGCACGGACGTACCAGACGATCGCTCGGCGGGCGGCAGCACGGTTGTCGCTACGAGCGCAGCATGCGGCATCTACCGTATTGCCAGCAGTGATTGAAGCCTGACGAACAGTTTCAAAATGGTATCGCTGGACCGTTCCGAAGCAACGGCGTTAATGCCACCGCACCGCGCTGCAGCGAGCAGCTGTCGGATTGAAAACATGGCGCACAAGTCTTCGGATGGATCAGCTCAGCCGAAGATCGCCTCGAGGTCCGCCTCCGAGTCCTCGGGAAGCGAAAGATCCAGCGTAGCCTCAACGTGATTAAGATGGCTGAGCATCAATGCAATAGCTCTATCGGGATTACCCTCTTCCATCGCTGCAATGATGTCGGAGTGCTCATGGTTGGGACAGGCCGGAACGTTGGGTGAGTCGTAGAGCAAAATTATCAAGCATGTCAGGGACGCCAGTTCACGCATTAGCCTGATCAATGGCGGACTACCAACCATTTGGGCGATCAGCGTATGAAATTCCCCGGATAAGCGAATTACTGCCCGCTTGTCGCCATCCTCACGGGCGGCCCGTTCCAGGGCCACATGGTCATACAGACGTTTGAATGCACCGCCGTCAGCCTTGGCAACCAACGTACGAATCAGAGCGGGCTCAAGAATGCGGCGCGCTTCAAAAACGTGTCTGGCCTCCTCAACGGAGGGGCTAGCAACGTAAGCCCCACGGTTGGGGATGGTAATAACTACCCCCTCATAAGCGAGTCGCGCCAGTACTTCGCGTACGCGTGTGCGATTCACCTCGAAAACGCGCGCAAGCTTTTCCTCAACCAATTTAGTACCCGGCATTAAACGGTGTTCCATCACCGCATTAAGGATGCGTTCGTAAATGCTATCTCGCTTATCTGCAGTACCAAGAATCTGGCCCGTGCTACGAGCTTTGCGAGGGCCTGTCGGCGAGCTTCCTTCGTTAAGCACGAAAAATTCCTCAGTAATAAGTGCCATATGCTGGAGCAGATTGTCACAAAATCTCAAAAGCTGTCCACACCCGCACTAAAACTTATCACCGGTTAGCGGTTTCGCACCAAGTGCATGCAGCGTATCAGCGCTGGCTTTCGCACTCTCTAACGATTTTATAGCCGGCCAAAATGGTCAGAAAGACCCATTTATCAAGGGCTTAGCTAGGATTTCGAGTTGGCAACATTGCTAAGAGCAGTATGACACAACAATGGCACAGCCCTTGCTTTGGATTGCCACAGGCATTTAGTTTTTTGCCACAATCAGAAACGACAACTAACCTCCATTACCGATGGCTTGATGCGCCAATGAAAGCCAACGATGTCCCGCAGGCGTTACCTGCAAGGTATCCCCAGCTTTTCGAAGGCTTAATCCAAACCACTTGCGAAGTGACCTACGTAATGAAAAATAAACTGATGCACGTCTTCAAGAGGCCGACAGCTGTTGCCCTTACGTTTTTTTCGCTCTTCAGCATGGCGATGGTTCCGAACGCGCTTGCTCAGGAAAGAAATTCGATCCTGGTAGTGGCGGGGCCGCGAACTCCAGAATCGCTCGACCAGGAATATCCGCCAACTGAAGCGACTCACGAATCCAAAAGGAATATTTACGAGCGCCTGTTGGCCTATGCACCAAAAGAGATGGACGGCGTTCAGACCGAGAACTTTGACAAGCTCGTCGGAGCCTTGGCTGAAAGCTGGGAAGTCTCTGATGACATGACCAGCATCGTCTTTCACCTGCGTGACGGGGTTAAGAGCCCAGCAGGCAACACGATGACGGCTGACGATGTCATGTGGTCGTTCGAGCGCGGCTGGAACAAGAACGCCAACTTCCGCTGGTATATGGGCCAGATCCTCGGCATCCAGAATTACAACGACGCGTTCGAAAAGATCGACGACATGACGGTTAAGGTCACGGTGCCTAAAACCTCGCCGCTGATCGAACGGATCTGGGTCAACAATGACCTGGGTATTCTGGACGCTGAAGCTGTCAAGCAACATGTCACTGAGGATGACCCCTGGGCTTCCAGCTGGCTGTCGACCCACTCTGCTTCGTTCGCCCCCTATCAAGTGACCAAGTTTCGTTCCGGACAAGAGGTCGTTTATGAGGCCAACCCGAACTACTACCGCGGAGCACCACGCCTCGAAAAAGTCATCTTCCGCGAGATGCCGACCTCTGCGAATCGCCTGGCCGCGCTTCAAGCTGGAGCGGTCGACGTAGCGGAATGGCTTTCTCCCCGAGAGCTCACCATGCTGGAAAAGAACCCCCAGTTAAAGATCTGGCAGGTGTTCGGCAACTACATCCAGCGTGTGGAGATGAACAATACGACGCCGCCTTTCGACAACCCCAAGGTACGACAGGCGCTGAACTATCTGGTACCGCGCGAAGACATCCTGAAGGCCGTCTATTACGGCAAGGCACGCCAGACCAAAAGCCCTATCTCGGAGATCTACCCGTCCTATACCGACGAGTACTTTAAATACGAACAGGACGTCGAAAAGGCTAAGCAATTACTGAAAGAAGCAGGACAGGAATCAGGCTTTAAAACCCAACTTGGTTACCGCACAGGCGATCAGATCGAGGAAGAAATAGCCGTCATTCTGAAAACTGCCTTCGCCCGCGCAAACGTCGACCTGGAGCTCGTGAAGTTACCGGCTTCCACGCTCGTCGAGAAGTACTCCACGGGAACCATCCCCATGTACTTCTATCGTGACATGGCCATTGTTCCGGATGCCGCGTACGTCGCAAACCTCTGGTTAAACAGCGCCTCTCTTATCAACTACCCGAAGTTCAAGAGCGAGGAAGTCGATCAGCTCATCAACGAGGCATTGTCCAGTACCGATGAAGCGAAGCGTGATGCCGGCATGAAGCGTGTTCAGCAAATAGTCATGGATCAAGCGCCCTGGATATTCCTGATGAACCCTGGTTATCAACTCGCAACCCGAGCCAACGTGGCCGGCTTCAGCTGGTACACACCAAACAGCAACAGCTGGTACGACTTCTACAAAGAATAAGAAGGCCAAAGGGGGCACAGCTGCTTGTGCCCTCACGCTTCGCGTGATTACAAGGACAACCCTATGAAATTTGGCATGTTGCTAAGGTCACTACCGCGCCCGCTACGTATCGTTCTGGGGAGAATAGGCATACTCGTTCCGCAGATGTTCGGCGTTCTGCTCGCAACGTTTCTGCTCATCCGCCTATTACCGGGAGACCCGGCCCTGCTGATGCTTGGCAACATGGCCACTCCCGATCAGATCGAAAGTCTGCGAGAAAAACTCGGACTGAATGCCAGTGTCTGGACGCAGTTCACCAGTTACCTGTCCACGGTTATCCAAGGTGATCTTGGAACATCCATGTTTACCTCCAACCCGGTGGTGGTAGACCTGCTCGATCGGGTTCCAGCGACGCTTGAGCTGATCACTTATGCAATGCTCGTCACCATTATTATCGCCGTCTCGCTCGCGGTAGTTTCTGTAATCAAGCCCAAGGGGCTGGTTAGCAAGTTCAGTAAAGTATATGGGCTTGCCGCGGGTGCAGTGCCTGACTTCTGGGTCGGGCTGTTGCTCATTTACTTCCTCTTTTATGTAGCCGGCATCGCCCCTGCACCATTCGGGCGCCTGGACCCAATAATTTCAGCCCCTCCTCCGGTTACCGGCTTCCTGACCATAGATACGTTGTTAGCAGGCGACACCGAGGCGTTTGCCTCCGCAGTGGGTCGGCTGTTTCTGCCTGTGCTTACGTTGGCCACCGTCAACGCAGGCGCATTGATGAAAATGACGCAGATGGTCTTTGCAGACAGCTATCGCAGCGAATACATCCGGCACGCACGTGCAAGTGGATTATCCGAGTGGAAGCTGGTTCGTATTGCATTGCGCAATAGCCTGCCGCCGATCATTACGATGGTCGGGTTCCTCTTCGGCTTCCTGCTAGGCGCCGCTGTACTTGTAGAAACGATCTTCGCCTGGGGCGGCCTTGGGCAGTATGCCGTCTCCGCTGTAATGAACAGTGACTATCCAGCATTGCAAGGATTCGTCCTGGTAGCGGCCGCATTCATCCTTATTGTTTACACGGTCGTGGATGTCCTCTACGGCATCGCCGACCCGAGGATTGAAGTATGAAAATAGCTCCTGGACCACGCAGGGCAACAGCCAGGGCAACCCTGACGATCGGCTTGATATTGCTCGCCATGCAGTTCCTGGCAATTGTGTTCGCTCCCTGGATCGCGCCGTATTCGCCTGTAGATGCAAATCCGATCAACGCGCTTCAAGAACCATCCCTGAAGCATCTGTTCGGCACCGATGTGTCGGGCATGGATATCTTCTCGCGCGTTGTTTTCGCTACTCGCATCAACCTGCTGATTAGCGTAACGGCCGTTGCCATCGCATTCGCTATCGGCGTCCCGATTGGTCTCGCGATCGGATACTACAAGGGCTGGATCAGTTCTTTAGCGATGCGCATATTCGACTTTGTGCAGTCATTCCCGGTATTCGTACTGGGCATGGTTCTGGTGTCGGTTATGGGCCAGGAAATCTGGAACGTTGCCATCGTCCTGGCCGTTCTTTTCACACCGGTGTTCGCTCGGTTGATCCGCGCGGAAGTTTTGTCACTTCGTGACCGCCCCTTCATAGCGGCCGCGCGGTGCAGTGGCGCGACAGACCAGACGATCATGTTCAAACACATCCTGCCCAATGCACTCACTCCCGCGATTGTACAAATCTCGATCAGCATCGGTATGGCCATTTTGCTGACAGCGGGTCTCTCCTTCGTCGGCGCCGGGGTACGGATGCCAACGCCTGAATGGGGGCTCATGGTGAGCAACGGTGCTCAGCATATGATTCTCGGAATCTGGTGGGTCGCTTTGTTCCCCGGTCTTGCCATCGTCTTCTCAGTACTGACTTTCGCGCTGCTTGGAGACGCTGCGAAGCAAATATTCGACCCTCAGAACAGGAGCATTTCATGATGGACGCCACGGAACTGCTGCTGGACGTACGCAATCTCTCCGTCCGCTTTGATAACCCTGCAAAGCCGCCGGCATTGAGTGATGTGAGCTTCACGCTAGGCAAAGGCGAGATCCTGGGCATTGTGGGCGAAACGGGCGCAGGGAAGTCTCTGCTGGCCAGAGCCATTATCGATATGCTCCCCGCGGAAGCGCGCATCACCGAGGGCGAAGTCCTGGTGAATGGCCAATCAATCTCCAGGATGACTGATGAGCAGAAAAGAGGGTTTCGCGGGGGTGAAGTCGCGCTCATCGGCACAAATGCCAAGGCCCTTCTAGACCCGGTAGTAACGGTTGGCGAGCAGATCGCCAGAGTCCTGCGCGCACACCGAGGCATCGGTAAAGCCGAAGCCTGGAACGAGTCGATCCGTCTGTTCGAGCAGGTGGGGATTGTTAATCCCGAAAGAAGAGCCCATGCCTACCCACACGAACTCTCGGGTGGCATGGCACAGCGCGTAGTCATTGCCATGGCGCTGATCGCGCAGCCGAAAATACTGCTTGCCGACGATGCAACACTCGGCCTGGACGCAACCATACAGCTGCAAGTGCTGGACTTGCTGGTGCAAAAAGGCCGCGAGCTCGGGCTGGCTGTCGTATTGATTACGCATGATCTCGGCATGGTCGCGAGCTACTGCGATCGCGTAGGGATCATGAAGTCAGGCCAGTTGCTTGAGCTCGAAAGCATTCGCTCATTCCTGACCGATGGCCCGAAACACCCTTACAGCCGCGAGCTACTCGAAGCTGCGAAAGTCCGGCCTCTTCCCATGAGCACAAAGCATGTGCATAGCGAGGTGGATACAGCACCGTTGCTCGAGGTTACAGACCTCGTGAAGACATTCCATATCAAGGGGACATCGGAGGTCGTTCGTGCGGTCGACCACGTGTCTCTTTCGATCCGACGTGGTGAGACGCTGGCGCTTGTCGGCGAAAGCGGATCGGGCAAGACGACCATGGGGCAATGCCTGGTTCGCCTGTTGCAGCCCGATTCGGGATCAATCCGATTCGACGGTACCGAAACGTCTACCTACTCAGACAAGCAGTTCAGGGCGGTACGCCGTCGCATGCAGATGGTCTTCCAGGAACCCTACGTGGCCCTGAACCCGAGGTGGCGTGTTCGCGATCTCGTGGCCGAGCCCCTGAACCTCGGAGAGCCTTTGACGCGCTCACAAAAAGCGACGCGTGTGCTGGAATTGCTGGATCTGGTCGGCATCGCCAGATCGAAAGCTGAGGTTTATCCGCACGAGCTGACAGCCGGCGAACAGAAGCGCGTCGGCGTCGCCAGAGCGTTAGCGGTCAACCCTGATTTTGTGATTTTCGATGAGCCGACAACCGCTCTGGACATCCGTGTACGAGCCCAGATCATCGACCTGGTGCGCGATCTTCAAAAGCGCATGGGGCTATCCGCCCTTTTCATCACACATGACCTCAACTCTGTTCGCTCACTGGCGCATTACGTCGCGGTAATGCGTCACGGCAAAATCGTCGAGCAAGGGCCGACCGAGCAGATTTTCGCTAACCCGAGGGAATCGTACACACGCAAGCTCCTGAATGCGGAGCTCCCCATCGAAATTCGGCCTGACGTGGACGCGCGCAGCCTCCAGACCGCGGAGGAGCTATGAACCGCGATCTCTCGTCGAACAAACCCGTCCTCGTCACCGGTGCGGCTGGCCTTGTAGGGCGCCAGTTAGTGCGCCGCCTATCCGAGCAGGGGCGCTCCGTTCTGGCAGTCGACCGGTTTTCTTCAGTAACTGAGGAGGGAATCGAGATTCAGGAATGCGACCTCGGTGACGTACACGGACTACACGCCATAGCCCAACATGGCATCGACTCGGTCGTGCACTGCGGTGCTTATTCGGGCCCAATGGTCGCCCGTGATGCGCCCTACTCAATGGTGCAAGTGAACATCGTTGGCACTGCCAACATGCTTGAGCTTGCGCGCATTCATAACGCTCGAAGGTTCGTTTACTGCTCCTCGACTAGCGCCTATGGCGTTACCAAATCGTCACCGGTTATGGAAGACAGCGCGCTTAGACCAGCGAGCCTCTACGGCGCCAGCAAAGTCGCCTCGGAATATATAACCACTGCCTATGCCAATCAGTACGGACTTTCCGCTGCGAGCATTCGGCTCTCCTGGGTATACGGACCTGGCCGGACCACTCCCTGTGTCATCCGCACCATGATCGAGGATGCGCTAGCAAATCGCCCTACCAGGCTGCCTTTTGGCTCGGACTTCCCTCGCCAATTTATCCATGTCGACGATGCGGTTGATGGGCTGGTGAGCGCACTCGACGCCCCCACCTTGCCAAGGGCGACATACAACATCACCGGCGACACCCGAACGACGCTTGAGCAAGTCGCAGCGTTGGTGCGCGCTGTGTTCAAGGATGCTGACATCGAGTTGCAGCCGGGTCCGGATCCAGTCGACGAACTCCAGGAAAAGTTCAGCATTGAAGCTGCGCGGCGAGATCTTGCATACGAGCCCAGGGTTGCTCTTGAGCAAGGCATACGCGCTTACGCGAACTGGATCACGATGGCTCAGAGTAAGGAATCTGATGACCCAAAAACCGCAGGCTAAAGCCGGGCCGCAGATCGAATCCAATGCGCAGACGTTTTAAAGCCTGAGCGGACGATTCATCTCTGGCACAGCGGGCAACCTACCTATCACCGACTTCACATGCTCGACGATGAAAACTCTCGTCCGTGCGAAGTCGGCCACGATCTCAACCTTAAACAGGTATCGCGCATATGAACGATTCTGAAAGAGATTTCGTCGGCTATGGCCGCAATCCACCAGACCCCAAATGGCCTGGCGGAGCACGCCTCGCTTTGAATTTCGTACTCAATTATGAGGAAGGGTCGGAGCCGTCGATACAAGACGGCGAGAGCTCCACTGAAACCTGGTTTACCGAAAGCAGCGGACTCAACACCGGCGTTCTGGGCCGTGATCTCGCTGCCGAGGGTTTATTCGAGTACGGAAGTCGCGTCGGCTTTTGGAGGGTCATGCGGCTTTTCCAGGAGCGTTCGATGATGGCAACGATATTCGGCTGTGCGCTCGCCCTAGAGCGAAATCCGGATGCCTGCGTAGCCATCAGAGAATCGGGCTTTGATGTCTGTTCGCACGGCTGGCGTTGGATCAAGCATTACGGGTTATCCGAAGAGGAAGAGAAAGAGCATATCCGCCGCGCTATCGACTCTCTTGAACGAACAATCGGCACTCGCCCTCAAGGCTGGTATTGCCGTTACTCGCCGAGCACCAACACACGACGTTTGCTCGTGGAGGAAGGAGGCTTTCTCTATGACTCGGATTATTACGGAGACGAATTACCCTTCTGGACTCAAGTCGGCGGAAAGCCGCATCTCGTTGTTCCCTACTCCCTGACCAATAACGACGGGCAGTTTGCCGCAGGCGTCAGTACCGGAGATCAATGGTTTTCCTTCCTCAAGGATGCCTTCGACATGCTCTACAAAGAAGGCCGGACGCAACCCAAGATGATGTCTGTCGGCCTTCATCTCAGACTTGTGGGCCACCCAGCCCGAGCAGCAGCGCTCGAGCGCTTCCTCGACTATGTCTCGACCTTCCCCGACGTCTGGATCACGCGGCGCATTGATATTGCCAAGCATTGGATGAGCGTTCATCCCGCACCTCACAACTAAGGATGCATCATGACTAACGTATTTGATCTGACGGGCCGCAAGGCCGTTGTGACCGGTGGTAGCCGAGGTATTGGCGGTGCGATAGCGGAACTGTTCCTGGAGCACGGCGCGGAGGTTGCGATCTGCCATCTCGATGACCACGACAATGCTGAAAGCTTCAAAGATCGGCTGAAAACCAGGGGGCTTGAGCTTCATTCCACCGAATGCGATGTATCGGATCCCGCAGCGGTAGCGGCCTTCGCCGAATGGGCGCAGGAGCGCATGGGCAGCGTGGATATCGTCGTCAACTCGGCAGGTCTGGGTGGCGGCGACCGCCCGTTCTCGATGACAGACGACAGCGATTGGGACCGAATCGTTGGAGTGAACCTCCGCGGAACCATGTTAGTCACCAAAGCCTTCTTCGGAGCGATGGTTTCACGCAACTATGGCCGCATCATCAACGTCGCGTCTCAATTGGCCTATAAAGGCGCCCCCGGCCTTGCCCACTATTGCGCGGCTAAAGCTGGGGTCGTGGGCTTCACGCGAGCGCTCGCCTATGAAGGGGCGCCATACAACGTGATGGTGAACGCCATTGCCCCGGGCCCGGTAGACACCGAACTCCTGCGCAACCACAGCAAGGAATGGCTTGAGGCCAAGAAGGCGCAATTGCCAATCGGACGCTTCGGGCATGTAGCCGAAATAGCCCCAACCGCCCTCCTGCTGGCGTCTGCAGCGGGCGCGTTCTATGCCGGCCAGACACTGTCACCAAATGGTGGCGATGTGATGCTTTGAATCCATATCAGTAAATGACTGGCACCGTGCGGCAGCTCCTGGCGGCTTCATGGCGCAACGGCGCATGGGAAAAACTTTGTTCCGCAGTCTGCGGATCGCAGTTTCCTCGGGCCATTGCCGGCGGGCCGGTCACTATTTCAGAGACTTGAATGAATACATTCGACACAGTTATCCGCAATGCCCGCGTAGTCACCGCGGCAGATATTTTTACTAGCGACATTGGCATTCGCGACGGGCGCATTGCGGCGCTGGGAATTGACCTGCCGACTGGCCTCAAGGAAATCGACGCCAAAGGCCGACACGTGACGCCAGGTGGAATCGACAGCCATGTGCACCTGGACCAGCCGACCGGAGACGGTTCGATCATGGCTGACGACTTTCTCAGCGGCACAGTCTCCGCAGCCTGCGGCGGCACCACTACGGTGATCCCGTTTGCCTGTCAGCAAAAAGGCAAGAGCCTGCGCGCCGCCGTGGAGGACTACCACCGCCGCGCCGGTCAGAAGCCGGTGATCGACTATGCCTTCCACATGATCGTTACCGACCCGACGCCGGAAATCCTGCGCGACGAGTTACCGGCGCTGATCGCTGAGGGTTATACCTCTTTCAAGATCTATATGACCTACGACGCCCTGAAACTCAGCGACCGCGAGATTCTGGATACCCTGTCGGTCGCCCGCAGCGAAGGTGCGATGGTCATGTTGCATGCGGAGAACGCCGACTGCATCGCCTGGCTCACCGAGCGCCTGCTCGCCGCCGGCCACACCGCGCCGCGCTACCACGCGACCTCGCGACCGATGCTGGTAGAACGTGAGGCGACACACCGCGCCATTGCCCTGGCTGAGCTGGTCGACGTGCCAATACTGATCGTCCACGTTTCCGGGCGAGAAGCTGTCGAGCAGATTCGCTGGGCGCAAAGCAACGGCCTCAAGGTGTACGCCGAAACTTGCCCGCAGTACCTGTTTCTGACCGCCGACTCGATGGGTTGCGACGACAGCTTCGAGGGCGCCAAGTGTATCTGCAGCCCGCCGCCGCGAGACAAGGCCAATCAACAGGTCATATGGGACGGGTTGGAAAATGGTTCATTCGAGGTGTTCTCCTCGGATCACGCACCCTTCCGCTACGATGGCCCGGACGGCAAGAAAGCACACGGCGAACAGGTGTCCTTCGACAAAGTCGCTAACGGCATTCCCGGTATCGAAACGCGCATGGCCCTGCTTTGGTCCGAAGGCGTACGCACCGGGCGGATCACTCCCCAGAGCTTCGTAGCGCTGACCTCGACCAATGCCGCCAAGCTCTATGGCTTGTACCCGCGCAAGGGCAGCATCGCCATCGGTTCGGACGCAGACCTGGTGATCTGGGACGAAGATCAAACCTTCCACCTGGACAACAATCGCCTTCACCACAATGTCGATTACACCCCCTATGAAGGCATGCACCTCAGCGCCTGGCCAGCAATGACGCTATCGCGTGGCGATGTCGTGTGGGATGGCGAACAGCCGTGCGGCGATGCGGGCCGTGGTCAGTTCCTACCCTGTGCTCGGCCAGACCCGGCCAAGCCACGTCGCCGCCAGACGGAGATTCCGCTGTGAGCGAGACGCTGATCAAGTCCGTGGCCGATCGACTGATCGACAGCTGGCACAGCGGCCGGCGGCAGCCTGTGTCAGGGCTCTCGCTGCCGGACGCGAATGCTGCCTATGCCGTACAACGGCTGGTCACTGAAAGTCTTGGCTGGTTCGAGGGCACCCGCCCATGTGCTTGGAAACTCGGCGGCGCGCCGGGCGGACTGGTCAGCTGCGCCGCCATACCGAGCAACTCGATCCATCCATCGGGGTGGCAGGTCCCTGCGCGTTATGCTGTGGGACTCGGGATCGAAGGCGAACTGGCGATCCGGCTGGGACGGGACCTGTCAGATACGCCGGACATAGTTGAGATTCGTGCTGCCATCGACGCTTGGCTGCCAGCAATCGAGCTGTGCGACACCCGCCTGGAGGAAGACGCCAGGGTCGATCCTCTGCTGCGGTTAGCCGACCAGCAGCTCAACCGCGCGCTAATTCTGGGTGAGCCTTTCCTGCTAGTTGATCTCCCCGAATGGACACGGCAACCGGTTGTGTTGGAGGTAAATGGTCACAAACAGCTCGCAGCCACCGGCTCGCATCCCTTCGTCGATCCACTGGCCTCGTTGCCCTGGCTGGCCCGACACGCTGCCGAGCAAAATACGCCTTTGCGTGCCGGCGACCTGATTGCCACCGGCAGTTGGACAGGCCTCTACTGGGCGAGCTGGGGGCAGCGCATCGATGTCGGCTTTGGCAAATTCGGAAAAGCCACTCTACTGACCTGACGATGAAGCTGTTACGGGAGGCGCTCATGGCACCCTCCGCTTGTGGCCGAAGCGGTCTTTCACAGACGGCTGCTATCGGCCCAGAGTGTGTAAAAACGCCCGGACATATCCTTGCTATGATTTCTGAGAATTTCATCGCAAGGGAAGCCCATGAAACGGTTTATCCAGGGTGAGCACCGAGGGCAAAGCACCTTACTTCCCGAGAGCCTCGACGACTACGTCAGCGATACCAACCCGGTACGGGTGGTTGATGTCTTCGTCGATGAACTCGACTTGGTCACGCTGGGTTTTGATGGCGTCATTCCAGCCGAAACCGGCAGACCTGCGTACCACCCTGCGATTTTGCTGAAGATCTATATCTACGGCTATCTCAACCGCATCCAATCTAGTCGACGTCTTGAGCGAGAAGCCCAGCGCAACATCGAATTGATGTGGTTAACCGGGCGCTTGATGCCCGACTTCAAAACCATCGCCAACTTCCGAAAAGACAACAGCAAAGCCATTCGCGGCGTGTGCCGCCAGTTCGTTGTGCTGTGCCAACAGTTGGGGTTGTTTGGCGAAAATCTGGTTGCCATCGACGGCAGCAAATTCAAGGCAGTGAACAACCGTGACCGCAATTTCACCAGCGCCAAACTGAAGCGGCGCATGGAAGAAATCGAGGCGAGCATCAGCCGTTATTTGGCTGCGCTCGATGCGGCTGATCGACAGACTCCTAGCGCCTCCGTGCCAGACACTGCCAGCCTGGAAGATAAAATCGCCAAGCTCAAAGCGCAGATGAAAGAGCTTCAGGGGATCGAAACTCAGCTCAACGATTCCCCTGACAAACAGGTTTCGCTGACCGACCCGGATGCCCGTTCGATGATGACGCGCGGCAGCGGTATCGTCGGCTACAACGTGCAGACGGCTGTCGATACGCAGCACCATTTAATAGTTGCTCATGAGGTCACCAACAGCGGTTCCGACCGTGACCAACTCAGTTCAATGGCGAAGCAGGCTCGTGAAGCTGTCGGCGCAGAAACGCTGTCCGTGGTGGCTGACCGAGGCTACTTCAAGGGTGAAGAAATCCTTGCCTGTCACGACGCAAACATCACGGCCTACGTGCCTAAGCCAATGACTTCAAGCGCCAAGGCTGATGGCCGATTCAACAAAGATGCCTTCGTGTATGACCCGACGAAAAACGAATACACCTGCCCGGCGGGAGAGGCACTGATCTGGCGATTCTCCAGCGTTGAGAAAGGCATGAATATGCACTGCTACTGGAGTTCAAAGTGCCAGAGTTGCACGCTGAAAACCCAGTGCACGCCAAGCACAAATCGTCGAGTAAGGCGCTGGGAACATGAAGCTGTGCTGGAGAAAATGCAACGCCGGCTGAACCAAGCACCGGAGATGATGCGGGTTCGAAAGCGGACTGTTGAGCATCCCTTCGGGACGCTCAAGCAATGGATGGGAGCAACGCACTTCCTGACTCGAAAACTGAACGGGGTGAGCGCTGAAATGAGCTTGAATGTGCTCGCCTATAACTTGAAGCGGGTGATGAAAATCATCGGCACCGAAGGCTTGTTGAAGGCGATGGCGGCGTAAAAGCCCGGCTTTTACTGCCCCAAAGAGGTGCCAAAGCGCTTCATATGCGCTCTGAAGCGTTACCGGCGCTGATCGCGGTAAATAATCGGGAAATTGCCACGCCCAAGAGCAATGGGCTGAAGCACGCACGATAAGAAAAGTGTTTTTACACACTCTGGGCCAATAGCGGTCGTTTACAATGGTTTAACAGTGTGATGGGCCAGTGAAGCCAAGGCTTGTCGCGAAATACCATCCGTACAGGGCTGGTTGGCGAGTGTTAAGGCTCGATAAAATCGACATTCCTGAAGGGCTCGTCAGGCCGGTTAGCAACGGCTTCAAGTGCCAACCGACCTAGATCAGGCGGCCTGGGTCAGGTCAGGGGAGCCGAACCCAGGAAGGGCTTTGTTAAAAGCAGGGGTATCAGTAACGGTTGACATCAACCACAACGCGCCCTCGGACTTTGCCATTGAGCAGATCATGGGCCATGTCAATGGCCTCGCTGAGCGCGATCTCCCGAGTCATTTCATCCAGTAGCGCCAAGCCCAATTCTGAGGACAGGCGCTGCCAAGCCGTTACCCGTTCCTCATAGGGGCGGGTCACACTGTTGATTCCCAGCAAGCTGACCCCGCGCAGGATAAAGGGGGCGACAGTGGCTGGGAAATCCATGCCCTGGGCCAGGCCGCATGCCGCAACGGCGCCATCTGCACGTGTGCTGGCGCAGGCATTGGCCAGAGTATAGCTACCCACCGAGTCGATTACTGCTGCCCAGCGCTCTGCTGCCAGGGGGCGCCCTGGGCTACCCAGCTCGGCTCGATCGATGATTGTGCTAGCACCCAGGTGCTTCAGATAGTCAGCTTCGGCCGGACGACCGGTTGAAGCGGTTACCGAATAACCGCGCTTGGCTAGCAGTGCGATGGCAAAGCTACCAACCCCACCATTGGCACCTGTGACCAGCACTTCACCACTCTCTGGTGACAAGCCGTGACGCTCCAGTGCGATCAGGCTCAGCATGGCGGTATAACCGGCAGTACCGATTGCCATGGCCTGCCGTGCGCTCAGTTGAGCGGGCTGGGGAATCAGCCAGTCACCTTTAAGCCTGGCTTTTTGAGCAAGGCCCCCCCAGTGCGTCTCACCAACGCCCCAACCATTGAGTAACACCCGGTCGCCAACCTTGTAACGAGCATGATCGCTGGCTTCGACAACGCCTGCCAGGTCAATGCCAGGAACCATGGGGAACCGCCGTACCACCGGACTACGTCCGCTGATGGCGAGACCATCCTTGTAGTTGAGCGTGCTGTACTCGACGCGCACGGTAACGTCGCCCTCAGGCAGCTGCGAGTCATCAAGCTCGGTCAGCCGCGTCTGATAGTTGTCGTCGTTTTTCTCGATGAGTAATGCGTGGAACATGGTCTCTCCTTATTTAGACTGATCGTCTTTAAATGGTCGAAAAAACACTACCTCGCGGCACCGGCCAGAAAGCCCTTGGCAAAGGTGTCTAGTGGTTGGGCGTTCTGCGCCAGCTTGGCGCGTAGTACTGCGCCTTCCCAGCCAATCCAGAAATAAGCGGCAAGCGCATCGCAATCGCTGTCGGGCTCCAGCTGCCCGTGGTTGACTGCCTGAACCAGGCAATTGGCCAGCCGGTCTTGCCAGTCGAGGAGGACATCCTCCAGTGCTTGGCGAAAACTGGCGGGTAGTGCCGTGATCTCCTGACCAAGGTTGCCGACCAGACAACCTCGGCGAAACTCATGCTTGGCCATGCCGGCTTTGGCATCATCGACGAAATTGCTCAGGCGTTGCAGGGGCGGTACCTGATCGTCCAGCAGCCAGCGATCCAGTTTGCGCGCGAAATAAGCGGCATAGCGCTGCAGCACCTCTTGGACGAAGGCTTCCTTACTGTCGAAGTAGTGATAGAACGAACCCTTTGGTACGCGCACGCGCTTCAGGACGGCATCTATGCCGGTGGCGGCAAAACCCTGTTCGGTCAGCACTTCCATGCCGCAACACAGTAATGCCTCGCGAGTGTCGTCAAAGCCTCTCGCGACTTTGGGTGGTCGGCCACGGCGGGCTTGGGGCTTTGAAGTAGTCATGGGAATACATTAGACCGACTGTCTACAATGTCAACATTCTGTCTGCTTGTCGTAAATGCGGTTTGGGATTCAGTGCTTTATGCATGGCCAAACGTCTGCTCTGCCGTTTCCAAAGCGTCATCTACCTCGATCCCGAGATATCGACGGCATAGCCGGTAGCGTTGTTCATATGGGGTTCCTATTAGTTGGACGTTTCGGATGAAGTCGTTGACGGCTGGGTGATGGTCTTGCGAGACGATCTCAATAGGAGGCATTTCAAGGCGCTCACTGAATCGCTCATGGGCGCTACTCTTGAATCCAGCATTGGCTACCTACCGCATGAGCCGGTAGCCAGATACCGTCAGAAGCCCTCCAGAACGATCTTGCCCTTTGCCTTGCCGCTCTCCAGCAAGGCATGGGCGCGACGTAGGTTTTCGGCGCTGATACGCCCGTAGTTTTCGCCAACGGTGGTGCGCAACACACCCGCATCGATCTGGCGGGCCACTTCATTGAGGATGTTGTGCTGCTCCTGCATGTCCTCGGTCTCGTACAGCGAGCGCGTGTACATCAGCTCCCAGTGCAGCGACAGGCTCTTGCGTTTGAGCGGTACGACGTCCAGCGTGGCCGGGTCATCGATCAGGCCCAACCTGCCCTGTGGCTTCAGTGACTCGATGATCTGCTCGTAATGCCGATCGGTCTGCGTCAGGCTTGCGACGTAGCTGACCTGCGGAAGGCCGATGCGCTTGAGCTCTTCGCTCAGTGGTTTGGTGTGATCGATCACGTAATGGGCGCCGAGTTCGGTGACCCAGGCCTGGGTTTCAGGGCGCGAAGCCGTACCAATGACGGTCAGGCCGGTCAACTGACGCGCCAGCTGAGTCATGATTGAACCCACCCCGCCTGCAGCGCCAATGATCAGCAGCGTTTCGCCACGGTCGGTGGTGTCGCGCGCTACGCCGAGGCGATCAAATAGCAATTCCCAAGCGGTCAGAGACGTCAGGGGAAGCGCCGCGGCCTGGGCGAACTCCAGCGACTGTGGCATCGATCCGACAATGCGCTCGTCTACCAGCTGCAACTCACTGTTGCTGCCCGGGCGGATCAGCGACCCGGCGTACCACACCTTGTCACCGGGCTTGAACAGCGTTACGTCGGAACCGACCGACTTGACCACGCCGGCAGCGTCCCAACCGAGGATGCGCGGCTGTGTTTCGTCTGTATGCGGCACGTAGCCCTGGCGGACTTTGGTATCGACCGGGTTGACCGATACGGCCTTGACTTCTACCAGCAGGTCGCGCGGCCCCGGCACTGGCTCGGGTAGATCGATCTCCACGAGGGCGTCAGGGTTCTCAACAGGCAGGCATTTGAAGTGTGCAATCGCTTTCATTCGGAGCTCCTCAGGAGACGCGGTACATTTTCATGACGGAGAATTTTTCGGCGGCGCGCTCGATAACCGGCAGCGCTGCCTGGAAATGCGGGGTGGCCTCGTGCGCAGTCAGCGCCGCTTCGTCTCGCCACTGCTCAACCATATGGAAGGTGCGAGGCTGTTCTGCATCTTTATGAAAGTCGTATTGGATGCAGTCCGCTTCGGCGCGACTTGGGCCTTGCAGATCCTGCAGCGTCTGCTGGAGCTCATCTTCGGAGCCGGCCTTGGCGACCAATGTGGCAACCAGTGTGAGTGGGGTGCTCATCGAACCTCCTGTCTGTGCATGTGTGAAAGACGCATCGAACTGGCATGGGCTTACCGAAGGTGACCCTACCGGCCATGCCGCGAAGACCTGAACGTGGTTTACAGCGTTACAACAATCTTGCCCACCTGGGCATTCGATTCCATGTACCGGTGAGCCTCGGCCATCTCGTCGAAGCTGAATGTACGGTCGATCACCGGACGCAGCTGTCCAGAGGCGAGCCCTTCATTGATGAAGTGCTTGGCCCGTTCGAGTTTTTCTCGATTCTGGGTGATCTCGAACAGCTGATAACCGCGCAGCGTCAGATGCTTGCCGAGCAGGTCCATGACCGACACAGGGATATCCCGAGTGTCCAAAGCGCCGTACTGGAAGAAGATGCCGTGGTTCGCTAGCGCCTTGAGCACCAAGGCCACTTCGGGTCCGCCAACGGGATCGAAGGCCATGCGAGCGCCTTTGCCATGAGTCACCGTCATGACCTCAGCCACCATGTCCTGCTCCTGGGTCGCGATGACTGCCGCCGCCCCCGCTTGAAGCAAGGCTTCGCGCTTGTCGCTGGTGCGGGTCAGCGCCACAGGAACGGCGCCCACCATGTTCGCAATCTGGATAGCGGCAAGCCCCACGCTGCTGGACGCCGCACGGATCAGCACAGCCTCCCCGGCCTGCAGCCCACCGAGCTCGATCAATGCGCCATAGGCGGTGACAAACTTCATCCAGGTCGCTGCTGCCTCCGTGAAAGAGAGCACTTCCGGGTGTTTGACCACCGCGTGAGCCGGTGCGTTGACCAACTCACCGTACAAGCCGTATTCGTCAAAGGAGAACGCGGGCACTACGCTGACCACATCGCCAACAGCGAAGCCGACCACACCGGGCCCCACTGCAGCCACGTTCCCAGCCGCTTCATAGCCCAGCATGGCGGGAAACGTCGGTTCGATGACGTACTGGCCTGTGCGGTACATCACTTCAGCCCGGTTGATGCCGAGCGCCCTGACGTTGATTTGAACCTCGTTCGCGCCGGGAGCTGGCACGTCGATCTCGTCGATCTGGAGAACCTCCGGTTCACCGGTGCGATGAAAGCGTATGACGCGAGACATAGCGTAATCCTCAGCTATCTATCGGAAGGACCGAGCCATGAGCGGCTCAGCCAGGTAGCCACCAGCGCTCATAGCGCTGGGGCAGCGGGCGATCAGGCCAGGTCAGCCGTCTCGCACCGGCGGGTCACTTGTAGCGTTCAAGCCAGTGAGCATAGGGAGCCGGCAAGGTCCAGGACGCACGCTCTACGCCCAGCTCTTGGGCGGCAAGATAGGACCAATTTGGATTGGCCAGATGTGCTCGCCCAATCATCGCCAAGTCCAGCTGACCGCTCTTGACCGCTTCTTCGGCAACGCTTGGCGTGCCGAAGCCCCATGCCGAAGCCACTGGTATCCCCGCCTCACGCTTCACGCGCTGGGCAACTTCGCCCATGAAGCCAGGCGCCCAGGGAATGTTGGTTTCAGCGATGGTGAAACCAATGCTGACGCTCAGCAGATCCAGGCCACCATTTTTGAAGCGACGTGTCAGTTCGATAGCCTCGGTCAGCGTCTGTTCGTCCCGGCCGTCGTATTCGATAACCCCTAGACGAGCGGTTAGCGGCAGGTGCTCCGGCCAAACCTCACGAACAGCCGCCAGCGTTTCAAGCAGGAAGCGGCTACGGTTGTCGAAACTGCCGCCGTAGGCGTCATCGCGATGGTTGGAGTGTTCGGACAGGAACGACTGGGCCAGATAACCATGGGCGAAATGCAGCTCCAGCCACTCGAAGCCAGCGTCACGCGCACGGCGAGCGGCTGCGACGAAATCCTCACGCACACGGGCAATGTCTTCCAGCGTCATGGCTTGCGGCTGCTTGGCCAGGTGACCGCCAAAAGCTATGGCCGATGGAGCGATGGTCTGCCAGCCACGGGCGTCATCTTCAGCGATGTGGTCATCGCCTTCCCATGGACGGTTTGCGCTTGCCTTGCGACCGGCGTGGGCGATCTGCAGGCCGGGGACCGAGCCGGCTGCCTTGATCGACTGCACCACCGGTACGAAGGCCTGGGCCAGCTCATCGTTCCAAATACCCGCACAGCCAGGAGTGATCCGCCCTTCTGGCGCTACAGCGGTTGCTTCGACAATCACCAACCCCGCCCCGCCACGCGCAAGGGAGGCGTAGTGAACTCTGTGCCACTCGTTGATCAGGCCATCGTTTGACGAGTACATGCACATAGGGGGAATCGCAATACGGTTGCGAAGCGTGACGTCTTTAAGCGTGAAGGGTTGGAACAGCGCAGACATTGGTTTCTCCGAGGGTTGTCTATTACGTTAATTCGATAGTATTCGAACTATGGAGATAGAGCAAACCCGTGTATGCTTCGTTCATGCGCCCCTACAAACACCCTCCCGTCACTGAATTCGTCCTCGAGCGTCTGCTATACGCCTTGAGCGATCCTGTGCGCCTGGAGATCGTCCGACGCCTTGCCGAACTGGGCGAAGCCAGCTGTGGCGAATTGGACGGTGGCCGACCAAAGTCCACCATGTCCCATCACTTCAGGGTGCTGCGAGATGCCGGGTTGGTCCAAACCCAAACCATCGGCACGACCCATATGAACTCGTTGCGCAGGGATGATTTGAACAATCGATTTCCTGGTTTGCTCGAGACGATCTTATCTCAGCGCGGCTAAGGCTGGCTTGAGAGTCAATTCATCGAGGAAGACGCTGAAGACGGCCTGCTTCGAAACCCTGGGCTCCAGTGAGCTCAGGGACTACCTCGCCGCTGACTGCGGAAGCATGACTAGTCCCGACGTAAACGCCTTACCCAGATGGCCTCAATCGAGCAGCTGGAGCGTTTCGCTTGTGCGCAGTATCGGTGGCTCGTCTACAGATTACGCCGCTTACGACAGGCCGCTAGTGGCCGATTCTGTTGAAAAAGTCGGTCTTGGCCGGAGCCGCCTTTTCAGAACTCAAAAAACGCACGATTTGGGCGTTGCTGCGTGAAAACCAAGACAGTTCAGTCTCCCGTACGACTCAGATTTCAACGTAGGCAACGCTCTTTTGTGGTCAGAAATCGCAAAGGGACTTTTTCAACAGAATCGGCCGCAAGCTGCCGGTGAGCGACACCCATGTGTCCAAGATTACGTAACAGATACCTGAGCGTTGACGACGTAAAGGTGGAAACCGCTATCAAAACCAGAGCTAGATACAAACGCTCTATAGCCTAAGGAATTCATGATTGTCCGCTGAAATGACCACATCACCTCAGCCGTCAGCGACCTCAGTCCTACGATCCAAGTCTCGCTGATCATTAAGAGCCACGGCGTCCGCACGCATTCGAGCAGGCACTGTATCTCTCACCTTTGAAAAGTCAGCATCGCTTGCAGGCTTAACCTTAACCGCTTCTGCACGTCCAAATCTTTTATCGCCATAGCGGCTAATCGAATCGGTAGCCTGGTGCCCCATGACGTATGCCATTTCTATTGCGGACATGCCTGAGGCTTTCAGATTTGAGCCGAACTGGTGACGAAGTGTGTACATACTCGGCACCTTCCTCCTACCGAATAGCTCAGTAGCGACTTGGTGAAGCGCAACGCGTATTGAATCCATACTGCGCGGCTGACATTTAAAAGCAGCGAGAGCGTTTCTCAAGATATTGCAGACGTCTCCATCAGCCTCAAGCGTTCGGCTAGCGCCGCGTAAACCGTTGTGGCTAAGCTTTGCACCGGATATATGGATGCGCCGGCCATCGATAGAAATTCCGTTAAGCTCGCATGGTCGCGCTCCGGTAAGAGATATCACCATTAAAGCTCCCGCTTCGACAGGCATATCTCGTTCAGCCAGACACCGTAGCCACGCTTCGAAATCAGCGGTAGAAAGCTTCTGCGGACGTCGCTGCTTTTTCTTTCGCGGCAGATTTAACACAGTGACCGGATTGAGCGTACGATTGATTTCTTGGGCAGCCCAGAAATTTCCTCGATGCTTTTGATCAAACGCCAAAGCGTTACGTAGGCGCCGATAATAATCCGGGCGGTAATCAGGGGCCGCCCGTAGTAAAGCACCAATAATATTGAGCTCATCAAGCTCAACGCCCTGCATCCGAGTCGCATAAAAATTACTGGCCAAACTAATATAGGCGCTTTGAGTCTCTGCATTCATATTATTCTTCTTATTATTATTATTTGCGTGACACATGCCACACAATCAATTATTGCAAATACGAAAACAAAAAAACAACAACCAGAGCATTATTTTTTATATAACCCCAAAAGCCAAACATTGCAAAGGTGCAAAAATTCTATCCTTTCTATATCGCATTCCGGACTTTGGTTCGTTGGCCAAGGACGATATCGTATCCACAACGCTCACTTAACCATAAAATAATACATGCGCAGGCCATGACATCACAGAACTCCCCGATACAGTTGCTCACAGCCCCCAGTAATACTGCTTGATCTTCTGCGCCATCAGCCTACGACGTTCAGCCAGAAACTCATCAAACCGTTCAGGCCGGTAGGCGGCCAATTCTTCCGGTAAGCAGTTGGCGGCCAAGTTGCCTTTGAGGTCATCCAGGCAAGTGATGGCTCCATAGCGTGCTTCACCCGACTCACACTGGGCTAACACATCGGCCATGTAGGTAGCCGGTGCGGTATGGCCAATTTTGATGTTCACTTCCTGCTGTACAAACACGAAGTTAGCCACCTGGTTGTACCTGCTCTTGGCCAACCCTCGATTCTTAAGGAAGTTCTTCGGGAAGATATGGTGGATGTCGCCATGATGCGTGAGCATGTCACGCACGGTGATGTCCTTAGACAGGAAGCCCTTGTCACCCCGATTGGCCTGCGCGGCCCAGAACACCTTGATGGCCGGAGCATTCACTGAAGAGGTGTTCAGCGCCTGCGGCAAGCCGAAGTCCCAGAAGGCGTCGGAAAGGTCAGCCGATTCGATCTCCGCCAACACATCAGCAAACGGCCGGTCGTGTACAGCTTTGATGTCCTTGTCGAACCGTGACTCCGGCGATCCAGAGTAGCGGCCAGTGAGCAGCGACATCACGAACCAGCGACGCACCCAGCTTTCGATATTGGGATTGTTGCCTAGGTCGCGTTTGAGCTTGAGATAGAGCACGTAAGCAAAGTTCAGTGCGTTTACCGAGCCGATCAGTGAGCTGTCCACGTAGCCAGCCGAGCGGATGATCATCAGGAAGCGCTTGAAGTGCGTCTCGTTGATGAACTCCCTGACTCCTTCGCTCAGGGTCTTGAAGGACGCTTCCTCGATTTCCTTCTCATAGCTGCGGGTTTCAAAGTTACGGCCAGAGAGAAGCCCGACCAGATCCGACAGCCTCCCACGATTGAACTTGGTAGTGAACGCTACCCGCAGCATGTCCGAGTAGCTGGGGTCGTAGAGGTCGTCGTTCTCACTCTTCAGCCAGCGCATAGCTTTGAAGTAATCGGTCTGCACGAAAGTCTTATCGTTGTTCTCGATATGCGCGTAGAACTCCGGCGCGATGGACAGGTGGCAAAAGTAGTCAATGGCCTTGCGCAAGGTGTTGCCATCAAACTCCTCGTTGGCCGCGATCTTCGACATGACGAAGTCCGCCTGGCTGAGCACCACGCCCTTTGAGTTGATGCGGATAAAGATTTCGGTCACCGTCTCGATGTCGAGGTCCGCCGCCAGTTCGATCAGGCCGATTTGCTTCTTGGTAATATCGCACAACCTGTCCAGCCGCTCGTAGACCAGATCCTCGCTCACCCCGGCATTAGCGGCGACATAGCCTGGCACTAGCTTATGCGCCTTCAGCTCACCACTAACGATAGGTGCGATATCGGCAAACCACGCTTTGTCCTTCTCGATGGCCGGGTTACTAACTTCGAAGCGCTCTTCCATGGGGTGGAAAGCGATGCGAATACGCACCTGTTGGTAATCTTGGTTGATCACCTGCTGCCCGGCGATGGCAGCAGTCAGCGCCGTCACCCGCTGCTGGCCATCGATCAGCACCTTCTTCCCCTCGGCCAGCGAGCCATCCTTGAGCTTCACCGTGGGGTTTCGCCAAGCAATGATGTAACCGACAGGAAAGCCCTGATACAGGCTGTCCATTAGGTCTCGAACCTTTGTGGCATCCCACTGAAAGGACGCTGGATTTCTGGAATGGCGATTTCGCCGGATTTAACCCAACTCAGCAGAGTTTCGATCAGGTGTTGGTTGACGGAGTACTTTTGTGAAGAGATGGTGCTGATTGTCGTGGTCTACTGATCCCGGACACCGATTTAGGCGAAAATCTCGCCGTTAGAGAAGCGTCTGATGAGCAAGCAACGACGTACGATTTTCACTGAGGATGTGTCCGGCTCGATTGACTTTCCGGACATGCAGTCTGACGGCACAGGAAGCTCAGCGGGATATCAGCCACTAGCTGATGCACCGCTACAACTGGATTAGACCCCATCAATTCAACGATGGGCTACCTCCAGCGGTAGCCGAAGAGGAACTTAACCCACTGTCCGGGATGGGTTAACCACTTCAAAAGTCTGAGCTTAGGTAAGAACTATGGTGCCGCTGCACCTCTATGCATATCAAGGTGCAGCTTGGAATAGGCTTGCCTGAAAACTGCGGAAAGGCCTCTCCGCACGCATTGTTCCAGAAGCTCGCTCGCCGACTCTTGTTTGATCATGGGAACGAATCGATCATTCGAGCCTAACTCTTCGGAAGTCTTGCCAACATTGGTTTACGACGGTGAGCCCCTTTACCCTGGGCGAAAACGCGATCATACCTCGACGGGACGTGAACAGGGGAAGAATCGGGAGCGATTCCATGACCCTTGCGTCTGCTGCTTGGTATAGCGCGGTTCTTTCCGACGAGTCAAGCGTAGCGCGAGCGAGATCTAAAAATCCGTCGAGATGAGGGTCGTTGTTATACCCAGCGTTAAAACCTCGGGGAGACTGATTTGCCCCATGTAGGATCTGTGATAGCCAAAGATCGCACGACATCCCCCAACTCATTTCACTGAACGCAATGCCAGACGGCGCCCCCTCACGCCACTGGTTGCAGTAAGCTACCCAATCCGGATGCAGCGTTACATTTAAGCGAATGCCAACCTTGGCTAGATCGAGCGCGAGCCGCTGATAAATGGCCCCTGGATCGAGCTGCGCAGACCCCGCTTGCGCCGCAATGACATCCAAAACCAACCCATCGCTTGCCCCTGCCTCGGCCAAGAGCTCCCTTGCCCGCTCGGGATTGTAGCCATAGCGATTTGCTGCATGCGGGTCATGAGCAGGGGAGCCTGGAGATAGCGCACTATGCGCCGGAACAGCCGCCCCCGGAAATAACTCAGCGCATAATGCCTCTCTATCAATAGCGTACGCAATTGCCTGGCGAACGCGCAAATCTGCGATAAGCGGATCGCGCAAGTTAAATACCAAATACCAGAGATATGGTGGGTTAAATGAGGGCACGGTGAACCCTAGCGCCGCCAGTTCCTCAAGGTCAGCGCCCTCTAAGCTATAGGCGACATCCACCTTCCCCTCAACCAATGCCCGGACGCGAGCCTTGAGGTCAGGAAAAGGTAGGAACCGGATCCCCTCTATCTGTGGCGGGCCGGACCAGTAGTCATCGTTCCGCCGCAGCTCTACCGCAGATCCTCCATCCGTCTCAAAACGAGAATGAAACCGGAACGCACCGGTACCAGGAGCTTTGTCGGCACAACCGTCAGGACCAAGTTTGCGAATGGCCGCCGGACTAATCAGCGACTGAGCACCGGGTGTGTCTTCTTGGGTCATGTAACGCAGAAATTCAGGAAACGGCTCGGAGAACTTGAACTCTACGGTCATCGAGTCTAAAGCTCGAACTTCTTCAATGAGGCCAACACCCATGCGATTGAAGTCCGCAACAACCGGAGAGAAAAAGGGCGAGGTTGAGCAACACATTCTCTCGTAGTTGATAACTACAGCCTCCGCGTCGAGCGGACACCCATCATGAAAACGAACCCCTTCTCTGATTCGAAAAGTATAACGGCGGGCGTCTGGTGACGTTATGCAATGGGTCGCTAGTCGCGGAACAACGCTGGTGGGCGCGCCGTCCGAAGCAGGTAACTCTCCGAAGTCATCTTCAAACAGGCTTTCATGTGTTTGATGAACCACGCGGCCTGTATTCCAACCCCCGAATGATCGGGGCGGGTCGACCTCGTCCACAGCCCAGTCAAGCGCAACGCGCAGAATCTTGTCTTCATTCATAATGGGTGCATCCTAATTAGCATTGTCAAGTTGCAAATAGCCGACCGTGCTCACGAGCGTGGCGCATAGCAGCTATGTCTAGCCCCACAGCGGCGCCACCTTCCATCTCATCCGGGCGAGTTACAAGCGCAATCTCTGCCGCTGCGATAATTTGCTTGGAAAGAGCTACCAGCATTCCTTGGGCCGCCGTGGCAGAAAGCACATCCAGGCGAACGGCCGCAGAAAGAATCATCGTAGCCACACCTCTCAGCTCAGCTAGCACAGCATTCTCACGGCTAACCCCCATTGCCGCCGCCAGGGCTCCTGATATGACCGCTAAATGACCCGGCGTAACCTTGCCCGCCACCGCGGTGGCGTATTCCGCCAACATCGGGTCTGCATGAAGTGACGGTGCTAACACCGCTAGGCGACTTCCACAGCGACGTGAGGCCACCTGTGCTGGAGCCGTTAACTTCAGTAGGTCAAGCCGCGCATCTACTGCTTTCAGCTCCTCTAAGTTCCGATCCCCAAATGCCGTATGAGCCAACGCGGTCCCCGCACCGTCTGCGCGGGCGCTGCCATGAATCAAGGCCGAGACGATCATTTCACGGAGCGCGTCTGGCGTGGTCACGCGCCCATCCCGAAGCATTCGCTCAAGGCCGAACGCATGGGCGTGCCTGCCTATCGGCAACGCGGAGTCGGCAAGTTGCATAAGGGATAACAATGGGCCAGCGCGCACGGCTAGGTCGCGTTCAAGCATCGTCAGAATTAGCGACGGGGTGATGGTGCTCGTGTGCACTTCCCACCCCATTTGGCGGTTTTCCAGCAGCAAAAGGTCTTTCTTCGAAGCTTATCGTTAGCCCAGGCAACCCAAGGGCCTGGACCGATCTCGCGACAAGATCAGGCGTATCGGTCACCGGTACGAGGATCTCGTTATCGCGTAGCTCCGTAGGACTGTGACGGTTCCCGAGAGCGTGGCCGATCCGGAACACCGCCTCAGCGCCCAGTTCGTTGACCGAGATTACCATCACCAGTTCGGGGCGGCGGGAGACAACCAATATACACAGTCCATCATCATGCAAAACTGCGCCGTCAAACATCCAGCTCACACGGGGCAGCTCGATGCCTAGATCTACGCCCCCCTCGCTGCAAGTGCGTAACCGGCGGCGACCCGCGTCGGCCGATGCAATCCATACACGGTCCGTCTGACGACCGAAAAAATTCTGGTCGTTGACGTGGCCCAGAATATTATTCACTAAAAGCATTATCCCTCTTCATTTTCTTAGTAATGGAGCGGGACGGCCGCGCATGTGGCGACGGACGACATCCCAAGCCACCTGCGTCGCCATCCGAAGATTTGGCGCATCGTCAGCTAGAAAACGCCCCACCGCACCATAGCCTGAGGCTAACGCAGCTGCACCACCATACACACCCGGCAAGGACGCTAACCGTCGACTGATAAGAGTCGCCAATTCTTCATGGTCGCCCTGTTGGGACAACGCGAATATGGTTCCTACAAAACCACTCGACGCTAACGCCCCCTCTAAGGCCGGGCTCGCCTCCCCAGGACGGAAACTCGAAGCGTCAACAAGCACAGGGCGCGCGCTAAAACTGACTTGAAGGCGCGTCGAGAAGCTTCGATAAAGGTGCTCCTCGCCTCTCGCCACCCGGCCAGCCGCGAAACTCTCCATGAAAATGGCCTCGGCTCCGTTGGCCAGTGCAATACAGGTGTGCTGCCGGTGTTCCGCTTGCGCATGCGGGATTATCATATCCGGGATGTACTCGAAGAAGGCTCCTTCGCTCAGCTCGATCATCGTCGTCTGTACTGATAGCGCTTCACCTTGCAGGCGCGTAGCGGACGGTGTTGAGAGACAAAGTTCAGCGCTAGCCTCAAGGTGTACGGCAATATGCAGGCGATCACCGCCAAACACTGATCCTGCCGCGTTTTGCACATATATTAGCGCACCAGATTCCGACTCCATGGGCAAAACGGCGGTAGTCGTCAACGGGTAGCGCTGTTGTCGTGCAGCAAGTCGCGTTCGACCATGTCGATCACGAGCAAAGCGCAACGACAGCACTCCGTTGCCCATCAGGGTTTCCGCCCAAACAGCGCGCTATGGACAATTTGTTCAAAAACGAGCTGCACACCCTCGCCATTTCGCAAATCGGTAAATACTGAAGCGCGATCGGGACGAGCTGCGGCTACGTCCGCTCTAAAGCGCGTCATATCGACATCAACATGAGGCGCCAAATCGATCTTATTTACGACCAGCAGGTCTGCCCTTAACAGGCCTAACCCATTCTTCCGGGGAATGTCGTCTCCACCGGCAACATCAATCACGAAAGCCCACCAGTCCACGAGCTCGCTAGAAAATGTAGCGGCCAGATTATCTCCCCCGCTTTCGATGAGAATCACGTCAGGCTGAAAGCGCTGCTCCAGCCAAGCTGCTGCCTCAAGATTTACCGAAGGGTCCTCACGGATAGCAGTATGCGGGCAGGCCCCGCTTTCAACTCCAAGAACACGCTCAGGATCGATGAGGCCGGAGCGCTGAACCCGTTCTGCGTCCTCGTGAGTAACCAGATCATTAGTGATCACGGCGACAGAGATTCCTCGCGCGGCGAACAAGGGGAGCAATCGCTCGACCAAGCGCGTCTTGCCACTGCCTACCGGCCCTCCGAAACCTAAACGCACTGCAGTCAAAGGTTTGCACTCCTTATTTCAACATATATGATTGGCCGAGAGAGACCTGCGATGTGGGAGGGCTGTCGATGGCCTGTCCATCGATGTAAACCCGAAAATTTTCAGGGTCGACGTCAATTTTAGGTAACACATCATTCAGCACCATATCGCGTTTAGTGAGACGGCGCGTGTCGGCCACTGGACGCAAGGTAGCTTTCAAATCGAGTCGCTGGGCCACCCCGGCTGCGATGGCGGATGGAGAGACAAAACGCACGCCGAGTGACTGCGGAGCGCGACCAAAGTACCCCCACATCGGGCGATAACGCACTGGTTCGCAGGTCATAAGAGAAGCGTTAGCCTCGCCCAAGGGAGCCCAGACAGGGAAGCCAGATTTCAATACTAGTTCCGGTTTGATGCCAAAGCTGTCCGGCTTCCAAAAAATAAGGTCTGCGAGCTTTCCAGGCTCAATCGAGCCCACTTCATCTGCGATGCCGAACATAAGAGCAGGATTGATAGTATATTTGGCGATATAACGACGAATTCGGAAATTGTCCGCACCGCTGCCGCTATCCTCGGGCAAAGCGCCCCGTAACTCACGCATGGTGTCAGCAAGCTGCCAACAGCGAGCGATGGTTTCACCGATGCGCCCCATCCCCTGGCTGTCGGAACCGATCGCGCTGATCGCTCCCATGTCGTGCAAAACGTCTTCGGCGCCAATGGTTTCTTTTCGAATCCGACTTTCCGCAAACGCCACGTCCTCAGGCAAACGTGGATTGAGATGATGGCTCGTCATCGCCATGTCGAAATGTTCATCAAAGGTGTTGATGGTGAATGGATTCGTAGGGTTCGTAGATGAGGGCAATACGTTCGATATGCCGCACATGCGGATAATGTCTGGCGCGTGCCCACCCCCGGCGCCCTCGACGTGATAGGCGTGAATGCACCGTCCGGCCATGGCGCGCAGAGTGTGCTCTACAAATCCTGACTCGTTCAGCGTGTCTGCGTGCAAGTGGATCTGCCCGCCGCCGATCTCCGCGGCCTTCAAGGCGGCATCGATGATGGCCGGAGTTGCCCCCCAATCCTCGTGGATTTTCAAACCCGCTGCGCCTGCAGCAAGCTGTTCGAGCAAAGGCTCGACGGCATGCGAGGCCGCCTTTGCAATGAAACCGAAGTTTATCGGAAAGGCCTCAGCTGCTTGGAGCATTAGCCCCAGGTTAGTTGTGCCTGTCGACGCAATGGGAACCGTAGTGGGTCCGAGCCCTCCTCCCATAAGCGTGGTGAACCCCGCCGAAAGAGCTTCATCGACTTGTCCCGGATCAATGAAATGCACATGGCAGTCGATTCCGCCCGCCGTAACGATATGTCCTTCCGCAGCCCGGATATCCGTATTCACGCCCACCGTGAGCCCTGGCGTTACGCCATCCATGAGATTGGGGTCGCCAGCCTTGCCGATTCCTACGATCCGGCCATTCTTAATGCCGATATCGGCCTTGATGATGCCCGCAACGGCATCAATGATCAGTGCGTTGGTTATGATCAGGTCCAGAATCCCGTCGGCAGCTGTCAGCCCACCGTCACAACCGGCGCCCCCTCGTACCGTCTTCCCCGCGCCAAAGACTAACTCATCGCCCCCTACACAGAAATCGCGCTCCACCTTCGCCCAGAGCCCAGTGTCGCCCAGCCTTACGCAGTCTCCTTCCGTAGGACCGTACAGTGATACATATCTAGAGCGCTCAATAGACTGAGCCATACCCTACTCCTGTAAAAAATATTCCAAACGGATCATCGCAGCAGAGCGCACTGCTGGGTCATCCAAGGGCCCGTTCACCAGGCCTGCCAGACCATATACAACCCGGGCTCCCCCAATAGCCACCAAGTCAACCAGGCGGGTGTCTCCCGGCTCGAAGCGCACCGTGGTTGCAGCTGCGATGTCGAGCCGGAACCCATAGGCCGCGGCACGATCGAAGCGCAGGGCGGGGTTGACCTCGAAGAAGTGATAGTGCGATCCAAGCTGAATGGGCCGGTCCGCGGTGCTTTGGACACGCAAAGTCACCGTTGGCCGATCCGTATTGATTAACACCGGCTGCTCACCCAGGCGCCAGCGGGGCCGGTGAGGCGCGCCAGGGACAGTGGATTTGCCTGGGCCGATGGGGTCGTGTATGCAAACCAGCTTTTGACCGTCCGGGAAGAAACCCTCGACCATGACAGCATCGAGGCGCTCTGATACCCCTTCCATCACGTCGTCTTCGGTCAACAGCCCGGACGCGATCGAAACCATCTCGGTAACCGTACCTCCTCCGCGCGCACCTTCGCAGACGGTATCCGCAATAATCGCGCGTGCCTCGGGCTCGCTGAGTAAAAGGCCGCGCGCCTGGCGCGATCGCGCCAGTTCAGCAGCCTGGCGCAAAAGAAGTCGATCCACCTCACGGGGCAGTAAACGCATCATTCTCTTCCTGTCTTGGTCGGCCTGCTTGCGCCTTTAACACCGTAGTGGCCGTTTTGGAACCATAACCACATGGTCCGTCGCGAATGCTGTCAAACGGCCAGGTGATTCGAGAGAGTTTGGGTCGAGGCAACATCATCAACGTTCCCTTGTTCTACGATCTCGCCGAGCTTGAGCACCATAAAGCGATTAGCGACCGACAGGGCAAAGTCGAGGTTCTGCTCCACAAGCAAGACCGCAATGCCCAACTCATCCCGTGCTCGGATAAGGACCTCGCCCATGCGGTCGACCATCGCAGGCTGCAACCCTTCACTGACTTCGTCAATAAGCATCAACTTTGGCTGGGCGATTAGGCCACGCGACATCAACAGCATTTTTTGCTCACCTCCAGACAACGTTCCGGCCCGCTGTTTTAGGCGCTCAAGCATTCGGGGGAAAAGGGTTTCGAGAGAAGGCAGGCGCTCGTGAAAAAGCCGGTTCGAAGCTACGCCCAGCCGGAGATTCTCTTCGACCGTCAGATCGGGAAAGAGCGTGTGCTCTTGGGGGGTATGAGCCACACCGGAGCGTGCCATCATGTGCGGTCGGATGTTCGTAACATCATCCCCGTCCAGCGAGACAGTACCGCTGAATGGACTTACGAAGCCCATGATCGTTTTCAGCAGGGTGGACTTACCCATACCGTTCTTTCCTAGCACAGCGACTATCTCTCCCTTGGAAACGCTCAGTGAAATGTTTCGCAGTACAGCAGCTGTGCCGTAACCACTGGTGAGCCCCTGGACGCTCAGAAGCTCTTGGTTCATGCTACCGCCTCCTTTTTTAGGCCTGTATAGGCAGCTTTAACCAAGTCCGACGCCACTACCTCTTCAACAGTCCCTTCCATCAAGATCGCACCTTGATGCAAAACGACTACTCGATTGCAGATAGCACGCACGAAGTCGAGATCATGCTCTATAAGCATAATGCACAAGCCGAATTCCTGCGTCAGGCGCGTGAGCACCGCGCCGATGGCCATGCGTTCAGGCCGGGTCAAGCCTGCAGTCGGCTCGTCAAGTAGGAGTACTGAAGGCTCAGTTGCCAGCACCATCGCCAGTTCCAGTCCCCGCTTCATTCCGTGCGATAAGTTACGCGTCTCCTCCGCTAGCATCTTATCGAGGCCCGTGGTCTTCAGAATGTCTAGCGCTGGCTGGGGAAGCGAAACGGTTTCGCGCCTGTCGAACAAGTTTGCGCCATCGACACGATACCGAGCCAACTGAAGGCATTCACCGACAGTCAGAGTGTCGAATAGATTTGTATTCTGGAAACTGCGTCCCACCCCAAGTCCAACGATATCTTGGGGCGATCCCCGCGCTATTTCGACGTTGTTGACTCGAACAGCGCCGCCGGTGCGCTCGTTGCCATCACTAATGCAACGCATCAATGTCGTCTTACCAGCCCCGTTGGGTCCAATAATTCCCAGCAGCTCAGTACCGTGCGCATCCAAGTTCACATCACGCAGGACCTGTAAGCTCCCATATCGACGAGATACTTGGCTCAGGCATAGGGGCGGCGCATCTCCGAAAGACGCATGCAGCATCCGGCCTGCGGGTGCCGGGTTAAGCCTGATCGCGTGAATTTTCGGGACACGCTTGGGACTAAGCTTACGCCATAATGCGCCTATCAACGGCGCCAGCCCTCGGGGCAGGAGCACAATGACCAAAACAAAAGCGACGCCTGTCAAAAGCTTCCAGACAAAGGGCATAGCGCCGGAAAGCCATGAGGAGATTGTATCGATCCCGATCGCCGCGAAGACCGGCCCCAGTAACGTGGCCCTCCCGCCCAGTGCGGTCCAAATAAGTAGCTCCGTGCCCAGTTGAAATCCTGCCATTTCGGGAGCAACAACATTGGAGAAAGCCGCATAGCCGAAGCCCGCTACAGACGCCACCATGCCGGCGAATACCATCAACATAGTCTTGATGCGAGAGACGGGGATGCCCAGATAGGCGCTACGCTCTTCGTTCTCACGTATGGCTATGAGGACCCTACCAAAATCGCTACGCACCAAAAGCCAGCCGGCCGTAGTCGTGAGCACCAAAAAGCCCCCTGCAATCCAGAACCAAACTTTCAAGTCCCAGTAATATGTAGGGAATCCTGAAAGCCCGCTCGATGATCCCGTAAAGCTGCCTCCTGAATATATTATCTGAGTCAGCACAATGGGCAATGCTAGCGTTATTATGGAAGAATACAGAGGCGATGAACCATGAAAGAAAGCCAGCCATCCAACAGCAGCAGCAACGATTGCAGCCGTGCTAAGCGCAACAGCGAGCGCGGCAAGTGCCCATCCAGGACCAAATCCGTAATGGGTAAAGATTAGTCCGCAGGCATAAGCTCCAATGCCGAAAAAGGCCGACTGACCGAATGTTAGAACACCCGTATACCCCCAAAGTATGTCGACAGTCATCACCACTGCCGCCACAAACAATGTACGGATCAGAATATTTGTCAGATAGACATCGAGGAAGAGCGGCGCTACAGCGATGATGGCCAAGCCTGAAAGGCACCCAATCAATGCAGCACGATGTGTGTAAGACATAGAAAGGCGATTATCAGGCACGGCTAAACCCCTTCGGCTTTAAACGCAGAATCAGTGCAGCAAGAACAACGATAGTCATGCCGCCGAGAATGGGACTGATGTAGGTGCTAACAAGGACCTGCGATCCACCAAGTAGCAGCGAAGCGACCAACAGGCTCGGAAACGAAACACCCGAAATCATCACTAACATAAAGCTGTTCATCAACCAAGGCAGCCCCATGTTTGGATCGACCGAGAGCAATGGGGTGATTAACGCTCCGGCTGCGCACGCTAGTCCTGCACCCAAGCCGAAAGTTATGGATCGAACATTCGCGCTATCTATACCTAAGCCCCTAGCCAGCGGTTCATTGGCAATGACTGCACGTGCATTCAATCCGAAGCGGGTGAAACTCAACAAAGCACTAAGCGCAACTGCCAACACTATGGCAATAGCTAGCATGGCCAGCCGATATCCAGAGTATTCACTTCCAAAAATATCTATCGTACCTAGGATCGGCGAGGGCGCGAACTGCACGCCCCGCCCGAAAGTCAATGCAAATACTTGCCCGATGACAATGCCTAGCCCCCATGTGGCCAATATCGCATCCAAGGGCCGATGATAAAGCGGTCTGATAATGGTTCGTTCAATCACCAGCCCCGCCAAGAGCCCCAAGATGGCTGCCGCCGGGACAGCAAGCCATGGGTTGAGGCCAGCAGCGCCGACAAGATAAGCTATGTATCCGCCAGTGGTCAAAAATGCTCCATGAGCAAAATTGATTAGCTTCATTACACCGAGGATGATCATGAGGCCCGTCGAAACCACGAACAAAATTGCGGCGGTCGTCAAAACGTCAAGCGCTAAAGCCTCCACGTTGTGTCTCCCGTTACTTGTTAGCGAATTGCGGACACTGTTCGCCCGGGTCGACATTTGGGAACGATTTGACAAGCTGAACTGAACCATCAGCAGCGACGCGGCCCAAATACATATTGAGCGACGCATGACGTTGCTTATTCATGAGGACGGAGCCGCGGGGCCCTTCCACTGTCACTTCTCCTAGCGCTTGTATAACAGCAGCAGAATCAGTCGAACCGGCCTTTTCGACAGCCGCCGCGTACGCATATATGGCTTCGTACTGCGGCACCGACAACTCGTTCGGCGTCTCGGTGCTGCTTCCAAACTTCTTCTCGATCGCCTCAAGGAAGGCTTTATTCGCATCAGTCTCTAGGCTTGAGAGGTAAGATGCGACAATGTATATCCCCTCGGCGTTATCCCCCATGCTTTTGGCTGTGCCTTCATCGAGAGCGTAGTTACCATAGGGGATCGAGATACCTGCAGCGCGCAGCTGTCTGGTGAGCGTCACATTTGGCGCGCCGCCGGCCGTTGACGTAATCAAGGCGTCCGGATTGGCCGAACGTAGTTGAGAAATGACTGCGGTCCAATCTGATCCATCCATCGGCAAGTACGCCTCGCCCACCACACTGCCTCCTTTACTCTCGACGTACTCTCGAGTGTACTGCAGCATGCCGCGACCAAAGGCGTAATCGCTGCCAATCAAGAAAAACTTCTTGGCCTCGTTCTCGGCCATAAAATGGTCGACAACCGGGGCGACCTGCTGCTCTGGCACCCAGGCATTGATGTACATCCAAGGAGAGCATGAACGTCCTTCGTAAAATGACGTGTAGATGAGGGGGACCCTGCCGCGATTGACGATTGGTAAGCCAGCATTTCTGGCAGCCGTAGTTTCCATTGCTACAATGCCGTCAACTTTCCGTTGAAAAACGAGACTGTCATAGGCGCGCTGAGCGCCCTGGGCTCCTGATCCATCATCAGCAATTTCAAGCCGCAGCTGACGCCCCAAGACTCCCCCTTGCGAATTTATCTCCTCGACAGCTAACTCCGAGGCTTGGACGACCGAAGGTGCAACGACACTGTTTGCGCCGCTCAGACCTACTGGTATACCTATTTTTATAGGGTCGGCTGCATATGCTGAAGCTCCAACCGAGAGACCGATACCAAGTAAAAGTGTACGTATTTTCATTGCTCTGCCTCTAACTTTGTCAGGCTAATTGGATATCTGCGCCTAAATTCTCGCCGTATACATCTGTTCGTCTATCTGTTAGCGGGTGATTGACACTGTTCCAGCTGGGTTCGCGCCTAGGGTCCATATCCACTTCCCCGACGAGGATCTTTTCTTCACTTTCAGAGCACGGCCCGGCTACAGGCCAGCCTGAACGATTGATGATTACACTATTCCCTAAGAATCGTTGCCCACGCTCGATGCCCACCCTGTCAGCGCATGCAATGACTATCGAATTACTGTGAGCCGCGGCCATATGAAGAATGTTTGCCATTATTGGGTGGCCTGCCGGTTGCTCTGGCATGGGCACCCAGTTGGTTGGCACACATACTATCTCTGCACCTTGGCAGGCCGACAGACGAAACATCTCAGGGAACCAACCGTCATAACAAATAACGACACTGATCCGGCCCACTAGAGTATCGAACACGGGTAGACCACGATCGCCCGGCTCGAAATAGAGCTTCTCATCTGCCCATAGGTGAAGCTTGCGGTAAACCCCTAGCACTCCTGAAGGGTCGATGATAACTGCGCTGTTATAGAGACAATTTCCGTCGCGCTCTACTAGCCCGGCGACGATTGTCACTTCTAGCCGGCGAGCAGCTTCGGCCCAGGCATTAGTAGTAGGCCCTTCAGGCACACGCTCGGATAATGTAAGAGTTTCGTTCCGCGACTGAAATATATAGCCGGTGCTGCATAACTCTGGCAAAACTATCAAGCGAGCGCCGTAGCCGGCAGCCTGCTTAATCAGGTCGATGCTGCGTGTGACGTTGTGCTCGACCTCGCCAAACTTTGGCTCAAACTGGATGCAGGCAATTTTCAGCTTTTGTGGGCTCTGGTCGAGACCAGAGTGACCAAGGGGACTAAGCACCAGATCAGCTCCTCCGACCGGTCGCGCGCCGAGATAGCGCACTACAAAACCAAAACACAACCGCTACCGCTACCGCTACCGCCTCATAAGGGATAATTGAATTTCCCAGATGATCACTGAATATTTCGCTACCGATATATCAAACGAATCAAAACGATAGCTGCGCGATCCTGACATAAGCAACGGGCGTGCCACCCAGGTAAGCGAATGAAACATCCCTGATTTCGGGGCCTTAACGACCGAAAGTACGCGAAACGAAAGGCTTTTTCGATTGCGTCTTCCTCGGTGGCCGCTCCGATTTAGGTCAAGCGACGCACCGGAGTGGTACATTGATCGGCAAGGTTGCGCTCAAAAGTTGCATGGCCTGTGTGGTGGTCAACCAATCCCGGAAAGTGGGTTAAGTTTGTCTTCGGCCACCGCAGGCGGCAGCCCGTTGTCGAATTGATGTAGTGGTCTACTGATTCCGGACACCGATTTAGGCGAAAATCCTCGCCATTAAGAGGTGTCCGATGAGCAAGCAACGCCGTACTTTTTCCGCCGAGTTCAAACGCGAGGCAGCTGCCTTAGTGCTGGATCAAGGCTATAGCCATATCGAGGCCTGCCGTTCGTTAGGCATCATGGACTCGGCATTACGCCGCTGGGTTAAGCAACTCCAAGACGAGCGCCAGGGGGTTACCCCAAAGAGCAAAGCGCTGACACCCGAGCAGCAAAAGATTCAGGAGCTGGAAGCCAGTATCAACCGGCTGGAGCGGGAGAAAGCGATATTAAAAAAGGCTACCGCTCTCTTGATGTCGGACGAATTCGATCGTACGCGCTGATAGACCAGTTAAGTGAGCAGGAGCCGGTAGAAGTGGTCAGTTCAGCTTTCGATGTAGCGCGGTCGTGCTATTACACCCATCGCCTTCGCCGCCGCCGCCGCCGCCGCCGCCGCCGCCGTATCGATGTTCGTCGTATTGCGCTGCGTAGTCGGGTCAACGAATTGTTTAGCCAAAGTCGAGGCTCAGCTGGTAGCCGAAGCATCCTGGGCATGCTGCGCGAGGAAGGCATGACGATCGGCCGTTTCCGTGTGCGCCGGTTGATGCGTGAGCTGGGCCTCGTCAGCAAGCAACCGGGCTCGCACGCATATAAGCAGGCAACAGTTGAGCGCCCGGATATCCCGAATTGACTGAACCGCGATTTCGCTGTCCAGCGCCCGAACCAAGTGTGGTGCGGCGACATCACCTACGTTTGGGCGCAAGGTCGTTGGCATTATCTGGCCGCGGCGCTGGATCTGCACACGCGTCGGGTGGTTGGCTGGGCGTTCTCCGCCAAACCGGATGCCGAGCTGGTAATCAAGACCCTCGACATGGCCTACGAACAACGCGGCCAGCCACAACAGGTGCTGTTTCATTCGGATCAGGGCAGCCAGGGCGGATTCAACCGGTCGTCGCAACACCTTTGATCGAGGTGTCTATGGGGCGACCCGCAGGGTGGATGCAAGCTTTGACGGGACAACTCGCCGATGGAGCGCCTGTTCCGCAGCCTGAAGTCAGAATGGATCCCGGCAACAGGTTATCTGACAGCCCTAGAGGCCCAGCGAGACATCAGCCACTACCTAATGCACCGCTACAACTGGATCAGACCGCATCAATTTAACGACGGGCTACCACCTGCGGTGGCCGAGGAAAACTTAACCCACTATCCGGGATGGATTGACCACTACAGACCTAGTAAGGCTCTCGCAAATCGAGACCATTCTTTCCCGCCGAAGCCAGCTCAAGCCAATGCGCTACTCGTCCCCCTTCTAGCCGCGTTGGACGTACCGGGAATTAGGTTCGTTTACAGCAGATGAACCAAAGTCGGCTTTCAACAAAGCAGGCACCACACAAATAAGCTAGATTCAGGCCGTCTCCGCAGGCTGGCTCACTAGAGCCAATGCCAAGGCCTTTGCTCCACCCAAGTCCAAATGCATCGTGGCGTAAGACTGCATGAGTAATGCTGGCGGAAGCACCCAATCCCATTTTTCTTGAGCCATGTTCTGTACGTCCGCCAGAACAGCGGATTCATCAATACCGTCCCACTCGGCGATCTCACGCAGCTTGCTTTCAAGCGACGTCCGATCTCCCTCAACCTCGATGACAAACCCGCTGTTCTCACTGGCTAGTCCGGTGTGCGTCAACAAGATGGCTAGGGCATCGTTTGTCCAATCGCCTCGCCAGCTGAAAAGGTAAGTCTTACCTCCGCTTTCGGTCATGCTCGAATGTGCCAGTCCAAGGTCCGAAAAAGCGCTACGTGCCTGAGCTAGTAGCTCTTGTGCCGTAGTATCAAGATAGGGGTAGACGTCCGCCTCCAACAAGACGCTCCTCATCTCTTGCCGAACCCGATCATGTACACGGGCTCCAAGCCCGTCAAAGGACGGGGGAGCACCACCGGGATCGGATCTCACGACAACGACCTTGGCCTCAGTGTCCACGCTCGTCACCCGCCAGCGGCGCCCAGCAAAGATGATTCGCTGATCGACGGTCAATGGCCTGGAGACGGGCAATGCGCCAAGTGGTTTCCCATCGCATACCAGGCGGAACTCTTCATTACTGACAAATGCACTGTAGAAGTCGTAGTGGTTGATCAGGCGTTCCCCCACTACGCCCGGCAGCAGGAGCCCCGATGTTTCCTGGGTTATCAAATCGCGCTCACCGAGGGCACGAAGCAAACTGAGGAAGCCGCCCTGCTCCACCCCAGTGAACGGACCACTGCGTATCAAGGTGCTCCACAGCTCTGCAGCTGTAGCTCCACCCCGCTGGGCTATCACCGAGAGGCACTGCTGTACCAGCGTCGATAAATGAAGACCATGAACACGAGGAGGCTCGAACCAGCCCTGCATCAACAACCGGATCATCGCGATGCTTTGCAGCAAACCCTGGCGAAGTCGATCCGACAGGGGCGAGCCATCGTCTAGCTGACGCTCCTTACAGTAACTTCGGAGAATGGCTGCCTCTCCCGGACGGCGTCCGGATCGCCCCAAGCGTTGACGCAAGCTAGCTACCGATGGCGGAGCCCCGATCTGCACTACCGTCTTGATGCTGCCGATATCGACCCCAAGCTCCAGCGTGGTAGTGCAGACTGCGGTGGCAGGCCGGTCACCGGCTTTCAGCGCTTTCTCGGTTTCCTCTCGAATGTCCTTCGCCAAACTGCCGTGATGCGGCCAGAACTCGTTCGGTACACCATTCTGCTCGCAACGGCGCCGCAGATTGTCAGCGAACCACTCAACCTGAGTTCGACTGTTGGGGAAGATCAGGTTATTGCTGCCGCGTAGGACCTGAAAGAGATGCTCTGCGATGGCATGGTCCGGAGAAAAAACATCGTCACCTTCAGGCTGTACCGGGAGCGCTTTCTTGGACTCCACATACCCTCTGATCTGAGCCTTAAGTATCTGGCCGCTACCCTTGGATTCGATCACCGACACATGATGAGGGGCATTGGGACGCAAGAAGGCAGCAGCCAGCGTCATGTCGCCCAACGTGGCGGAAAGACCAACCCTGGGCAGGGGGCGATCAATGATTGTTTCAACACGATGCATGAGTGACTGCAGCTGCTTGCCTCGCTCACTGCCGATAAAGGCATGGAGCTCATCCACCACCAGGTACCGCAGGTTGGCAAACAATCCCGCTAGGCTGGTTCCCTTGTTCACGAACAGAGCTTCGAGCGACTCCGGCGTGATCAACAGAATGCCTTCCGGGGACTTGAGGAAGCGATGTTTGCGGCTCGCTGAGATATCCCCATGCCAAGCAATGACAGGAAGCTCAAGCTCATCGCAAAGCCTCGCCAAACGATCCCACTGGTCATTGATGAGAGCCTTCAGCGGGCTGATGTAAAGCACCGCCCCAGGCTTTTCCGTGTCCTGCAGGAGATTGGTAAGGATGGGCAGAAACGCGGCTTCGGTTTTGCCTGCAGCTGTAGCCGCCGCGATGATGACATCCTGGTCGGCCCCCAAGAGCGCAGGGATAGCACGCTCCTGGGCATCGCGTAGGGAGGTCCAGCCCTCGGTCCATATCCAGCGCTGGATTCGCGGTTCAAGGAGTTCGAAGCCAACCGATTCAGAGCTGGAAGGTGGCAAGCTCATCGTCCGCATCCACTTGGATATCGGCCTCACCGCCTCGATCCGGTGCAATCTCCACGGCACCCAACAGGGTCCGCCAATCAGCGTCAGGATTCTGCTCCAACACCGCTAGCAGGCTGATGAATGCGGTAATGGTCGTCCGCGGGGTACGGAAGTAGGCCTCACCCATCCGCTGGTTGCAGTGGGCCATAAACAGCGGCAATGCTTCGTCGGGTAGCAAATAGCGCTCGTTCACGCCTGCCGCGTATACATGACGCAGTTTCTGCAGCAGCACGTAGAAATCCTCAGGTGTCAGACTAGTGAGGCGTATGACAGGGCCGGACAGATCTACCAGCCCGGACTTGGCGAAGTTATTTTCAGCCAGACGCGACTGCAGCGCCGGATAGCTGTAGAGGCCGCGGCGAGTATCCATGAGAAATTCGGGTGTACCGCCCAACACAAAACCAAGCCCCTCAGCAGAGCCCTGCAGGGAGTCATTGAGGATACGAAGAATCTGCTCGTAGTTAGCGTTACGAGCTTGGGTGTTGGAAAGTTTGTACAGGTTCACCAGCTCATCGAGACATACCATCAACCCGCTAAAGCCGGCCAACCGAACAAATCGAGCAAGCAGCTTGAGCTGATCGTAGACCGACGCATCGTCGACGATGGTTCGCACCCCCAGTGCGGTGCGGGCATCTGTCTTGGTAGTGAACTCGCCACGCAACCAGCGGATAGCATCGGCCTTGAGCTGCTCGTTACCCTCTTCGAAGCCTTTGCAATAGGCCGCGATTACATCAGCAAAGTCATAGCCGTTGACCATCTCTGTCAGTTGGTCTAGATGCTCGCGAATCACAGCCTCACTGTCTTTGCCGGACGCTTTGGCTTCCGTCTTGGCCTGTGCCACGAATTTCTCGACTATTCCTTGCAGAGCGCCGCCATCAGGCTTAGTTCGGGTGGACATATTCTTGGCCAATTCGGCATACAGCGAGCGAGCCTGGCCACCAGTAGCATGGAGACGACGATCTGGGTTCAGATCGGCATGCATGGTGACGAGCTTGCGCTCCATCGCGATAGAACGAACCAGGTTGAGGAAGAATGTCTTGCCTGCACCATACTCACCGATCACTACGCGGAACGCGGAACCGCTTTCCGCGAGGCGCTCCACATCACGGATGAGTGCTTCCAGCTCCCCGACACGCCCCACTTGAATCAGGTGCTGGCCTGCACGGGGAACGACGCCGGCGCGCAGGGACTGGATGACCGCATCGCGGTCCTTGGCTCTGATGCTGCTCATAGCGGTAATTTGTCCATAATGTCAGGGTTGACTTCGAAGGGGTCTTCCCCCTCGGTGACTGGCATATCGAAATGCTCAAATGCCATGTCGTTGATCTGCTCCAATGCTCCGTCGAGCATGAGCTCCATATCGCTTGCAACGGCCTCCAACTCGTCATGAGACCACTCGGTACGGGATACGAGTACACGCAGGAAGGCTGAGTGATCGGCGTCTAAGCCACAAATGGAGGAAGTATCCTCAACAGTCTCTTCCACAACTACGTCATCTGGCTCAGCAGGCTTGTCGTCAACGAAAACCTGAGCCAGCAGCGCAGATACCTGTTCCGTTTCACGCTGCAGCTGAGCGATGCGCTCCTGGTCCAGAGCAAATCCGCCAACGGGCTTGGACGGACTTGCTCCGGGTATGGAAGGCGTTGTCTGCGATGAGCCAACGGAGCTGCCACTGGAGGCCACATGAAGGTCGCTGTACAGCGATTGCGGATCCAGCTGCAGGGTCTTGTAGACGCGCTCCAGCAACTTCACCTCTGCGGGACTAACCTCGCCGTCGACCTGCGCCAAGTGAGCGAGAAAAGCCGCCACAACCCTCTTCGCCGGCTCGGCCAGGGGCTCCAGTTTCTTCTTCAGGCTCTGCAGGGTTGGTGGCTGGTTAAGCTGCAGGCGCAGGTGGGCCTTCAGGCGCTTCCGATGAGCACCGCTCAGGTGACTCCAAGAGTCTATATGCTGGGATAGCAGCATAATTTCCTGCGGCGACGTGTCACCATCGGCCGCAGCCACAGCACAAGCAAGGTCCAACGTAACAGAGGCGGCGCTATAAGCCGGCGAAGACCGCAGATCACCATCGTCAGCCTGGGTCGCAAAGAGCGCCACATTGTCCTCAGACTTGGGTGTTCGGCTGCCTGTCAGCACATCCGGCTCGATACCGATGTGTAAAAACTCCAGCGCGCGGGCGAGCGTCAGAACCTTTTCTCGCGACAGGCTACCTGCACTCTGCAGTCGTCCTGCCAGCTCACCGAAGCTCATGACCACCATGCCGTCGCCGATGCGTTGCTTTAGCTCGGCGAGCGCTGTTCGAGCTGTTGGCGGCCACAGGTTTACAGGCAGCTGTAACAGCCCTTCTAGTGCATCAGGAGTGTCGGGGTTGCGGCCGAGATAACGACTGTAGGGCTCCAACTGCACCGTGCATTCGTCAACCAACTGCTGCAGCTTCTTCCGAGCTGCGCTAGTCGCCGTGACGTCAGGAATACCGGATAGGCCATCCAGTTCTTGGGGTGGTAGACCCGCAGAAGCGGTGTTGTATTGGAGTCTCAGACGGGTCTTGTTCTGAGGGAGCACCATACCGGCGCCATAACGTTCCTCGTAGCGCATGCAGAACAACTGGGCGAACGCTTCTTTACAACGGGTTACGGGTGTTCGCTTCCCGACGTTGTGATCAGACAGCACCCAGGCCAACGCCCAGTCAGCCGGCATTGGTTGCTTGTCAGCCGCCAACTGACCCAGGCCAATACGCAGCTCTACAGGCATTTCGTAGCCGTAAGGTAATGGTGCCGGCGGCGCCTTTTGATAGCGCCTGGCGAGTATTTGGCCTTGGCGGAGGAAGTCTACGAAGCGACTGGCGTAGTTATTGAAAGAGTTATTCTTGCCATAGATCGAGAGCAGCCGCTCTACCTCGGCAATTATGATAGGTATGTCGCCCGCCGCAGCCTGATCCGTCTTGGCGTCGACAAAAACCCTACGCTCAAGACCGTAGAAGAATAGGAACACGTAGCCGATGTTGGCATGCGGAGCCTTACGACCACTGGATAGCCATTGCAAATATGCGCGGCGGGCCTCAGGAGAGATGCTGTCGTAACTGGGCCAGTAAGAGGTGAGACGCTCAGATATATCGACGATGCCCCGTGCGACCTTCAGTTTCGGGTTGATCAGTGACGGTTCCGAAGGTCCATTGCGCCTGTTTTTATCTTCGCCGACGTAGATCAGACCAATTGGGATATTTTCGCCCGCCACTTCGATGCTTTCGCCAGCAGAAAGCCACCGCACGTTGGCACTATTCAGGTTCGCCGGCGCGCTCGGAATTCGGTGGGAAGACCGCTCAGTGGCCTCCAAAGTTACGGTAAAAAAGCCAGAGTCGTCTCGCTTTGCCGAAACCTGCCGGGGCGACGCCGAGACTTGCGCAGGAGCAGAGGGCTCATTTAGTGGCGAGACCTCATCCAATGAAAACGTCAGGCCGGTGCTTATGCCGAGGTCCGAGGAACTTGAACGAGTTCCCCCTTGAGGTGGCCGCATAGTTGTTGCCGAAGACATGACTGACGGTTTGCTGAAGGCCTTTATTACTAGCCACCCGCCTATGCCGACAATGAGTGCTCCGCCCAAGAAAACCCAAACACCCTTGGGAACGGAAGCTAGCCCCCCAATCACTAGGGCACACAGAACCATCGCTCCAGATACGCCAGACTTGCTGCTGCGCTTACGCTTCCCTGCCATCGCTTCGACTCCCTATACAAGCATGCTGGCCATTTAGCAGTATCGGCAATTCGGGTGCATCAGCCAATACCTCACGCCAAGCTACATGTTGAATCTCTTTATGATGTTATCCAGATGTGTTCCGTATGCACTGGTGAGATGGCGGCTCGATGCGAGCCGGGCGGCCACGGGGTAGAATTGATGAGCAGGCACAGCGCCGTCCGCCCTACTACGTCGGTTGCCTCGCGCTGAGCAGTAACTGCGCTAACCGTGCCAGATTACGCGCATCGTCGATGGCCCTGTGATGCTCACCCTCCCAGGAAAGGCCCATGTTTTCCACTGCACACTTCAGCCCTAGCGCACGGCAAGCGAAAATCTTCCAAAAGCACTTCTTTAGATTGATATGACGCGCCGGATCCAGCAATACATCTACCCCTGCTCTGAAAGCGTCCTCCTTCAGCTGGTTTCGGTCGTAATCGCCCCAAGAGCACCAGCGCCAGCCTTCTGTATTTCGCGGCCTCAGCCAGTCACCAAGCTGATCTTGTACCTCCGCGAAACGCTTTGCAGTATCGACGTCAGATTGAGATATGCCGGTCAGCCCCGTGCAAAACTCAGTTAGCGTGGGGCGAAGTAGCGGTCGGACAAACTGTCCGAAATGATCGACAATCCTGTACTCCAACTGAACATCCAACAGCGCGATGCCAATTTCGATCGTCTCCATCTCGTCGCGCTGGACCTTCAATACGTGAGCGTTCCGGGCCGCCTCGTTTAGGCCGGCAGGGTATTCATCGCAAGTCGCTTCCAGATCCACGCAAAGTAACCAGCGACTTTCTCCAATTTGTTGACGAAGCGCATCAAGCTGCCCCCAACGCTTTACCTGCATGACACCCCGCCCTTCTTTTCCTCAGAGGATATAAACTTACGAGCATCAGCACGGACCGTGGGCTCAGTTTTATAGTAGTGACACGAGAAACGGATCACTGAATCGTTACCGGGGTTGCGTGTATGCCTTTTGCCCTCTGTGCCAACAGCCAATCCAGTGACAGGCGCCCGTCTTCTTTGAAAGTCACAATAACGTACAAGCTGCCCGTGGCGGTAAACAGCGCCCAAAAACCGCCTTGCTCATGAGCTTTCAGTACATCTGAGGTCCGAACCCGGTGACCGTCCTGGAACCTTCCATACACATCCGCCCGCACGTGACGATGAACCACGCCGATACAACAGCCTGCGATTAAATAAGCGTCCGTGAGATACGCCGTAACTTCCCTACCAAAACACATATCCATTGCTCGCGACAACGCGTCAGATACATCACGTGTTTGGTCGATACTTCGTTTAGTTGAACTCATCACGTCAGCACCCAAATTCGGATCAAAACTCGTTGCCCCCCCCACTAACGGCTAGCTGTCCAACCAATAATCGTCTCGAGCAATACGCCCAAACTTGTAGTCTTCATGCTGCGGGGCGTCGCCAAACAAATGATGTATGCGTCGCTCCTGTCGCAGGTACGCCAAGGTCATGAAGAAGCAGGTTTCACACATCCGTACGCGATAACGCTCACCGTCATGTCGCGCGCCGTATCCCCAGTGCGCTTGCAGCACACCGAACTGTTCGCCGTACCCAGGCACTCGCATGGAGGTACCACAGACGTCGCAAGGCACATCGGGGTGTCGGTTGTCTGGTACGTCCATGCCCGCCAATATCTGACGACGCATCAAAAAATCTTCAACACAGTAGTGAGCTCGGCGCTTTTGCGAGCCCCTGGGCCAGCAAGCACATATCGCGTATTGCGCGTTCTGAAAATGCACCCATCGGCAAACTCAATCAGTTGTGTTGTACGCACCCAGTCACCCTCTTGGAAACGGTTGGCACTGTCGTACAACACGCGGCCGGCATACACCATCGCGGGCTGTTGCCCGGCCGCCTGTAACGTTTCTCGTATCGCGTCAGGCACGATGAGATCGATCCAGATCCAGTCACGCACAACACAGAAAGGCACCTCGTCAAGCAACGCAGCCGCTGAACCACGCGCGCACGCCTCTGCTAACGACATCTCGATACCAGGCATTACCTCACCCGGGGCGTATAACAAATGAGATACTTTCTTTAAATCGTCCATACCATCTCTCTATCTGAGCCATAGATGTCTAGAGGCAGAATCTGGGCAAAACGTCCCTACCTTGACAAACCTACCAAGTATGAAAAGCTTGTTTCCCAATGAGCGTCAGTTCTGACTATTAATATATGGCCTGAGTCTAAAAGGCGAGCAGCGCAACCCCATCAACCTCCATTATTAAACTAAGTACCTTATTCATCGATGCAAGCCTATGGCATCGCCCCACTACGCTCAGTATTGGACAAAAAACAGCAACCTGAAACCAATGCAATAAAATAATCCAGCTCCAACCACTGCTCGTCAAGCACTTTTAGAAAAGAAAAAGCCAACCACTGACCATCGGTATTTGTAATACGTATATATTGACAAGGATTGCCAGAACTCACGCACCAGAAGAGCAAGAAAGATAATCCTTATCGGACTTACCCTAGGCGCGGCCAATGACTATTTGAGATCAAGACATATCTCCACGGACGATGCGAGGCTGATCCAACCGGCTCGGAGTCGTCTTTTCGAATTTTGAAATTTCGCACCGTTGGTAATCACCACAAGCGAGGCGCGTCTGTGACGCGGAAGGGTACCGCGACTCCTCGCGACTGCTTAAATTGCAAACGAAAGCGGATGACCTGAGTAATTTGTAGCGAGGGGCAGGTTCGAGAAAGTCTGCGTACGCTGAGATCTGCTCACTAACATCTAGCTGCCTATCTAGTGCACGCACGAAGCGCGTCACGCGTCGAGCTGTACGGCGGGGCCACAAAATGATGGAAATTATGGCTCAGCAATAATTATGGCTGAGCCATAATTCCATATAACCGCAGCGTCACGGAAAAACCGCAATTATTTACAGCCTGCAATTGACCATGACAGCTGCCCCTCCAACGAGGGGATAGACTAAGTAGGTTAGCTAACTCGGGGCTGTGGAGATGATCGAGGATCGCGCCAATGAGCTGTTCATCAGCGCCGCTAGCATCTGGGAAATCGGCCAAAACGCGATGGGCAAAGCCAGCTTTCAGTTCGATACAGGAGTACTAAGAAGGTCTCTTCTGGACGGCGACTACAAGGAGCTGTCCATGACCAGCCGACACGCCATTACGGCTGCGGCCTCGCCTCTCCTTCACAGCGCCCATTTGATCGGATGCTCATCGGACAAGCCGCTTCGGAAGGCTTCATCCTAGTAACCAATAATCATGCTATAGCGAAGTATTCGGGGCCAATCAAGCACGTCGGTTGAATGCGCCAGCCTTCGATACCCTGTCGTAACGGGATGTCTAATGACCATACAAGCCGTCTGCCTGCCTGAAAAGTGTCCGGATGGCCGTGGAATCGGTGTCCGGATGCTCGTGGAATGAGTGTCCGGGTCAGCGTGGAATCACTGTCCGGATGTGCGTGGAATGGGTGTCCGAGTCAGCGTGGAATCCGCAATCAAACGCTCCGGCTACGGGCGCGAGCTAATCGGCTTGGGCATCAAGGAATTCGTCAATCACAAGCTGATTAGCGTCATCGATATTGACGCGCCGTTCTAACTTCATCTGCACATCAACGCAAACATCAATACCTGATGCAGCCAGCCTCCATGATGAAAAGCTCAAGGGAGCTGGCTGCATAGGCAACCCTGGCGCGAAGCACGGCGCGTTCCCAGCTGATCCAGAAGTGAGCTGCAAGGGCGTGGAAATATGCACACGTGCCGGAACCAATAGCGTTATATTGACATATATGAATATTGCGAATAGCCTGGACTCGTAACCCGCGCTAGAAACCTCAGGAGGCACCCCCCATGAAAGATTCCAGCGATACCCATCCGAATCACCTTCCCGACAGCAGCTACGGCCTGTTTATTGACAACCAGTGGGTTTCGGACGAATACGGTGAAACCCTCGACATTATCAACCCCGCCAACGGAAAAATTCTCACCAACATCCCAAACGCCACAGCTGCCGACGTCGACCGCGCGGTGCAGGCCGCACAGCGCGCCTTCATGACCTGGCGTACCACCTCACCTGCGGAACGCGCCAATGCGTTGTTGAAGATCGCCGACCTGCTGGAAGCCGATGCCGATCGGTTCGCCGTTCTGGAAACCCTTGATGTAGGTAAACCCATTCGTGAAAGTCGCTCCGTCGACATCCCGCTGGCAATTGATCACTTCCGCTACTTCGCCGGCGTAATCCGCAGCCAATCGGATGAGGCGGTCATGCTGGATGAGCAAACACTCAGCATCGCTCTCAGTGAACCCCTCGGAGTTGTGGGCCAAGTGATTCCGTGGAACTTCCCGCTGCTTATGGCCGCCTGGAAGATCGCTCCGGCCATCGCAGCGGGTAACACCGTAGTCATCAAACCTTCCGAGCTGACCCCGGTAACCATCCTCGAACTGGCGAAGATCTTCGCTAAGGTACTTCCAGCCGGCGTGGTCAACATCGTCACAGGCTTAGGCACCACAGTTGGGCAGGCGTTACTGGATCATCCGGACCTGCGCAAGCTTGCCTTTACCGGCTCGACGCGTGTCGGCGAACTCGTCGCCAATGCGGCAGCGAAGAAAATCATTCCCGCCACCCTTGAACTGGGCGGCAAGTCGGCCAACATCGTTTTCCCCGATGCGAACTGGGACAAGGCCGTGGAAGGCGCAGTCCTCGCCATCCTGTGGAACCAAGGCCAAGTCTGCGAATCCGGCGCACGGCTGTTCGTTCACGAATCCATCTACGAACGATTCCTAGCTGAGCTCAAGCATAAGTTCGAAGCTGTACGTGTGGGTGACCCACTGAACCCGGACACCATGATGGGTGCACAGGTCAGCAAGTCCCAGATGGAACGGATCCTCGGCTACGTCGATATCGCCAAACAGGAAGGCGCTGAGGTACTGATCGGCGGCGGTCGTCTCACAGGTGCCAATTACGATGCCGGCTTCTTCATCCAGCCAACGATTCTGGTCGGTGTTCGCAACGATATGCGCGTCGCCTACGAGGAAATTTTCGGCCCTGTTCTGTGCGTCATTCCTTTCAAGGATGAAGCGGAGGTCATCGCCATGGCCAACGACTCCGAGTACGGCCTAGCCGGTGCAGTCTGGACCCAAGACATCAACCGGGCGTTACGTGTGGCACGCGCGGTGGAAACCGGACGTATGTGGGTAAATACCTACCATGAGATCCCTGCCCATGCCCCCTTTGGTGGCTATAAGAAATCTGGCCTAGGACGGGAAACTCACAAGTCAATGCTGGAAGCCTACAGCCAGAAGAAGAACATCTACGTCAGCCTCAACGAAGCACCGCTCGGGCTCTTCTGACCTCCTTGAACCATATTTTTTTGACTTATAACATCGAATATCTTAGATATGCAGGTAAGCAAAATGACACACTCAGAACTTTTTAAAACCACTCAGCTGGGCCCATACACCCTCAAGAACCGTATCGTTCTGCCGCCACTGACGCGTTCACGCAGCTCTCAACCCGGCAATATTGCGAACGACCTAATGGCCACATATTACCGTCAGCGCAGCGGTGCTGGCTTCATGGTGACCGAGGGCACACAGATCGAACCCCGAGGACAGGGTTATGCCTGGACACCTGGCATTCATAGCCCGGAACAGATACAAGGCTGGCGTAAGGTCACCGACGCTGTTCACGCCGAAGGGGGGGTGATCTTTGCTCAACTTTGGCATGTGGGCCGCGTGTCGCACACGTCGCTGCAACCCGGTGGTGAAGCGCCCGTCGCGCCATCAGCCATCCGCGCGGACAACGTCAAGGTGTTCATCGAAACTGGCCCCGGCACGGGTACACTGGCCGACCCTTCGACCCCACGAGCCCTGTCCACCAAGGAGGTAAAGGAACTGGTTGAGCTCTACGCCCAAGCAGCCCGAAATGCTTTGGACGCAGGTTTTGACGGGGTGGAGCTTCACTGCGCGAATGGGTACCTGGTAAACCAGTTCATTTCGGCGCATACCAACCAGCGTGATGATGAATATGGCGGTTCGCTGCAGAACCGTCTTCGCTTCCTGCGCGAAATCACCCTCGCCGTTGCTGGTGTCGTCGGCAAGGAGCGCGTTGGCGTTCGCTTCGCCCCGCTGTTCGCGACCACAGACGAAGACCGCGTCTACCTTGGCCTGGTCGAAGAAGATCCTCACCAAACCTACATCGAGGCAGTGAAGATCCTCGAGGAAGTAGGCATTGCCTACCTGTCGCTCGCCGAAGCCGATTGGGAAAACGCACCCGAGCTGCCTGAGACGTTCCGGGAAGCTGTTCGTAAGACCTTCAGCGGCAAGATTATCTATGCCGGCAAGTACACCGCTGAACGAGGAAATCGCGTGATAAAAGCTGGCTGGGGCGACCTGATCGCTTTTGGCCGCCCCTTCATTGCGAACCCCGACCTGCCCGCTCGTATCGCCAACAACTGGCCGCTTAACCCAGTTGATCCAAGCAGCATGTACGGCGGTACCGATAAGGGCTACACCGACTACCCGACTTACAAATCCTAAACGCTCAGAGCCACGCCCCATAACTCAGGGGCGTGGCTCAGCGTTTGCTGACCGAGGAAGTTAAGCATGTACCAACCGAGCACGATCCCCTACCAAGAGCATAGGGGATTCAAACGAACCTTCAGGCAGGGTCATCTAAGCCTTGGGCTGTTCTTTCCCCTGGAGGCTTTCGAAGGTGATACACCGAGCATGCTAGATCAGGTCGCGCTGGCCAAACGTGCAGAGGCACTTGGTTTTTCGGCGCTCTGGTTTCGCGACGTCCCGCTCAGGGACCCAAGCTTCGGTGATGTCGGCCAGGTTTTCGACCCTTGGGTGTATCTGGGCTACATCGCAGCCCATACAACAAAAATCGCACTAGGCACCGCCTCCATCGCCCTTACTTTGCGTAATCCCTTGCACACGGCAAAGGCCGCAGCGAGCATTGATCAATTGAGCGGAGGTCGCTTGCTCCTGGGAGTAGCCTCTGGCGATCGTCCCGTGGAGTTTCCCGCATTCAGCGTTGATCCAGAACAGCGTGGCGAGACCTTTCAAGAAAACCTCAATGTGATACGCCAAGCCCATCGAACACACTTCGAGCCCATTCGCTGGAGTCACGGCGAGTTACTGGGGGCCGATCTCGTTCCCAAACCTACGACTCGGGAAATACCGCTATTCGTAACCGGACACAGCCGCCAGCCGCTCGATTGGATCGCGCGTGAAAGCCATGGATGGATCAACTATCCACGTCCGCCAAAAATGCAGCGACTCATCGTGGAAGATTGGCGACAGGAAACGGCTAAACAATGTGGCACTATCTACAAGCCGTTCTTGCAATCGCTGTATATCGACCTGGACGAACACCCATCCACGCCACCCTCGCCTATCCATCTAGGATTCCGACTGGGACGTAACCACCTGCGGGCCTTGCTGGATACACTTCAGGAAATCGGTGTAGATCACGTCATCCTGAACCTCAAGTATAGTAAACGCCCCGCAGCAGAGGTTATCGAGGAACTTGGCAAACATATCGTCCCGCAATTCGGCGCACAGGTGCCCGATAGTCCTACCTGACAGGACAATAGGATTCCAGTCCAAACCAGCCCGTCATTGCGACGGGCAGGCGCGCAGAGATCATGGCGAAGCCTTCCAATTTGATGCGCGAATCAGGAAGATATCTAGATATCGAAAAAAACAGGTCTCAAAAAATTCATGACTATTGACGTCAACGAAGCCCTGAAAGCATTGGCGAACCCGATGCGCCTTGCCATCCTCAATTGGCTCAAGGATCCCAGGACAGTCTTTCCCGAGCAGGAAGTCGACCCAGAAACGGTAGGCGTGTGCGTCAGTATCATCCAAGAGCGCACGGGCCTCTCGCAGTCAACGACATCGCTTTATCTCGCAGCTCTACAGCGCGCGCAATTGGTGACATCGCAGCGGATCGGCCCCTGGACCTACTACAAACGCCACGATGAGAATATCGATGCCTTCTTCAAGGCGCTGCAAGAAAGAATCTAGGGCTGCACACCCTTGTATTTCTGACTGATTTCAGTCTTTGCCGATGTCAAAAACAGCAATCTGACCAAATAACGATCAGATCATCCGAAGCTTCGAGTGATCGAACAGCATTACCAGTGATGCGGTGCGCGGAAAAAACGCTCCTATAGCAAAACTGCCACTTGACAACGCTGAAACCAGGGGCTGTACACGCAAAAGACAGCACACTCCAGAGAGGGACGCGAAGCCCTTCAAGTGCTCTTCTACGGCCAACCTTCTTTAGGGGGCAGCCGCCACGGCGTCGACATCCCACGCCAGCCCCTGGCGCGTTGGGTGATCCAAAGTGGCGAGCAACTGCAACCGTTGCTCAACCTGATGCGCGACAAGCTGCTGGACTACCCCGTGTTGCACTGCGACGAAACGCGCTTGCAGGTGCTGCATGAACCGGGACGAGACCCCTCGGCACAATCCTGGATGTAGGTGCAAAGCGGTGGGCCGCCGGACAAGCCGGTGATCCTTTTCGACTACACAGCCAGCCGCGCGCAGGAGGTGCCGCTACGCCTGCTCGATGGCTACCGCGGCTACCTGATGACCGACGACTACGCCGGTTACAACGCCGTGGCTGCACGCGACGGCATCGAACGCCTGGGCTGCTGGGCGCATGCGCGACGCAAGTTCGTCGAAGCCCAAAAGGTGCAGCCCAAGGGCAAGACTGGGCGTGCCGACGTGGCGCTGAGCCTGATCAACAAGCTCTACGGCATCGAGCGTGACCTGAAGGACGCTGACCATTCCATTCCAGCGGGTTCCCCATTGACGCTGGAGCCGCATCCCATTTCCCGCTATACCGAAGCGGTTAAAGGCCAAAGGGCCGAAACGGCAAGGGAATGGGGGTGCAAGGGGAAAGGCCCTACCTCGAAAAGGCGAAAAGGCATCCCGGCCGCCCCCCCAGAGGACACCCACATGCTCTCCCTGTTCCAGCGAAAACGGCCTCCGGTCACTGCACCATCACCAGCGCCCGCCACCGACCTCCCCAAAGGGCTGCTACGGCCCGAATCGGCCGCATCGCTGCTGGCGACACCGCGCCGACAGAAGCTGCTGGAACACATCTGGCAGCGCACGTCGCTGTCGCGCCGGCAGTTCGCCACGCTGTACCGCACGCCGCTGGAGCGCTACGCCGAGCTGGTCCAGCAATTCCCCGCTTCCGAGAGCCATCATCACGCTTACCCCGGCGGCATGCTGGATCACGGGTTGGAGATCGTCGCCTATGCGCTCAAGCTGCGGCAGTCCCATCTGTTGCCCATCGGCGCCAGCCCCGAAGACCAGGCGGCGCAGTCGGAAGCCTGGACCGCCGCCGTTGCTTACGCCGCGCTGCTGCACGACATCGGCAAGGTGGCCGTCGATCTGTTGGTCGTGCTGGCAGACGGCTCGCTGTGGCATCCCTGGCACGGCCCGCTGCACCAGTCGTACCGCTTCCGCTACCGCGAAGACCGCGAGTACCGGTTGCACAGCGCCGCAACAGGGCTGCTCTACCGCCAATTGCTCGATGGTCCGCTCCTAGACTGGCTCAGCGGCTATCCGTCTCTGTGGGCACCATTGCTCTACGTCTTGGCCGGGCAGTACGAGCACGCCGGCGTGCTGAGTGAACTGGTCGTGCAGGCTGATCGCGCTTCTGTGGCACAGGAACTGGGCGGCGATCCCGCGCGCGCCATGGCCGCGCCCAGGCACGCGCTGCAACGCAAGCTGCTGGACGGGCTGCGCTTCCTGCTCAAGGAACCGTTGAAGCTGAATCAGCCGGAAGCCTCCGATGGCTGGCTCACTGAGGATGGGCTGTGGCTGGTGAGCAAGACTGTCTCGGACAAGCTGCGCGCGCACCTGCTGTCTCAGGGGATCGACGGCATTCCTGTGAACAACACCGCCGTCTTCAACGTGCTGCAGAACCACGGCATGCTCCAGCCCACCTCAGACGGCAAGGCGGTCTGGCGCGCGACCGTGACCAGTGCGACCGGCTGGTCCTACTCGTTGACCCTGTTGCGCCTCGCGCCCGCGCTGATCTGGGAATCCGGCGAGCGGCCAGCGCTTTTCGCAGGCACGGTGGCGATCGACACGACGCCAGCGGAAACCAACGGCAGTGCACCAGGCACACCGCCCGCGGTCGTGGGGCAGCCAACCCCCGAAGGTCTGGAGACTCCCCCTTGGGAATGCCCTCGCAGCGATACCGCCTTGCCGACTGCGGCCCCGCCCGTGCCTGACGTCATGGAGGACATGCTGGCGATGGTTGGATTGGATCGCACGGCCGACATGGGGAAGGGTGAAGATCCAGTGGAGAAAGTCCCTGCCCCAACCACAGCCGCAGCGTCTCCCTTGCCACTTACCCCTGCGCCTGGACCTGCATCAACTCCAATAGTCGCGATACCATCCGGGGAGCATTTCATGACGTGGCTGCAACAGGGAGTCGCCGCGCGGCGACTCATCATCAACGACGCCAAGGCGCTCGTGCATACGGTGAGCGACACCGCCTACCTGGTCAGTCCCAGCGTGTTCCAGCGCTATGCGTAGGAACATCCCCAGGTGGATGCGCTGGTCAGGCAGGACAAGCAACCGGATTGGCAGTGGGTGCAAAAGCGCTTTTAGAAACTGCAGCTATACCGCAAGCACCCAAATGGCCTGAACATTTGGACCTGTGAAGTCACGGGCCCGAGGAAGTCCCGCCGACTGCATGGCTACCTCCTCGAAAATGGGTCCTTGGTATTCGCCGAAATACCGCCCAACAATCCCTATCTTGCTCTGACTCAGGAAGGATGACGCGACTCGGGCAGCGACCGTCACCACCGTGTGGCGACGATCAATGCCCCGCGAAGCTGGCAACATTTGGCGAACTAAGCTACTCGGCCCGCGCCAACTCCCGTGCAAGGAACGGAGCGGTTCGGCTGCCAGACTTTCGGGCCACCTGCTGAGGGGAACCCGCCACCACGATGCTGCCGCCGGCAGCGCCCGCGCCTGGCCCTACGTCGATCACCCAGTCGGCTTGGGCCACCGCACGCATGTCGTGCTCGATCATCACTACGGTATTACCGGCATCGACCAGGCGCTGCAACTGCACCAGCAGCCGGTCGGCATCCGACGCGTGCAGCCCGGTGGTCGGCTCGTCGAGCACGTACAGGCTTCGGCCGCGCTGGCTGCGCTGAAGCTCGGTCGCCAGCTTGATGCGCTGCGCCTCGCCACCGGAAAGCTCAGTGGCCGGTTGCCCCAGGCGCAGATAGCCCAGTCCGATGTCGCGCAGCAGTTGCAGGGGCCTTGCCACCGCGTCTTCACCCGCGAAGAATTCGCTGGCATCGTCCACGGTCATCTGCAGCACCTCGGCGATGTTGCGCCCGTTCCACTGCACCTTCAGCGTGGCCTCGTTGTAGCGCGCGCCATGGCAGGTCGGGCACGGCGCGTACACGCTGGGCATGAACAGCAGTTCCACGCTAACGAAACCCTCGCCCTCGCAAGTCTCGCAGCGCCCCTTGGCGACGTTGAACGAGAACCGTCCGGCATCATAGCGGCGGCGTCGAGCATCGGGCGTGGCGGCGAACAGCTTGCGCACATGGTCGAACAGACCCGTGTAGGTAGCCAGGTTCGACCGCGGCGTGCGCCCGATCGGCTTCTGGTCCACCTGCACCAGGCGCTGTATGGCGTCCACGTCGCCCGCCAGATGGCCGCCGGTCGCTTCGACCACTGCCGGCCCTTCGCTGGTGGCGCTTTCGGCGGCATCGTCTTCAGGCTCGTGGCCCAGGTGCAGCAGCACCAATTCCGGCAGGGCCTGCGCGACGAGGCTGGATTTGCCGGAGCCAGAGATGCCGGTAACGGCTGTCAGCACGCCCAGCGGAATGCGCGCATCCACGCCATGCAGGTTATGGCGGTGGATGCCCTGCAGCTCCAACCAGCCGGTCGCTTCGCGTGCTCGGCTTCCGGGTGCGGGAATTTCGTCGAACAGGTAACGTGCAGTACGCGATTCGGCAATCTTGCGCAGGCCATCCGGCTCGCCGCTGTAGAGCACGCGGCCGCCACGCTCCCCGGCATCCGGCCCGACATCCACGAGCCATTGCGCGCGGCGCATCAGGTCCAGGTCGTGCTCCACCACAAACACCGAGTTGCCCGCGTCGCGCAGCCGGTCGAGTGCATCGTACAGGGCCTGGCTGTCGGAGGGATGCAGGCCCACCGAGGGTTCGTCGAGTACGTACACGACGCCGAACAGCAGGGAACTTAATTGCGTGGCCAACCGCAAGCGTTGCAACTCGCCGGCCGAAAGCGTCGGCGTGGCCCGGTCCAGCGTCAGGTAGCCCAGGCCTAGCCCGCGCAGTTGGCGCAGGCGCGCCATCACGCCTCCAGCCAGGCGCTGTGCGGCGAGGCGCTTTTCTTCCGACAGCGCGGAGGTACGGCGCACGTCGGGCGATACCGCATGGACCGCACGGCCGGTGGCAGCGCGTTCGGCACGCTCGCGCCGGGTCGCTTCCTTGTCCGTAGCCGCACCCGCTGCATGGGCGCGGAAATCGCCCTGTGCGATGGGTTCGAGCAATGCCGCCAAGTGGTCCAGCGGCATCTGCATAAACGCGCCGATGTCCACCCCAGCGAAGGTGACCGACAGCGCTTCGGGCTTGAGCCTCTTGCCGTGGCAGGTGGGGCACGGCTTGCCCTCCATGAACCGGGATACGCGCTTTCTCATCAGCGCGCTCTGGGTATTGGCGAAGGTGTGCAACACATACCGCCGGGCGCCGGTGAAGGTGCCCATGTAGCTCGGCTCCATCTTGCGTTTGAGCGCGGTGCGGGTTTCGGCAGGCGTGAAACCGGCGTACACCGGCACCGTTGGTGTTTCCTCGGTGAACAGAATCCACTCGCGATCCTTTTTCGGCAGGTCCTTCCACGGCCGGTCAACGTCGTAGCCCATGCTGACCAGGATGTCGCGCAGGTTCTGGCCCTGCCAGGCGGGTGGCCAGGAAGCAATCGCCCGCTCACGGATGCTCAGGGAGGGGTCGGGCACCATGATCGCCTCGGTCACCTCGTACACATGACCCAAGCCGTGGCAGGTCGGGCACGCCCCCTGCGGCGTGTTCGGCGAAAAATCCTCGGCGTACAGCATCGGCTGGTTGGCGGGATAGGCGCCGGCGCGCGAATACATCATCCGCACCAGGCTGGACAGGGTGGTCACACTGCCCACGGAGGAACGCGCATTGCTGGACCCCCGCTGCTGCTGCAGCGCCACCGCTGGTGGCAGGCCGTCGATCGCATCTACGTCCGGCACGCCCGCCTGGTCGATCAGGCGCCGTGCATAGGGGGCCACCGACTCAAAGTAGCGTCGCTGCGCCTCGGCATAGATGGTGCCGAAGGCCAGCGAGGACTTCCCGGAGCCGGAGACACCCGAGAACACCACCAGCGCATTCCGCGGGATGGAGACGTCCACCTCTTTGAGGTTGTTCTCGCGCGCGCCACGCACCTGCACGAGGCCGCTGGCCGCAGCGGTACAAGAGGATTCACCGAAAGTATTGTTTGGCATGTTCTTATCCTGTAGTTCGCCCCGCTCAGGACGGGACTTCCTGAGTGGTAGGGAAAACTGATGCTCTGCAGATGCTCGTCACGCTTGATGCGGTGCTTCTTCCTGTTCAGCCCCGCTCAGAAACAATTGGCACTGCTGATTGAAGAAGTCTTCCAGTTCAGCGGCTGTGAAGTGGTCGCTGAAGGCATGCTCGGCGTGACTCATCACGTCGAAATACACCACAGCCAATTCCAACTCTTCCAGCTCAAGCTGCTGGCAGAGCAGCCAGCCGTAGACCTTGACCTGCGCCCAATGCAGCAGCCGGTGGTTGGCCGGAATGCGGCTGATATCGCCACGGTGGGTTTTGATCTCTTCTAGGCGCCGCTCTTGCGGATCGTACCCGTCGGCCCTGCCGCTGACCAGCAGGCCGGGGTAGCTGCCACTTAGAGGTAACTCGGCGATATAGCCGTCTCCCCGCCGATCAACCACTGTCTGGTGCCCAGCCATGCCTTCCTGAGCGGTGGGGGAAGGGGTGAAGCGCAGATCCAGGTCACCTTCCTTGGCGGTGAACTCGCACAGTGCCCGCACCGCTACCCGATAGCTCATGCCTCAGCCCAGCGCACGTAGCAAACTACAACGGCGATACCGTGCTCAGCCGCGAAACTGAGCCAGCGTTTCTGGTTGTCCTGCAGGCGGTCGCCGGGGCCTTTGACCTCAATCATCCGGTAGCGATGTTCCTGCGGATAAAACTGGATCAGATCGGGCATGCCGGCGCGGTTGGCTTTCAGATCTCGCAGCAGGCGGGTAAAACAGGCGTGCAGGTGTGCAGCGGGAATGCACTGCAGGGCTAGTTCCAGGCGCGCCTCATCGAGCATGCCCCAAAAGACGAAGGGTGATTGCAGGCCGAACTTTTCCTGATACCGGGCCTTGACCAATTGCCTGTAGTCGGGTTGTTCAAGTTGCAGTAGACAGCGTTTGAACAGGTGTTGGCGGCGCGCATAAAAGTCCGGGCTGTGCAGGTCCACCGGGCCACTGTGGAACGGGTGAAAAAATGACCCCGGCAGCGGTGCGAAGATCGCCTCCCAGCACAGCAAGCCGAACAGGCTGCAGAGCAGGGTATTTTCCACATAGTGCACCGGAGCATCATCCTGCTGCAGGTGATCACGCACAGCTATCTCCACACTGCCATGTGTCGGCGCCGGCAATACCAAGTCGATGCGGGTTTCGCTCGCAGCCTTGGGCTTTTTCACCATCTGCAGGCCGAGCTTGCGCTGCAGGCGGGTGAGGGCTCGTTCCAGGCGCTGGCTTTCTTCATAGCTGCCTGGGGTTTGGCTAAAGGCCAGGGCCTGATCATAGGCCTCGGCATCGCGCCCCAGTTGTTCCAGTACGCGAATCTGTCGCCAGCGGGCTTCGCCATGCGCGCTTTGCTGATAAAGCAGCAGGGCCTGCTCCAGCTCACCGCTCCTCTCCAGTTGCTGGGCGATCTGAAACAGCAGGCACGATTGGCGGCTGCAAAGGTATGGGTTGCTTGAACTGAACGCCAGCAACGGCGGTACAATGTCCGCCAGGTCTGCGCCTTGCTCAACGCTGACGCGTAACTGGCGCAGGTGCAGGTAATCCTCAAGATCCTGGCGGCACTGAAAACCACGTGACTCCGGGCCTATATCCACCGATTCGTAACGGTAGATGCCCAGATCCGTCAGCACGAACTCGGACCAGCCCTGAGCCAGATTGCCAAAGAACATCAGGCGCAAACGATCACACAACTCGCCCACCATCAGGCTGAGTAACTGATCATCCAACATAGGGCACCAGTCCGTGAAGGTCTGGGCAGGTAGCTCCATTGCGCGCAGTTGTTCGAGCAGCTCGGCCTTTTTCTGCGCCGCGCGGCGGTCTGTGAGCGGCATATGAGTCAGCACCTCATCCTTGCGCAGCAGCTCGGCAATCTCATCGGCTGTGAGCAGCGCCTGCTCGGTGATCCATCCCTGTTCAAGCAGTGGATCGGCAGCAGCCAGGCAGTCGCCGATTTCCGGGTAAACGAGCTTGCTCAGACGAAAATGACAGCCCTTGCGCTAATCATGCGCACCAGCAAGGCCTGGGATGGCCAGGGCAGGGTATTGAAGGTGTCGAGAAAGGCACGTTCTTCATCCGCCAGTAGATCTGCATAGCGCTCAGCCACCCAGGCGAGTGCCGTACGGAAATGCTGAGGTAGTAAAGCTCAGGGGCTAACGAGACGGACATGGTAGTGATCACTGTATTCTTGTACAGGATTGTCCGTGTTGCGGTGCCGAGGATCAACTGGCGCAGAAGCTGACGGTATCAGCAGGTGAAAGTGGCCAACTCCAGCCCGATGCTACTGGCGACTCCCGGCCGGTATCTGCCTGTCGCGTTAGGCAGGTACCGGCCGAGACTGTGTAAAAACGTTTTCAAGTGCGGCAGGTACTCAAACACAAGCTAGAAATCGTGCATCTGGGAGAAATCCACATTTGCTGACGTGCCGATAAACTCCAGATTTCACGTAGACGCGAGTACTTCAATTTTGACGAAGCGTTTTTACACACTCTGGGCCAATAGAGGTCAGTCGCGATACCATAGAGATGATTCACCATAAGGCAGCGACTGGAGCTCACGCAGCAATAATCCTTAGATCCATTGCTAACTGACTAATACAAGATGCTGCTGGTTGGCAGATTCGATTCGTTCTCTCATCAGGATCACAAGCCGTCGGTACTCAAGCTTAGGAACAGCATGGCGATTGGCAGATTTCCAAAGTCGCCATGAGTCGCTCAGAACGATGTTTCATGACCGGCGAAACTTGGATCCTGCCTGAGCATCATTGATGCTCGCATGGATTCGAACGATACAGCATCCGAGTAGCCGCCCCGAGCAGGAGACGGCTACTCAAAACACTAAGCCGCAGGCTTCATCACAACCTTCGTCCACCCCTTGTCTCGTGCATCGAAGTGCTTATAAGCACTTGGGCCATCATCCAGCTTCAATCGATGGGAAACGATCTGCGAGGGTGCGGCACGCCCGTGATGAATTAGCTCAGCCAACTGGCGGTTGTACGCCTTGACGTTGGCTTGCCCGGTGCCGATTTTCTGCCCTTTGAACCAGAAGGAACCGAAGTCGAAAGCCATCTTCCCTTCTTTGGCTAACTCGTTCTTGGCACCCGGATCTTGGGGAACGAATACCCCGACTACTCCGATACCACCGGTTGCCTTGGTCGAGGCGACGAGGTTGTTCATGGTCAGGTGATTCACCTCGTGGCCATGTTTGTCGCAGCACTGGTAGCCCACGCATTCGCACCCACGATCCGTGCCTTTACCATCGGTGTAATTCAGGATTTCATCGACAGCCTTCTGCTCGACGGAATTGATTGGCGTGGCCCCCATCTGGGCAGCCAGTTTCAAGCGGTCTGGTTGATCGTCTATTACGAAGACCTGCGAAGCGCCTTGGATAAGCGCGGAGTGCGCCGCCATCAAGCCGACCGGGCCTGCGCCGTAGATGGCAATGGACTCGCCTGGTTGCAGCCCCGCCAGCCTTGTTGCGTGCCATCCCGTGGGGAAAATGTCGGAGAGCATGACGTAGTCGTCCTCGCGCTCCTTCGCATCCTCAGGCAGCACGAGACAGTTGAAGTCCGCGAAGGGAACTCGCAGCAGCTCGGCCTGGCCACCGTCATAAGTGCCCATCTCTGCAAAGCCGTAGGCGGCACCAGCGCTGCCTGGATTGGCGGTCAAGCAATAGCCGGTAAGTCCTTTCTCGCAGTTTTCACAAAAACCACAGCCGATGTTGAAGGGCAAGCAGACCATGTCTCCAACCTTAACGCGCTCAACTCCTGCACCTACCTCGACCACCTCACCGAGGTTCTCGTGACCGAAGACTCGACCCGTCTCGAAGGTGGTTCTGCCTTCGTACATGTGCAGATCGGAACCACAAAGATTCGTGGATGTGACTCGAACGAGAGCATCCGTTGGTCTCTCGATCTTCGCATCTGGGACGTTCTGGACGCTGACGTCACGCGGGCCGTTGTAGACGATTGCTTTCATCTGGGTTCTCCAAGTCAGTTCAAAGGAGCGCCGATTGCGCTTTCGCTCCTACCTTGGTTCGTCTCCCATGCAACGCGCGTTGTTCCGGAAAACTGGTCAAAGCCTGACGGGCGGTACCGCGTTCGAGGCTGATGCAACAGCTCTAAAACGACCATTTTCCTCTATTGAAGCGCACGTCGCCGTTGCTCGGCACTGGACTAAACTTTCCGTTTTTGCAGACAAATCGAGATGCCCAATGGAGACCGCTAAGATTCAAGCATTCGCAACTGAATCGCCCCGGGTTTTGTGGAGGCCGTTTCGTTTAAGTCAGGCCGCCATGGCCTGACCTGCTTGTTGCTGGTGGAAGTTTGCCTCAGCCTCCGCAGGCGGGATATATCCGATTGAGCTCAGCAGGCGTTGGTGGTTGTACCAGTGCACCCATTTCAAAGTCGCCATTTCGACGGCTTCGCGGCTCTTCCATGACTGACGGTAAATCAGCTCGGCCTTGTACAACCCGTTGATGGTTTCGGCCAAGGCGTTGTCGTAGCTGTCTCCCTTGCTGCCAACCGAAGGCTCAATGCCGGCCTCTGCCAGCCGTTCGGTATAGCGGATCGAGACATCCTGGCTTCCACGGTCGCTGTGATGGATCAGACCACCCGAGCAATGCGGCTGACGGGCATACAAGGCTTGCTCTAGGGCATCCAGTACGAAGTTTGTCTTCATGCTGGTACTGACTCGCCAGCCGACGATCCGCCGTGCAAAGACGTCGATCACGAACGCCACGTACAGCCAGCCCTGCCAGGTCGATACATAGGTGAAGTCCGACACCCACAACTGGTTCGGGCGGTCGGCATGGAACTGGCGTTGGACACGATCCAGCGGGCAAAGGGCCTTGTCGCCGGCCACCGTTGTCTGCACGATCTGGCCACGTCTAATGCCCTGCAATCCGGCCCGACGCATTAACCGCTCCACCGTGCATCTGGCGACCTCGATGCCTTCTCGCCGCAGCTGCTTCCAGACCTTCACCGCGCCATAGCACTGCATATTGGCATCCCACACTCGCTGGATTTCCAGGGTCAATGCGTCATCGCGCTGAGCACGACAACAGCGCAGTGCCGGGTTGCGCTGTTGAGCCACGTGCCTGCGGTAACCGGACGGGGCGATCTGCAACACGCGGCAGATCGACTCGACCCCGAGACGGTCACGATGCTGATCGACAAACGCCCTCAGGACTTGGTGCGGCGGTCGAGCTCCGCCTGGGCAAAATACGCACTGGCCAGGCGCAATATCTCGTTTGCCTTACGCAGTTCGCGGTTTTCGCGCTCTAGGGCTCTGATGCGCTCGCGCTCTTCACTGGTCTGACCGGGGCGCTGCCCCGCATCGGTCTGCTGGCGACGAATCCAGCCATGCAGGGTTTGCGCGGCACAGCCAATCTTCGGAGCGATGGCCTCAATGGCTGCCCACTCGGACGGATAGTCGTTCAGGTGTTCCAGAACCATGCGCACAGCACGCTCACGGACTTCAGGGGAGTAGGTAGTAGTCTTTCTCATGGCCTCATCTTCTCAAGAGCTGAGGCCTCCACGAAACCCGGGGTGATTCACGAAAGCTGAACGGGGTGAGTGCAGAAATGAGCTTGAATGTGCTTGCCTATAATTTGAAGCGGGTGATGAAAATCATGGGTACCGAAGGCTTATTGAAGGCGATGACGGCGTAAAAGCCCCGGTTTTTACTGTCCCAAGAGGTACCACAGTGCTTTATAAGCGCTCTGACGCGCCACCGGCGCTGATCGTGGCAAATGCTCGGGAAATCACTACGCCCAGGCGCAGTGGGCTGGGGCATACAAGATGTGAAAGTGTTTTTACACACTCTGGGCCAAAAGCGGACGATTGCTGGCAGGTATTCAAGCTATGTCCCCAGGCCCTGGGGAAATAGCTTGGGGTTTGAGAAAGCCTGCTTAAGGTGGTCGTACACCAATCGCACCCGCTTCGATACAGGACCCTGCTGCGGGCGGTATATGAACAGATCCCATGGCGCTGGAGCGAGATCAGCCAAAACAGCAACCAGCTTTCCTGACCGCAGATGAGGCTCAGCCAGATAGGCAGGAATTTGGCCAAAACACATGCCTGCCAGGGTGGCTTCCAATTCCGTATCTGGATCATCACAGATAAGAGCTGGCTGCCTGGGCGTGAACGTTTGCCCGTCGGCAAATAGCCAAGGCCAAGGGCGGCCATTTTTCCGGTCGATCAGGACTGAAAGTGGCAGCTTAGCTAAGGCATCCAAAGATTTAGGTGGTGTCTTTTGGCCTATGAGAGACGGGCACGCGACAACGTAAAACGGCACGGGAGCTAAGGCACGTGCAACGTAGCGCCGGTCGCGAATAACCCCCACCCTGATACCAATATCGATATGCGCCTCAACAGCATCAGTCATCTGATCTTCCAAGCGGAGATCGAATTGCAGGTCAGGATGTGCAGCGGCCAGGGGCTGAAGAAACGGTATCAGGAAGCGCCTGCCAATAGCATGTGGAGCCGTAATCCCCACCCTACCTGACAGCTCAGGCTCCGTCCTGTGCGACCGGAATAGCGTATCGAAATGATCCAGAGCTGACCTGGCATCTTTGGCGTAATCCTGACCGAAAGCAGTGATGCTCACCTGGCGGGTATTGCGGTGGAACAGTGATTCGCCAAGCTCAGTTTCCAGGGCTTGAATGGCTCGAGTCACCCCTTGTGGGGAGATGCCTAATCGAGTTGCCGCTTCGCGGAAGCTACCTGCCTCTGCTGCTGTGCAAAAAATCCTAACCATCTCCATGCGGTTAAGCATGTTGCCCCTCCCGTTTATTCCATTTTCAGGAATAGTATAATCCAATCATTTCCATTTATTGAGATCAATCATGGGTCTAAAGTTTGCGCACTGCCAGGTTAACCAGCCATGGCGAAGTACAAACCCGCCGATGAGGTTCTCAGCATGAGCAATAACATTTCTGGAAAAGTTGTCGTTATCACCGGTGCCAGTAGCGGCCTGGGTGAGGTTACTGCACGCCACCTTGCTGCGCTTGGCGCTCGCGTAGTGCTGGCTGCACGTCGCAAAGATAAACTCGACGCATTGGTGGCTGAGCTGACCAATGCAGGTGGTCAGGCAATCGCGTATCAGACCGATGTTACCTCTCAGGAAGAGGTCAAAACGCTCATTCAAGGTGCCGTGGACACCTACGGTCGCATTGATGTACTGATCAACAATGCCGGACTGATGGCGATTGCACCGCTCAGCGATACTCGCACTGACGAGTGGGATCGCATGATCGATATCAACATCAAGGGTCTGCTGTACGGAGTCGCGGCTGCATTGCCAGTCTTCCAGAAACAAAACAGTGGTCACTTCATCAACATCGCATCGGTTGCAGGCCTGAAGGTGTTCAGCCCAGGTGGCACCGTGTACAGCGGCACCAAGTTTGCTGTGCGGGCTATCTCCGAAGGACTGCGTCACGAAGTCGGTGGCAGCATCCGCACCACGACTATCGAACCGGGCGCCGTGGACTCCGAACTGAAATTCGGCAGCACCCACCAACAGAGCCGCGATTTCGTGGTGGACTTCTACAAGCATGCAATTCCCGCCGAATCGGTCGCTCGAGCTATCGCCTTCGCAATTGAGCAGCCTGCTGACGTGGATATTAACGAGATCGTTCTGCGCCCAACCGTGCAGGAATTCTAATGAGTTGAGGGCCTGTCTCTTCGGCGTCAGGCCCCGCTTATCTGGAGTGAAAAGCGGTGAGTGCCACATGGCCCGGAAGAAAAGAAGCAAGCGCTCGATGCAGGTGCTGAATGCCCTGCAATTCTTCAGCAGCTTGCAGCTGTTCGTGGGGCTGACAACGGATTGATGGCAACGGTTATGGAGAGCTATCTACGGGAAGAGTTTCCCAGTAGCGAAATCAGGAGCGATTCGCAGAACAAGTCCATTGACGAGACCATCTCCATCGTCCGCTCCTACCTGCGGTAGAGGCACCAGGGTGCCCTCGGTGAGGGAAAATTTAGTTAGCTAGTAAAGGAAGCGACATCATGAAATCACGTGCAGCAGTTGCCTTCGGGCCTGGAAAGCCACTGGAAATCGTCGAGATCGACGTCGAGCCGCCGCGCAAGGGCGAGGTGCTTGTCAGGATCACGAATACCGGCGTTTGCCATACCGACGCCTTCACCCTGTCGGGCGAGGACCCGGAAGGCGTGTTCCCGGCGGTGCTGGGCCATGAGGGCGCCGGCATCGTGGTCGAGGTCGGCGAGGGCGTGACCTCGGTCAAGCCGGGTGACCACGTGATCCCGCTGTACACCGCCGAGTGCGGTGAGTGCCTGTTCTGCAAGAGCGGCAAGACCAACCTGTGCGTGGCGGTGCGCGCCACCCAGGGCAAGGGCGTGATGCCCGATGGCACCACCCGCTTCAGCTACAACGGCCAGCCGATCTACCACTACATGGGCTGCTCGACCTTCAGCGAATACACGGTGGTGGCCGAAGTCTCGCTGGCCAAGATCAACCCGGACGCCAATCCCGAGCATGTCTGCCTGCTGGGTTGCGGTGTGACCACCGGCATCGGCGCTGTTCACAACACGGCCAAGGTTCAGCCGGGTGACTCTGTGGCCATCTTCGGCCTCGGCGGCATCGGGCTCGCTGCGATTCAGGGGGCACGCCAGGCCAAGGCGGGTCGCATCATCGCCATCGACACCAATCCAGCGAAGTTCGAGCTGGCTCGTACCTTCGGCGCGACCGAATGCCTCAACCCGAAGGACTTCGACAAGCCGATTCACGAGGTTCTCATCGAGATGACCGGTTGGGGTGTCGATCACACCTTCGAGTGCATCGGCAACGTCAACGTGATGCGCTCGGCACTGGAAGCAGCACATCGTGGCTGGGGCCAGTCGATCGTCATCGGCGTGGCTGGTGCAGGCAAGGAAATTTCGACGCGCCCGTTCCAGTTGATCACCGGTCGCACCTGGAAGGGCTCGGCTTTCGGCGGGGTCAAGGGCCGCACTCAACTTCCCGGCATGGTGGAGGACGCAATGAAAGGCGAGATCGATCTCGCCCCGTTCGTCACCCACACCATGGGCCTCGACGACATCAACAAGGCCTTCGACCTGATGCATGAAGGCAAGTCGATTCGCACGGTGATCCACTACTGATCGCCCACTACCCATTCAACGCCAACCACCAAGGAAATTAATCATGTCCACTCCTGTCATTTCTGGCGATGGCATCTTTTCGCACATCTTTATCGGCGCTGCCGACCTTCAGAAGTCGGTTGCGTTCTACGCCGCCGCTCTGGGTGCTCTTGGCATCAAGAACCTCGGTCCTTTCAACAACGGATGGGTACTTTTCGGTCGCGAAAAGCCGGCTTTCATCATCGCCCGCCCGGGCAATGGTGAAGCGCCTTCCAGCAACGGCGTGACGATCGGCTTTGCGGCCGCCACTCCCGCTGAAGTGGATGCCTTCCACGCCGCCGGCCTTGCCGCAGGCGGCACTGACGAGGGCCAACCTGGCGCACGTGGTCACCTGCCGGGTGCCTATGCTGCCTACCTGCGTGATCCGGCGGGCAACAAGGTCTGCTCGTACACCTTCGTCTGAAAGCAAGGAAGCTGAGAGCGTTCTGACAGGGTCAGCACAAGCCTCTATTATACGGCGAGCCTGTTAGACGGACTGCGTAACGCGGTGCATGCTCATGAAGATCGGCCCGCAGCCATGTGTGAAACGCATGGCTGCGGGCATTTGTTTTGAAGCGTGCTTTTCAACCAATGAGCAATGAGGTCGTTATGAAAGAGCCGGCCAATATCAATACGACGACCGTACAACCCACCCCAACCGCCACCGTGTACGGCATGCCGGCTTATGCCGATCGTGCTGCAGCCGTGGGTGAAGTGCATGCGCGCCCGCATCTGTTGCTTGAGGCCCCCCGCGGTATATTGCAGCTCGCTTTTCATGACCGAAGGTGACCAGACCAGGGATCAGATGGCGATGAGCGAGTTGTCTCATCGCTTCGGCGTTGCCGAGCCCGACCACGCTACGCCGCTACACGGCATGACATGGGATGAGGGAGACCTTCACTGTGAAAAGCACACCGAGTTCTCTACGTATCTCTGGTGCGCTTCGCTGGATTCCAAGACGGGAGAGCCTTGCGGAGAAAATCCCTTCAAACATGGATTTGTTCCTCCGGGCCCGGTCATATCCGGCATCCGCTTGAGACTTCTTCCGTGGATACCAGAAACGGAGAAGGAGGCTGATCGCTTCGATCCTGCCAGCCTGTGCTACTCGTTGGTAGAGAACGGCTCTGCCGCCATCTTGACCGACTTCCGACAGGATGAGGATGGCCTGACGCAGATCCTCATCCTTGCTCGTGATTTGACCCCGGCGCGGGCAGGTGCGCTGGCTCAACTTCTATTGGAGATCGAGACGTACCGTACCTTGGCGTTGCTGTCTCTGCCGTTGACGCGATCGATGACGTCGGAGCTGCGACGCATGGAATCGCGCCTTGCTGCGATCACTGACGAGATGTGTACGAATTTGGTAGAACGCCGCGATAGCGACGTGCTGCTTTCCGAATTGACAGGTCTGGCCGCCGAACTGGAAGCTGGCGTCGCGGCAAATCTCTATCGCTTCGGCGCCAGCCGTGCCTACTACGAGATCGTCGAGGAAAGGCTGGCTGCGCTTTCAGAAGTGGCCGTATCCGGATACAGCACCTGGGCGGATTTCCTGCAGCGTCGCATCGCTCCAGCCATGCGGGAGTGCCAATCCGTAAAGGAGCGCCAGGCCAAGCTCTCCGACAAACTGACCCGAGCCATCGCCTTGCTGCGTTCGTGGATCGACGTCGAACTTGAACGCCAGAACCGCGATCTGCTGGCTTCGATGAACAACCGGGCCAAGTTGCAATTGCGCCTTCAGCAAACCGTCGAAGGCCTGTCGGTCGCGGCAATTTCTTATTACGTCGTGAGTCTTCTCGGCTACCTGCTCAAGGGCATTCCGATCGTTCACGACAGCGTGGCGCCGGTGATGGCGGTTCTGGTACCTGCGGTGATGCTGACGATCTGGTGGATCGTCCGCAGGATAAGACACGCCCACAGCGACACGGCGGCGGAAGAGAAATCTTCCTGACGAGCTGCCGTCCTGGCGCGCGATAGCTGCGCCGTCCGTTTGAACAGAGGAGAACAACATGCCAAGCAATTCTTTCGGTGAATCCTCTTGTACCGCTGCGGCCTGCATTGAAGCGTTTGTAGACCTTATTCCAGTAGCCAAACGCCTTGGGCAGGTCTCTCCAGGGACATCCCGTGCGCATGCGGTACAGCATGCCCTCCACGGTCATTCGTAGATCACGCTTGTTGTAGATGGCCTTGTGCAGCAGAATTTCCCGCAGCTTCGACCAATGCTCATCGCTGAGCAGTAATCGGGGCATTGCAAGCTCGTATCGATGTTGGGTCAGAGCTTCAACGATACGGGCTTGCTCTTATAGATCAATGGGTTAGCGCGAAATGGCAACAGACCCTAGCAAACCAGTTCAAATAACGTGGCGCAGTAGTTTTATCAGGTCCAAATGCGCCGTTTGGCCTGCGTCAGTTTCCCGGCGGTCTCCAGCTGTACATACACCAAACGCCTCTGGTCATCCACCGCGTCGCAACTCCCTGACACCCCGGCCCAGCTTGCGGCGCAACAGGGCCCGCAGGGTCACCCCATCCGAGTACCCGACCTGTGCGGCGACTTGGTCGACGCTCGCGTTTCCGGTGCGCAAGAGATGGACGGCATGCTCCACGCGCAGGTCCTGGAAATACGACAACGGTGTCTTGCCCAAAACGCTTTGCAGCCGCCGCGCCAAGGTGCGCTCGCTTGTGCCCGCGGCGCTGGCCGCCTCGGCCAGCGAGAACCCCTTCGCGAGCTGACTTCTGGCCCAGCACTCGAAGCGCTCCACCATCGGGTCGGCATGCGCAAGGTGGTCGGGAATCACGAACTCGGCTTGCGAACTGCGTGCCTCGACCAGCAGATAGCGTGCTACTAGGGCCGCCAGCGCCGGACTGCGCCCCCGGATGATGCGCAAGGCCAGGTCGACGTGGGCCAAAGCGGCACCCGCGGTAGTGAAGCGTGTCGAGTTCACGATCATGCGTGACTCGTCCAGCGTGACGTTCGGATAGCGCTGCCGAAACATCGGCCCCAGCCACCATGACGTCGTCGCACGATGCCCATCAAGCAGGCCACTCTCTGCAAGCAAGAAACTACCGGAGCAGGCGGCACCAAGGTGCGCGCCAGCGGTGGACCACTGCTGTAGCGCGGCGACCGCATCGGGCACGTCGGGGCGTGTGAGCCGAGCCGAGAGCGTGTCAGGCATCTTGTCACCAAACGCGGGCACGAGCACGACGTCTGGTTCTGGCACACCACGCGCAGTGACCACGGGGACCGTCAAGCCTTGCGCAGTCCGGATGCGACGCCGCACGGCCACCAGCGTGATCTCGATGGGCGCGGGAGCCTGTGGCAGCGAGCCCGCCATTGCGTTGGCCAAGCCAAGGGTGTCAGTCAGGGCCGCAAGCCCCAGATCAAACACGCCATCACAAACAAGGATGTGGATTTTCATGGCAACAATGATATCAATGTTGTCATTATTGCCTATAGAGATGTCTATCATGAAGACTTAGGCTGCTGTCTCGTCGATCCCTTCACCCACTTTTCCATTTACCCCAAGGATTACAGCATGACCAAGCTCGCCCTGTTTGTTCGCCTCGAAGCCAAACCCGGCCAGGAGGCTGCGCTTGCCGACTTCCTGGCCAGCGCACTGCCACTCGCCAACGCAGAGTCCGGCACCACTGCCTGGTTCGCATTGAAGTTTGGCCCTTCGACGTTCGGTGTGTTCGATGCCTTTGCCGATGAGGCAGGTCGCCAAGCACATCTGAACGGCCAGATCGCCGCGGCCTTGATGGCCAACGCCGCGACCTTGCTCAGTTCTCCGCCCAATATCGAGAAGGTCGAACTGCTTGCAGCCAAACTGCCTGCATGACAACCCGGCCTTGACCCAATCAGGTCACGCTGCAGGATGGGGGTCACAAGCTCTACGCAGCGATCCCCCCCTCGATTGCACTTGCCCAGGGAGCTACTTTCCACAGCGATGGGGGGCAATATTGCAGCCAGAACTTCCAAGCTGCGTCAGCAAGCAGGGGCAACATCAGGGCTGGCTGTGATGTTCCGATTCGTCGGGTAGTTATCGAGAAGTACCGACTGTTTGCAACGTGTCGGTACCGAGAGCCGTCTGGGCGAGCCAGATTTCCGGCCAATCGAAAGTCCGCAGTCCGCAAGCGCGGACCGATAGAGCGGTTTGTTGAAAATCAACGACCTAGCATCGGGCCGTGCGGGCTAGTGAGGGTTTCTGGGGGTTCGTACGTAACGATTCGAACTCCTGCGGGGGCTCGGAGCCGGGGGATTTGAATCCAAAGACAAAAATACCCAGCTCAAATCAGCGTTTCAGTCACTTGGTCTCTGAAAACTGATTTGTAGGATTTCACTCTTAAGCAATATAGGAACCTTGAGCCTTCCGTCAAGAGCGCAACCAAAACGATTTCCAGTTTAAAGGCGCCGCGCGGTGCGGGAAGGATGTTCTGGGTTCAAATCCTCGATAGGGATTTGAACCGGCAGCTTGTTGGGGGCTCAGTTGACCGAGGTGGCGGCCGAATTTAATCGTGCGTTTTCCTGCGTGGCTTCATTCAGCAGCTTATCCCACGAGTCAGGTGGATGTCCGCTTGCGAGCATTTTTCGAAACACCTTGTAGGCGTCATCGCTGCTCTCATAGGCACGCTTGGTGTCTTCGTCATTAACCCACGCCAAGATGATTACCTTGCTTGGGCCGTGGTACCGGAAGAACAGCCGATACTGCTGAAAAAACTTGGCACGGAACCAGTGCTTATGTTCCTCGCCAAATGTGCCACCTTGGCGGTATTCGGGCTTGCTCGGGTCTTGTGGGATAACGTCAAAAGCCAGCTTGGTGATGGCTGCCAGCCGCTTGGCTGCATTATTCTTGCGATAACCCACGGGGTCTTTTTGTTTTGAGAGCTCAACTTGCTGAATGAGGGTTTCGAGCTGATCCAGAAACAAGGGGTGCGCAAATACTGTCCAGCCATGAGCAACCAGTGGCTTACCTTGGTCTTGGCTCATTCATCGTCTGCCGACAGCGGGGCATCCAGATCTATATCGTTGCTATCGACCAGCGAATGAATGCGTGCCACGAGATCTGAATCTATGGCTCGCAGGTGCTGAGGGTTCGCTGCGATGTCATGTGCAAGAAAGCTGAGAAACTGGCCGATTGCCGGGTCATCCTCAGTGGGCTCAGCACGGCTCAGCACGACCTCACCGCTGGGGCGAATCGAGTAATGGATTTTGTCGCGCTTGTTTAGCTGAAGTGCGCGGCGAACCGTTTCTGGTACCGTCGTCTGATAGCGGTCGGTAAGGGTGGATTCGACTTCAAGTGCTCTGGCCATGACTTGCTCCGGCTCGTGTGAGTTGTTTCAAGGTAATGCGGATGCATTACCTTGTCAATGCGGTTGCATTGTCTGAGCTGGGGCGATAGTCGAGCAATGGGCTAGCTGAATACCGTGCTCCAGTTGCGGGTAACCAGCGTCTTACATGCTTCTGAGGTGCCGCCAAAACATCTCCGAGATACTGTCTGCATGTCGGCTTCAGTGACATAAGTGATGCTGTTCCCATCCTGGTCAATCAGCACACCCCCTGCGCCAATTAGCAGCGCATGACCTGCAGCCACATCGTGTGCTGAAACCGGCACAAGCGATACGCCTGCATCCCCATCACCTGCTGCGACTCGTGCCAACCGATAGGCGATGCTGGGCATCGCCACAAAGCAACCTGGTGAGCACAATTCAGAATTGATTTCGGGCTTGTTCGTTGCCGCAGTGCTGACCATAACTCTGCTGTCTTGATTCCATTCTTTTTGGGCGAGTGTCGCTTTAATGGGGCTCCCATTGCGAAGCACACACGGTGCCCCTTTTGCCCATGCGACGCAGTCGGAATCACCAGTGATTGGGTACTTCATCCTCAAAGCCCAGTCGGCAGAACCAGCGATAGGCCAGGTTTAAGTGCACCTCTTCTCACGATCGCCGTTTGGAAAGGATGCCATAGCAGTAGCCGACGACCAGCATCCGCACCATCAATTCCGGGTCAATCGAGGTGCGCCCGATGGGGCTATAGAAATCCGCCAGGTAGTCACGCAGATCGCTGAGATCCAGGCACTGGTCGATGCTGCGTAAGAGGTGTTGGGGCGGAACGTGGTCTTCCAGATTGAACGAGTAGAACAGGCACTGCTGTCCTCCTGGTAACTGTCCCATCATGCTGTTCGCCCACGCGCTAGCTGACAGAGCAATTCTGCCAACAGCATGGGGGGAGCAGCTACTTTTTCAACAGAATCGGCCAATAGCGGTCATCAGGGCTGGCTTGAATCGGGGCCGAAGGATTACGCTCTCAGCCCCATAATTGCTGGTCAGACAGTTACCACGATCTTGCCGATCTGCTGATTGGCTTCAAGGAAACGATGGGCATCCTGGATGTCGCTAAGTGCGAATGTCTTTGCGATGATCGGGCGCAACGTACCGGACTTCAACCCTTGCAGAATAAAAGCCTTTGCTCTCTCTAGGGCTTCAAGGTCGGCCACAATCTCTGCGTAGATATAGCCCTTCAAAGTCAGGCTTTTGCCCAGCACGGTAAACAGTGGGAATGGTGTCGGTTCAGAGCTAAGTGCGCCGTACTCCAGCAAAATTCCGCCCCGCGCCATGCTCTGCGTGAGAGGTTCAAAGGACGGCCCGCCTACAGGATCGAATACAACGCGAGCGCCTTGACCGGCAGTTATCGTCATAACACGCTCGACGATATCCTCTTCATCGCTGACGATGACATGCGCAGCGCCTGCATCAAGTAGGGCTTGCTTCTTCGCGTGAGTTCGAGTGATCGCAATCGATGTGGCGCCGACCATACGAGCCATTTGGAAGGCGGCCAAGCCAACACTGCTTGACGCGGCGGTAACGATGACAAAATCGCCCTGCCGTAGCTTCGCCTGTTCAATCAATGCCCCCCAGGCGGTGACGTACTGCATCCAAGACGCCGCTGCCTCTTCAAAGGACAAGTTCTCAGGGCTCTTTACCACCAGGTGGGCCGGTACATTGGCCAACTCGCCGTAGGTGCCCCAGCGAGCAATATCCAGAGGTGGGATCAGAGCGACCGAGTCACCAATCGTGATCTCGGTTACGTCGCTCCCAACTGCCGTTACGATGCCTGCGGCCTCGTAGCCTAAGCGGCTGGGGAACTCCGCTTCTTGTAGGTATGCGTGATTGCGGAACATCACTTCGGCTCGGTTCAAGCCAATGGCTTTAACACTAATTTGCACCTCGTTTGCTGCTGGTGCCGATACTTCCAGATCTTCCAGCTTCAGAACGCTGGCGTCACCGTATTCATGAATTCTGACAATGCGTGCCATCATAGATATCTCGTTTATCAATGGGCCTCGACGTACATCCGGAAGGTATCCGGGCACTCGAAAGGTGACGAAAATTTAGTCATTGGTTGGCGCTAGATAAAGGCCTACGATGGCGCATTACTAGAAACAGAGTGTTTATAATGGATCGCCTGACCCAGATGGCCACGTTCGTCAAAACAGTTGAGCTGGGTTCATTCAGCGCCGCTGCGGACGACCTGAATCTCTCCCCTCAATTGGTAGGGAAACAGGTGAAAATGCTCGAACAACATCTGGGTGTTTCCCTGCTGCACCGGACTACGCGCAGGCAAAGCCTCACCGACTTCGGCAGGGCGTTCTACCCGCGAGCAAAACTGATCCTTGCAGACATGCAGTCTGCCGAGAACCTGGCCGCCCTCACTCGGGGCACACCAAGTGGCCGCCTTCGCATCAACGCGCCGGTCACGTTCGGAATTCGCACGCTTTCGCCACGCCTGCTGGAATACATGGTTCGGTATCCTCAGGTGTCTGTTGACCTAACGTTATCGAACGAACTGGTCGATATCGTTGATGATGGTTACGACGTGGTATTTCGCATCGGCGAGCTGGTGAGCAGTGGGTTGAAGGCAGTGCCACTGGAGCCCTATCAGATGGTTTTATGCGCTGCGCCGTCCTATCTTGCACGTCGCCCTCCCATCATCAATCCGTGGGATCTACAGCAGCAGGAGTGTCTGGGGTTTACCTATTCTGATGGCCGCTCACACTGGAGCTTCGACAGCCCGGAGGGGCGTATAGATGTTCCTATTACAAGCAAATTAACGATCAATCAAGGTGATCCACTGCTGGCAGCGGCTGTAGCTGGTCTAGGTGTGGTTCTACAGCCGATAGAGTTGGTTAGCGATGCACTGCGCGATGGGACACTGGTGCGTCTGTTGCCGCAGTACCCCGTGCCGAATACCGCAATGCACATCCTCTATACCCCTGACCGAAGAATGACTCCAAAGCTGCGCAGCTTCTTGGAGTTTGCGCGTGAGGCTTTTGGGCAGCGAGGCCCTCTCTAACGCACGAAAATCAATGTCTGCGCTATCCGGTATTCGTAAAGGACGACGATTACCGTGGCTCACCGGATATGACCAAGCACCCCTTGCTGAGGAAGTACCTGCTGGAGCACTTCGCGGCGGAAGTCGAAGAACTGAAGGATGCCGTGTTCGTTGGCCTGGGGCCGCAGGTCCATAAGGTGCTGGACCGCCTGATCCAGGAGCGGGTGAATCGCCCCATCCATTTTCGCACCTCGCGATTGAAACCTGGAATCACACCAGGCAATCCTGCTCCATGAACCTCAAACCGCAGTCAAAATAAGACCGTAAATTGAGTTGAGGTGATTATGATCGGGTGCCAACGGGAACACCTTAGAAACCCAAGACGCCTCCCTAGATCATTGGTAACTTCAAACTCAGGAGCGTTTGGCTTCAACGCAGCCTAAACCCAACCGACTGCGGGCAGCTCTACTCGCCAACGCACGCAAAGCCACTCTCACAGATAGGTGACTGCGATGCTTGACAAGGCTCGAAAGGTTCATATACTCGCGCTCACTGTGAGCAATCCAACAAATCAAGGTTTCTTGCATAATGCGCTGAAGCCTTGATTTGGCCGGGATATTGAAGTTTGGGATTCAAATCCCCCCGGCTCCACCACTTCAAGCACAAAGCCCCGTACTCCGGGGCTTTGTGCTGTCTGGACCTGCCGTTTCGGCGGGTGTTACATCAAGTAGTCACATCCAAGTGGGGCATCAACAGATGCCTAGGATGAAACTCGCCCCTACCTACCTCACCCAGAACCGTCACAGAACCTTTTACTACCGCATGGTGTTCCCGCCTCGCTGCGCCCGCTAGTCAAAGCACATGCTGATGACGGTGTACGCTCGATGGATAGATTCCAATCGGCAGGGGGCTGAGCGAGCTGGGAAGGCGTAAAGAATATTCAGAATACGCCCGAGATGTTGGCAGCCTGACCCCGTTGCCAGCCGCCGCCATGCATACGTTCTTATCGGGCCTTCACTACGGAGACAATCTGCTCGCGCAACCACTTCAGCCCGACGGCTGCGTTTTGCTGCTTGTGCCAGATCAAGTTCACCTGGACCGACGCCATGGCTATAGGAAGAGAGAGAATTTGGAGGGAGTACTGTTGGGCGAAATGCTCAGCGAGTGGTCTGGGCACGGTTCCGAGCAAGTGGGAGCGAGAAACAATCGAGGGAATCGCCAAATAGTGCGGTACGAGCAGCTGCACCTTCCGCTGCACTTTTGCAGAGCCCAGAACGATCTCCAATGGCGACCCACGCCCGGCGCGTGGATGAACCGAGACGTGATGGCAATTCTGGTACTGCTCCATTGTCAGCCGCCCTTTGAGCTCGGGGTGATTCGCACAGGCAATGACCGCAAGTTCTTCTTCACGCAGCGGCTGGTAATGCAGATCGTCATCGTCGAAGTGCAGATAGTCGATGGCCAGATCCAGTTCGCCGGTCCCCAGGTGCTTTACAAGGGTGTCTGCATTATCTGACTGCACGGAGAGCACCAGTCGTGGCGCCGTTGCCTGCAATTTCGCCAGAACGTTCGGTAGAAACACGGCCTGCGCGTAATCGTTCATAGATACCCGAAACAGCAGGTCGCTCTCGGCATCGATCGCTTCCTGTGGACCCAGTCCGATGCGCAGCAGATGCAATGCTTGGCGCACCGGCCCATAGAGGGTATGCGCATGCGGGGTAGGCACCATCCCCCGTGAGGTACGTTGGAACAAGGGCTCGCCCAACTGCTCGCGTAAGCGGGCCAAGGCGTTGCTGACCGTCGACTGGCTCAAGTGCAAGCGCACAGCGGCTCGCGACAAGTTTTGTTCCTGCATCAGCGCATCGAAGATCAACAACAGATTCAAATCGATCTGTCGCAAATTCGTAATCATGAATAAAGGACTTTCTTAATATCCATTAGGAAAATATTACTCCACGCCCTATCGTCCGGTCAATTTCCAGACTGGATGGGCAAAGACATGCAGTTCGATACGACCAGCTTTCGCGCGCGGTATCGCGCGAATATCAAGCCCCGCTACAGCGCCTGGCTGCATGGCGGTTTTGTTCTTCTGTTCGGCGCGTTTTGCATTGGTTTTCTCTGGAGCCGTGCCGAGAACGTACAACCGTGGGAGTGGCTGGCGGTGCCGCTAGCGCTGATCCTCCAGAACTGGGGGGAGTACATGATTCACCAGCACCTGGGCCACTTCAAACGCCGCTTTAGCAAGATGTTCTACCAGCGTCATACCGGCGACCATCACAGCTTCTTCGCTTATGGGCAGATGAGCTACGAGCGCGCCCAGGATTGGCGGGTCATTTTTTTCCCGGCGTGGCTGATCATCATCTTCGCGGCGGTGAATTTGGCGAGCTATTGGGCGCTGAGCCATTGGAATACCAACATTGCGGCCCTGTTCAGCGGAACGCTATTGCTCGGTTACCTCGCCTACGAAATTCTCCATGCCTGCGAACATCTGCCGGAACAGCATCCCATCTCGAAGCTGCCATGGGTGCGCCAGATGCGTCGGCTGCACGAGCTGCACCACGCCCGTGGCTTGATGCACAGGTTCAACTTCAACGTGGTGTTCCCGCTCTGGGACTGGATTTACGGGACGATGTACTGGGAAAACGACGGCCATATCGAAGATCGCAAGAAGATGATCTCGGTGCAGCACCACATCGACATCTGCCGGTCGCCGAAGCAGGTGCTGGGCTATCTCAGCACTCCAACGCGCTGGCACGAATGGCATCACTATCCGGTGGAGATAAAAGGCTCTGCCGGCCCACTGCCTGCCGGCGCCGAGTTTGAGTACACGGGCGGCCGCGCGGGGTACCTGCTCTGGAATGTCATCGAATACGTGCCGGGGCATCGTTGGCAGGCGCGCGCGCGCGGTAAATACGGCCTGGTGATGTTCGTGACTTATGAGTGCGAACCGATGGGGACGATGACCCGGTTCACGCGCACACTGGAATATCGCTTCTCCCACCTGATCGGGCGCCTGGCCAACCACTTCCTCCTGCACAAGCGGATCGAGAAGGATTCGGCGGACCTACTGGGTAACCTCAGCTCCGTGGCCGAGAAAGTGATTCCTGCGTCTTCGCCGCCTCCGACCCGCTAGCATGCTGCTCTGGTTCGCGCCAGGCCGCCCTTGGCTGCCAGGGCCCCGCGCTTGCTGGGTGGATTGCCACATCGGCCTCCACCCGCAATGCCGCAGCCAGACCCTAATGCCTACGAATGAAAACTAGGCGGTCGGCTCCTGCGCCATCATGAAACGCTCGCGCGGATCGGCGATCTGAATGCCCAGCTCGCGGAAGTGCTCGAAGATGCGCCGGTTGAACTCGCGTTGAACGCCCCAGCGCCCCTTGTCGATACAGCGCATCTGCCCAGCCAGCGTCACCATCGAGCCATCCACCGAATCGACGCCCCATACGGCCAGATCGTCGATGATCAGGTCGGCGAACGCCGGGTCAGCACGCAACTCAGCGCCGATCCTCTTCAGCTCGGCGATCGCCTGGTCGATGTCGGTGTCGTAGCCGACACTGATCCGTACCGCAGCATTGCCAATGCCGCGGTTGGTGTTGTTGACCGTGGACACCGAGCTGAACGGGACGATGTGCAACGAACCGTCGCCCGCGCGCAGCCGCACGGTGCGGATCGACAGATTTTCTACCGTGCCGGAGACGCCCGCGACGGTCACCCAGTCGCCCACCTGCATGGCATTTTCCATCAGTAGGAAAATGCCGGTGATGAAGTCCTGGACCAACTTCTGCGAGCCGAAACCCAGGGCGACGCCGATGATGCTCGCGCCCGCCAGCAGAGGCGTCGTATTGATGCCAACCTCGCTAAGAGCGGTCAGGCCGACGACCAGCAAAATTACTATCATCAACCCCGTACGCAGCATCGGCAGTAGCGTGCGCAGCCTCGCGGCCCGCATCAGTTCCCCGCTTTCGCTCCAGCGGGTGATACGCCGCTCGAGCACGGCATTGGTCAGTTGCCAGACCACCAATGCCAGGATCACCGCAATCGCGATGGTCATCACGGCGCCGGCCAGGCTGCGGCCGATGGTTCCCGCTGCGAACCAGCTGATCGCATCGAAGCCCCAGGCCTGAAAGAGCGCGACCAGTACACAGACGGCGATCAACGCCGACATGAGCCAGCGCACCAGCGGATACAGCTGCTCGACCAACCGGCTGCGCACGCCATCTGATGTTTGCGCAGTATCGGTATCACCATATTGGTCACCGACGAATGCCCGCTCCAGCGCACCGAGCGCCAGTACCGCGGCCAGGCGGCCGAGCACTACGATGCCACCGGTCAACCCGATGAACTCGATCAGCTTCGGAAACCCGTTCTCAACGCCGAGAGCCCAGACGACCCACAGGCCCATCACAAACGCGGCGGCGGCGATGGCCCAGACCTGCGCGGCCCAACGGCGGAGCAGCACGAGCGGCCCGCTGCTGCCCGCTTTGGGCGCGATGGCGTCGCGCACCGGCCGCCGCAGCTTGAAGATGAGCATGACGATCATCAAATGGGCGAGCAGCGAGATGAATTTCAGGATAGCGGCGCGCCCTGCCGCACCGCTGCCGAGATGCTGCAACGCATCCGCCAGCGCGATACCGAAAGCCGCCAGCGCCACGAAGCACAGCGCCCAGCTGTTCAGCAGCCGCGACGTCTCTCCGCTTACCCTGAAAACTCGCAGGCCATAGCCCGTCGGCGATAACAGCAGGCGCACCACCGCCATGGTGAAGCGGGTGAAGAGGTAAGCGAGAACGAACCCGCCGGTGACTTCGCGGGTCCGCTCGTCGAGGCTGGGGTAAAGATGCGCGACCAGCGCGGCAACGCAGAAAAACAAGACCAGCGGCAACAGATCCAGCAGAAAGATGCCAAGCGCGAACGGCAAGTGCCGCAGAGCACCGCGATGGTCGCCAAAGCTGCTGTTATGCCGACCCTTGGGTTCTGCCGCAGCGGGTTTCGACTCTTCGCTTTCACCGGCTATCGCCGGCCCCGCGTCAGCGGTCCCCGCAACTTTCTGCTCGGAACCGCCTAGAGGAATGGCCTCAACCCTTTCGACTCCGTCTCGAATGGTTTGCATCAGTGCGACGCCAGACTGCTCAGGCTGGGTCGCGGCCGCTGCGGCGGCACGCTCGGCGTCCATCTGCTCGGGCTGCTGCCGAACACGTAGAGAAGGCTCAGCCGCCCCGGCAGCGCTCGCACGCACCTCGATCTCCCGCGCGTGCTCTTGCAAGGCCATGCTGGGTCTACGCAGTAAACGTCGCATGCCCCACTCGACAAGCAAACCGAGGGAAAACACCACCGTCAGGGCGATCAGCGCATCGACAAACAATGCCCGGCCCGCCTGGGATCTGAAAATCGAATCGAACCACGCGGGCAGTTCCAGCAGAGCGTCCCTGACCTGACCCACCTGCTGACCAAGGCCATCGGCCCAACGCGAGACCTGCCCCAGCATCTGCGCTATCAGACCGCCCTCCTCCAAAGGCGTTATCACCGGCTCCGGCTCTGGTTCAGCCGCTACCGGCGCCTCGGCCGGCGCCGCGTCACCATCGGCATCGGCACCGGTCCCATCTACTGCCGCAACCACGGTTTGGTCGTTCGCAATGACTCTGAGCGTCGCCAGAACATCGGCGCGCCGCCCCTCATCCTGGAGCACCTCGGCCGCACGCCGTGCATCCTGAGAAGAGACCTCGTCGGACAGAAACGACGGATCACTCTGCGCCTGCGCCTGCATCGGCGCAGCCAACTGCAGCAGAGCGGCAATGAGCGGAACACTAAGAAATCTTGAACGTGAGCTATGCATGAGTCGAATGGGACCTTGGGGTAGGCTGAAGCGGGACTGGCGTTCCAGACAGGAACTGGATCGATAAGCCCAGTGACCGCTTCGCATTGGGCATCTAGGGAGGCACTGAGTTTCAAGCAATGCGTACATCCCTCCGTTCAGCGTAGTCACGGTGCGTAAGCGGCTGAAACAGCAACAGCTCCAGTGCCTGTCAGGATGAAATACCTTGCAATGAGTGATTGCTTGAGCGGCACACGGCGCCTGCTAGATTAGCGCCGCGACGCCGGGCCCCTCTGACAGCTACCCAGCTGCCATGTCGGAGTTGCAGTTTGTACAACTTCGACTTAGGAGGGGCTCATGAGCACCCTAGAACCGTTCTTCATGGCCGAGTTCCTCGGCACTGCCACCTGGTTGTGGCTCGTCTTCATCACCGTTGTCATCAGCCTGCTGGTCTTCGACCTCGGGGTGCTTCACCGTGAGCATCGCGAAATCGGCGTCCGGGAAAGCCTGTTGTTGTCCGCCGGCTACATCACGGCCGGCCTGCTCTTCGGCCTTTGGGTCTGGCAGGTCAAGGGCGGCGACGCCGGTATGGATTTCTACACCGGCTTTCTGATCGAGAAGTCGTTGTCCATGGACAACGTGTTTCTCATGGCGATGATCTTCAGCTTCCTGGCCATCCCGCGTAAGTACCAGCACGAGGTGCTGTTCTGGGGCATTCTCGGCGTGATCGTGCTGCGCGCCATCATGATCGGCCTCGGCGCCGCGCTGATACACGAGTTCAGCTGGATTCTCTATGTATTTGGCGTCTTCCTGCTGCTGACCGGTGTGAAGATGCTGTTCAGCAAGGTCGATGACCATCCGGATCTGTCCGAAAACACGTTGGTGAAATTCTTGCGTCGGCACATGCGCGTCACGGACGGTCTGCATGAGGGGCGTTTCTTCGTGCGCCAGCCGGATGCCAGCGGCCGCATGGTCGTCTGGGCCACACCGCTGTTCCTGGCGCTGGTGCTGATCGAGTGTGCCGACCTGGTGTTCGCGGTGGACAGCGTGCCGGCGATCTTCGCCATCACCCAGGACCCGTTTATCGTCTACACCTCGAACATCTTCGCGATCCTTGGCCTGCGTGCGCTGTACTTCGCCCTGGCGGCGATGATTCATCGCTTCGCCTACCTCAAGTACGCCCTGGCTCTGGTGCTGGTGTTCATCGGCTGCAAGATCTTCCTGGTCGGCATTATTGGCAAGACTCCGCCGGCGATTTCCCTGAGCGTTACGGTCGGCCTGCTGGTCGGTGGCGTGCTGCTGTCGCTGTGGAAGACCCGCAACGACCCGCCTCTCGCCGATACCGAAACGAACCGCCATTCATAACTCTACCGCCCCGGCTTGTCGGGGCTTTCATCACCGTTGGAGATAACACATGAAACCAGCATCCATTGCTTCCCGGACGCTAGTGGCCTTGATCGGCTCAATCTTGGCCGGCTGCGAGGTCGCCGAGGAATCGGCGCAGAAGATCACGGAGAAGGCCGAGCAGGCCGTGCAGGAACTGGCGCGCAAGGCTGTCAGCGATACCGTCAATGCGTTCAACGAGCAGATCGATCAGGTGCAGAAGTCGGCCAATGAGCTGCTCGGCCAGCCCGAAGAAGAAACATCGAACGACAAGCCCGAGCGCGAAGCCGAGGCGCCGCCGGCCTGGTCCGGCGAGGGCGTCGAGACATGAGTTCGTTCAATGGCTCTGGCTGCTCATCCGCAAGGCAGTGACACATCAACCGTTCAGCGGATGACAACAGGAAGGCGATGAGTGGGCGCTGTGGTGAAGCCGTTAGCTGTCAGAATGACATCACCGCTGCAATGGCGCAGCCACTGTCCCGAATCGAGCGCGAGCCTGTTGATCATGTCTGCTGAAAAACTCTATACGATCGTCCTGGAACACAGCCTGGAGGTCCTTCTCGAGGCCGCCACGATGGATCAGGTCGAAGCGTTCTGGGATGCCAATGACACCCGTTACTTCGGCCTGCGCATGGAAGACGAAGATAGCCACCACGCGCGGGTGATTGTGACCGACGAGATTCCCGAGGAAGAGGAAGCCGATCTGTGTATCGGTTGATCTGACGCTCGCTCATTCCTCATCGATGAGGCGAGCAGCCATGACCCGCCTGCTGTCGAGCTGAGAGAACAGCGATGCCGCCAGCATCGACATCGTACCGATGCACAGAAACGTCAGATGAAAAGCCCGCAGCACGGCCTCACCATCGGCTCCAGGTACGGTGAAGCCGCCCAGCAGCGCACCCGCCGAAGCGACACCCAAGCTCATCGACAGCTGCACCACCACCGATAGCAGGCTGTTGCCGCTGCTGGCGTTCTGGTTGCTCAACCCGACCAGGGTCACGGTGTTCATGGCGGTGAACTGCATGGAATTGACCATCCCGATCAGGCTCAAGTGCAGCAATAGAAGCACCATCGGAGTGTGCGCATCGATCGTCGCCAGGCTGGCGATCAGCGAGCCCAGCAGCAGCGTGTTGCCGATCAGGATGCGGCGATAACCGAAACGGTCTATCAACGGTTTGGCCAAGGGCTTGATGAACATGGCGCCGAGCGCCAATGGAATCATGAGCATGCCCGCCTGCGCCGGCGAATAGCCCAGCGCCACCTGCAGCAGCAATGGCAGCAGGAACGGCAATGCGCCGCTTCCCAGACGCGCGAACAGGTTGCCGAAAATGCCCACGGCAAAGCTGCGGACGCGGAACAACGCCGGGCTGAACAACGGCTTGTCGACATGTCCGGCACGCAGCCAATAAGCCGTCAGGCAGGCTGCGCCGATCACGATGAGCAGCAGGACGCGTGCATGCGGCATGTGCATGTCGCCAAGCCCTTCGAGCGCGATGGTGATCAGCACCATCGCGCTACCAAAAAGCAGGAAACCGAAGCTGTCGAAGCGTATTCGCTCGGCGCTCTTCAGATCGGGCATGAAGCGAAACGCGGCCATGCAGCCGATCAGGCCGACCGGCAGGTTGATCAGGAAGATCCAGTGCCAGGACGCGTATTCCACCAGCCAGCCGCCGAGAGTCGGGCCGATCAGCGGACCGACCATGCCCGGCAGAGCGATGAACGTCATGACGCGCACGAACTCGCTGCGCGGATAGGCACGCAACACCACCAAACGCCCCACCGGCAGCATCAACGCGCCGCCCATGCCCTGTATCACCCGCGAGATCACCAGCTGGTTGAAGCTGGTGGACATCGCGCAGAGCAGCGAGCCAAGCGTGAACAACAGGATCGCCGAGAAAAATATCCGCCGAGTGCCGAAGCGATCCGCCAACCAGCCCGACGCCGGTATCAACAGTGCCACGGTGAGCATGTAAGCGATAACCACGCCTTGCATGCGCAGCGGATCTTCGGCCAGATCCCGCGCCATAGCCGGCAACGCGGTGTTGAGGATGGTGCCGTCGAGGGTTTGCATGAAGAATGCGATGGCAACCAGCCAAGGCAGTACACGGGCGGTTCGGGCGTCCAGCACAACGGTTTGCATAGGCTCCCCTGATTCGAAAAGCACATGGTAGGCCGCGCCTCGGAGAACTCGCAGAAATTTCCGAGCACGGGGGTCAGCCGGTCTGCGCAATGCCTTCAACGATCGGCCGCAAGGGGTGTGACAACTCAACGCAGCGGGATGCTGCCAGCGCAGGTCAGCCGCGCGCTTGAGCCATCACGGCGGCATAACTATGACGCGCGCCACTCTATACGTAACAAAGTATTTCCTTCAGAATTGACGCGAATCATTATCGTTAAGCCTTGCGGATGCGAGTCTTGCTTCGTCATTCATAACGCTCCTCACGGAGGCTACATGCGTATTCCCGTTACCCTCGCCATCGCATCACTGATGCTGACGCCCCTCGCCCAAGCCAAGGAATACCCCATCGGTGAACCGCAGCAATGCGGCGGTATGGAAGTCGGCGCGGTGTACCTGCAGCCGGTGGAAATGGAGCCGGCCGGCATGATGCGCGCCACAGCCGAATCCGACGTCCATCTGGAAGCCGACATTGCCGCCACCGAAGACAACCGCAACGGCTGGCAGGAAGGCAGCTTCGTGCCCTACCTGAACATCAAATATTCGCTGAGCAAGAAAGGCTCGGCCGAGAAGATCGAAGGCGACTTCCACCCGATGGTGGCCAATGACGGCCCGCATTACGGTGACAACGTCAAGCTGATGGGGCCCGGCAAGTACCAACTGACCTTCACCATCCTGCCGCCGGGCGGTGGTCACACCATGTTCGGTCGCCACGTCGACAAGGAAACCGGCGTCGCGCCCTGGTTCGAACGCTGCGAGCTGAACTACGAGTTCACCTACGCCGGTATCGGCAAGAAAGGCGGCTATTGAGCCGGAGGCCAGCCATGCGACGCGTCCTGTTGCACCTGCTGCCCCTGTTCGTCGTCGGCTTTGCCGGCGGCGCCCACGCCGGCCTGCCCACCTACGAACTGACCATCCGCGACGGCCATTTCGAGCCGGCAACCCTCGAGGTGCCGGCCCGGCAGCGCTTCAAGATCATCATCAACAACGCCGGCAGCGGACCGAGCGAATTCGAAAGCACGCCACTACGGGTGGAAAAGGTCCTCTCGGCCGGCGTCACCTCGTTCGTCGTAATTCACCCTCTGAAACCGGGCCGTTACCCCTTCTTCGACGAGTTCCACATGGATCTTCCCGAAGGGGAAATCATCGCCAAGTAGTCCCTGTGGTCTGCACGGCCAGGGTCTCGATCTCGACAGACCGACCCCGCCATCAGGCCACCCAACAGGAGAAGCGCCATGGGCCAATCCATGTTCATCGTCTGGCGTGAAAGCGTCGAGGCCCTGCTGGTCATCGGCATTTTGCATGCCTGGCTGAGCCAGCAACCGGATAATCGCCATGCGTTGCGCATGCTCTGGGGTGGTGTGGCCGCCGGGCTCGGCCTGGCGACGCTACTGGCCTGGGGCATTCTCAGCGCTGGCGACTGGCTGGCAGGTCCGGCGGGCGAATGGTTCCAGTGCGCCATGCTGCTGGTGGCCAGCCTGCTGATCCTGCAGATGGTCGGCTGGATGCACCATCACGGACGCGACCTCAAGCGCAGCTTGATCGAAGGCGCCAGCGCACACCTGAGCCAGGGCAGCGGTATCGGCCTACTGGTGCTGGCGATGCTCGCCGTGGCCCGCGAAGGTAGCGAGACGGTGGTGTTCCTCTATGGCATCGGCCATCAGCAGCAAGGCACGGATCTGGCGAGCTTCGTCCTCGGCGGCGTGCTCGGCTTCATCCTCGCGCTGCTCAGCTACGCCGCATTGCAAGCCGGCAGCCGGCTGTTTTCCTGGAAGCATTTCTTCAAAGTCAGCGAAGCCCTGTTGCTGCTGCTGGGTGCGGCCCTGCTCATGGCCGGGCTCGACCGTTTCAGCGGCCAGTTGATGGGCATGGATATACCGGAAGTGTTCTACAGCGTCTTTGGCGATCCGCTCTGGGACACCTCCGCCCTGCTCGATGACGGCGGCACCCTAGGCAGCACCGTCGCGGGGCTGACTGGCTACCGCGCCATGCCGTCACTGGCGGCCGTGGTGCTGATGGGGTTGTACTGGCTGGCCGTCTGGGCCTGGTTGCGACCGAAACCGGAGGCTCGTCTGGAGGCCCGCACCGCATGATCACCAACGCTCCCTGGCTGGCGCGCATCGGCGATTTGCTGCGCCAGCATGCCCAGGCCATCCGCCTGATCCAATGGCTGGTGGTCGGCTTTTATCTGGTCCTGCTGCTGGTGCCTGCCGCTCTTTCGCTGCCGCCTTCCGAGGCGCGCATGCTCGACAACATCACGGTGTTCGCCCAGTTCCTGTTCTGGGGGCTGTGGTGGCCTTTCGTGCTGCTGTCGATGGTGTTCTTCGGTCGTCTCTGGTGCGGCGTGCTCTGCCCGGAAGGCTCGCTCAGCGAATGGATCAGCTGGCGCGGACTGAACAAGGGCACGCCACGCTGGATACGCTGGAGCGGCTGGCCAACCGTCGCGTTCATTCTGACCACCGTCTACGGCCAGCTGATCAGCGTGTATGACTATGGCCGGGCCGCGGCGCTGATTCTCGGCGGTTCGACCGTGGCGGCGATGCTGGTTGGCTACCTTTATGGAAGAGGCAAGCGAATCTGGTGCAAGCATCTATGCCCGGTAAGCGGTGTGTTCAACTTGCTGGCGCGCCTTGCGCCGGTCCACTACAAGGTGGACGAGGAACGCTGGCAGGCCAATCAGGCGCCGCACCTGCCTACCCCCAACTGCGCGCCGCTGATCGACATCCGCCGCATGCAGGGCAACAGCGACTGCCACGCCTGCGGTCGATGCAGCGGTCAACGCGGTGCCGTCGCGCTGAGCGCACGTTCGCCCAACGAGGAAATCCTCATCGTCGGCGAGCGGCCGCAGCAGGGTCATTGGGACAGTACCTTGCTGTTATTCGGCATGATCGGGCTGGCGATGGGCGCGTTCCAGTGGACGGTCAGTCCCTGGTTCATCACGCTCAAGCAGACCGCCGCCGAATGGCTGGTCGACCGCGACATCTTCTGGCCGCTCGAAGCCAACGCGCCCTGGTGGCTGCTGACGCATTACCCGCAGGCCAACGATGCCTTCAGCTGGCTCGATGGCGCGGCGATCCTCACCTACATTGGCGCCAGTTCGCTGCTGATCGGCGGTGCGCTCTGGTTGTTGCTGCGTGGCGCGGTACGGCTTATGAACCGGGGCGATAACCTGTTCCACCACCTGGCGCTGACATTGACGCCCCTGGGCGGCGCCGGACTGTTTCTCGGCCTCTCGGCGACGACCATCAAGCTGCTGCGCTATGAAGGTTTCATCCTCGCCTGGGCGCAGCCAACCCGCGCATTGCTTCTGGCCGGTGCCATCGCTTGGAGCCTGTATCTGGCCTGGCAGGTCATCAGCCGTCACGGCGCCAACGGCCTGCGCCGCCTGACCGCCTTTGCCTGCGTGAGCCTGGGCACCGCGGTCGTCGGCTATGGCTGGTATCTACAGTTTTGGGGCTGGAACTGAGCTCGGCGCGGGCCTGTGCGCCCTGGCATAGAAGGGTGGGCTGAAACGGAACGCCGCCCGGCCCACCCTACTTCGCGGCTACGTGCTCACCTGTAGGGTGGGCTTCAGCCCACCGATGCCACAACGGTCCGATCTCCTGCTCACCTTCGCAAAACGAAGGACATGGAAGATCGCGGTAACGGGTGGGTTCGTCATTTCTGGTCAGCCAAAACGAACTGGCCTTCTCCAAGGAAGCCGGCGAGCAGTTCTACCTGCATGGGGTGTTCAGTTTAAGAGAGGCCACGCCTGTGTATGCTCAGCGGCGATATGAGCCAGCACGTGCGTCTGAAGCTGACGGACTATCGGGCGAGTTTTCGGCGGAGCGGTGAAGTGAGGTAGGCGTTGAGAGTCGAGCGACTGCACTCGTCCAGCGGCGGATATTAGGAAGACACGCATGTTCGGATGTCATGACTCAACGTCACGCAGAAATTTCTTGAGCACCTTGCGGGTTTGCATCAGCTTGTTGGCCTTCTGGTCGATGAGATCCAATTGGTCACGTAGCGTTGTGCGCAGCTCATCGCATGGTTCGAAGACCAGACTCTCCCCTCGCAGGCAAGGCGCGAACTGCCTGATCGTCGCAAGCGTCATCCCTGCAGAGCCCAGAAGCTTGATCCGCTCAACCGTTTGCTCGTCAACCGGACCGTATTCGCGAAATCCGCCTTCCGTGCGGTGGGGCTTGAGAAGGCCCTGCGCTTCGTAATAGCGAAGCATTCGAATACTCACGTTGCTACGCCTGGATAGTTCTCCGATCTTCATAGGCCTTGACTCTAACAGTGCTGTCAGGTTCTAGACTGCGTGCTCCCAATCAAAACCGCAGGAGCAACGCAATGTCTGTCCAAGCCGCTACTTACCCGACACTCATCAACGGTGCGCCAGCAACTGCTGATGACATGATGCCTCTGGCTTTCTCGGGGTTTGCGCATTTTACCGCCATGCAAGTCCGAAATCGGAAGGTCAAGGGATTGGATCTACATATGACCCGCCTGAAGCAAGCTACGCTCAGGTTGTTTGGCATGGCGCTGCCCGATGAGCACGTGCTTCGGAGTATCCGTCCTGCGCTTGCAAATGGACCGGAGGATCAGTCGCTCACTGTCACGGTTTATTCTCCAGACGGGGAGTTCACCGCCAGGAGCATCGAGGCGGAGCCCGCCATTCTTGTGCGCACAGGCCTGCCGTCCGACGGCCCGTCAGGTCCGGTGCGCCTTGGCATCGTGGAGCATGAAAGGTTTCTCCCAGCTATCAAACACGTCGGCGAGGGCGCGAAGACCTACTACTTGCACCGCGCTATCGAGCAGGGCTTCGATGACGCCGCGTTTACCGATCGGCACGGCAGGTTAAGTGAGGCGACGATCTGGAATCTTGTTTTTTGGGATGGTCGCTCCGTCGTTTGGCCCAAGGCGCAGATATTGACGGGCACTATGATGGGAATAATTCAGCGCCAATTAACCCGCCTTGATGTTCCGCAGCGTCATGAAGAAATCAAACCCGCCGATGTGGCGAATTTTTCAGGGGCTGCAATTATGAATTCTTGGACACCCGGGGTAGCGGTTACGGCTATTGGACCCAGCGCCATCGAAGAATCGAAGCCGTTCATGGATTTGCTTCACAACGCTTACCAGGCTGAACCAGCATTCGTTGTTCCCTGACCCAGCCGCATGGCAACGAAAGGTAGTTCTTATGATCGTCCCAACTGTATCCGCAAAGCGCGATTCGTTTTGGAAGCTGCATGAGTCCGGATGCTTCGTGCTGCCCAATCCCTGGGATGCCGGCAGCGCGCAGCTGCTTGCAGGCATGGGATTCAAGGCATTGGCGACGACGAGTTCCGGCCACGCCTGGTCCTGCGCGAAGCCGGACGGATATATGAAGCGCGATGCCGTTCTGGAACACGTACGGAGCATGGTGCAGGCCACTCATCTGCCAATCAACGCGGACTTCGAAAGCGGGTTCGGCGAAGCACCCAGCGACGTTTTCGAAAGCGTACAGCTCGTCGTGGCAACCGGGGTGGCCGGTTTCTCAATCGAAGACTCAACGGGCGATACGCGGGCACCACTCCGGGATATTCAAGAGGCGGTGGAGCGCATCCGCGCGGCACGCAAGGCAATCGATGCAAGCGGCACCAACACGCTTTTGGTCGCTCGTGCGGAAAACTTCTTTGTGGGGCGCCCCAATCTTCCGGACACGATCAGACGTCTGCAAGCCTATGCCGAAGCGGGTGCCGACTGCCTGTATGCGCCTGGGATCAGAACCCTCGATGAGATTGCGACTGTCGTCTTGGCCGTGGCGCCAAAACCCGTCAACATGCTGATTGGTTGGAATAGTGAACTAACGGTGAGCGAGCTATCGGACCTGGGAGTCAGACGAATCAGCGTTGGCGGAGCTTTGGCACGCGCGGCATGGAATGGCTTTCATAACGCAGCTCAGGCTCTGGCAAATGGCCGGTTCGATGCTTTTCCAGGCTCACCAACGGCCGCGGCACTCAATCAGATTTTCCTTGGCGCTGCTCCGACGAATACACGATGACACCCGATTGCTCATCGTCGGCGAGCAGCCGCAGCAGGGTCATTGGGTCAGTACGCTGCTGTTCGGCATGATCGGGCTGGCGATGGGCGCGTTCCAGTGGACGGTCAGCCCCTGGTTCGTCACGCACCCTACGGGCCTCATCCACACCGAAGAGGCCCTGACTCGCCCGCGCAATACGGATGCCGGCCGGCGCGGTCACCTAGAGCCTCTTCTGGCATGGCAGGTCATCAGCCGCCACGGCGCCAACGGCCTGCGCCGACTGACCGCCTTTGCCAGCGTAGGTCTGGGCACCGCAGTCGTCGGCTATGGTTGGTATCTGCAGTTCTGGGGCTGGAGCTGAGCACGGAGCCGGCCTCTCACTGCGGCTGCGTCATCACCGTAGGGTGGACCGGGCGGCACTCCGCTTCAGCCCACCGATGCCACAACGGTACGGCTGACAAAAAGCAGAAAGACGGCAAGGCGAAAACAGTTTTTCTGTCACTCGGATGGCGGACGGCTGTCGACATGGTGGGCTGAAGCCCACCCTACTTTGCTGAAGATTGGTTCAAGCCCTCGTAGGGTGCGCTCCGCGCACCGGGCACCTCGTACAAGCTCTTCGGCTGCGTCGTCATCCGTAGGGTGGGCTTCAGCCCACCGATGCCGCAACGGTCAGATCTCGTCACCCACGCAAGACGAACGTCGGAAACAGCTGCCCCATGCGATCCCAGAGTTTCTGCTGATCGTACGGCGGGCAGCTTTCGGCGAGCGTCTCGTCGAGCATCCTGGCGGTGCGTACGCATTGCACGGCGAAGCGCTCGACGCCCAGCTTGCGCAGGCGCTGCGCCATATCCCAAAGGCGTTCGGCATCCAGCAACTGCCAATGGACGGTCGTGCGGCATTCATGGGCGACGCCGCTTTCCAACAACGCCTCCAAACTCTTCCAGTTAGCAGCGCCGCTGCCTTCGACACCCGTGATCAGCGTGCTGTGCTCCGGCAGGGCCTTTATATCGAAACCCACCCAGTCCACCAGTGGCAATACCTGGCGAAACAGCTTGGGTTTGATCCCGGCGCTGTGCAGGCCGACCTTGAAACCCATGGCGCGTACCTGGGCAATGGCGTCGGGCAATGCCAGCTGCAGCGTCGGCTCGCCACCGCTGAAGACAACCGCCTCGAGCAGGCCGGCGCGCTGTTCCAGGAAGCCGATAATTTCCTCCCAGGAGGTTTCCTGCGCGCCGCATGCGGGGATCAGCTGCGGGTTGTGACAATAGCGACAGCGCCAACCGCACCCCTGGCAGAACAGCACGCAGGCCAGATGATCGGGAAAATCCAGAGTGGTCAGGGGGAGCAGCCCCCCGACCCGCAGGCTTGCCGTCACGCCGCGGCTACCCGGGCGGCCGCCTCGGTGAAATGCTGACGCTCATGGTGCTCGGACTGCTTGCCGGGATTGAACGCAGTAACCGGGCGGTGATAACCCATGACACGAGTCCAGACTTCGCAGCGCTGGCGTTGGGCTTCGGGCAGTTGGGTGGCTTTCAAATGTCGCTCCTTTTTCTAACGGATGGGTGAAACATTGCTCGTTCCTCGCGCTCTGCGTGGGAACACCGATCATGACGCTCCGCATCGCTGGGGCGCGAGGCGTCCCGCTGCAGGTACCCACGCAGGAGCGTAGGAACCATCTTTGAACCATCTCGCCACGAACTCAGGCCGTGCAGCCGCAATCCGCCGACGCGTTGGCCAGCAGAACCTCGTCGCACTTGGGACAGAACTCGTGCTTGCCGCTCAGGTAGCCGTGCACGGGGCAGATGGAGAATGTCGGGGTGACAGTGAGATAAGGCAGACGGAAACGACCGAGCGCCTTGCGCACCAGGTTCTTGCAGGCCTGGGCCGAGGAAATCTGCTCGGCCATGTACAGGTGCAACACGGTGCCACCGGTGTACTTGGTCTGCAGTTCGTCCTGCAGTTGCAGCGCCTCGAATGGATCGTCGGTAAAGCCCACCGGCAGCTGCGAGGAGTTGGTGTAGTACGGCGCCTCGGCCGTACCCGCCTGCAGGATGTCAGGGAAGCGCTTGCGGTCTTCCTTGGCGAAGCGGTAGGTAGTGCCTTCGGCCGGCGTCGCCTCCAAGTTGTAGAGGTGGCCGGTTTCTTCCTGAAAGCGCACCAGCACCGCCCGCACATGGTCCAGCAGCTGAATGACGAGGGCACGGCCGGCCGGTGTTTGCAGGCCTTCGGCGTCCTCGGTGAAGTTACGCACCATCTCGTGCAGACCGTTCACGCCGATGGTGGAGAAGTGATTGCGCAGCGTGCCCAGGTAGCGCTTGGTATAGGGATAGAGCCCGGCATCCATGTGATGCTGGATGACCTTGCGCTTGACCTCGAGGCTTTCCTTGGCCATTTCCAGCAGCGCATCGAGGTGTTCGTACAATCCGCGGCGATCGCCCTGATGCAGGTAGCCCAGGCGCGCGCAGTTGATGGTCACCACGCCGAGCGAGCCGGTCTGCTCTGCGGAGCCGAACAGCCCGCCGCCACGTTTGAGCAGCTCGCGCACGTCAAGCTGCAGGCGGCAGCACATGGAACGCACCTGGTTGGGCTGCATGTCCGAGTTGAGGAAGTTCTGGAAGTACGGCAAGCCGTAGCGCGCCGTCATCTCGAACAGGCGGTCGGCGTTTTCGCTGTCCCAGGGAAAGCCGTGGGTGATGTTGTAGGTCGGGATCGGGAAGGTGAACACCCGGCCCAGACCGTCGCCGGCCTGCATGACTTCTATATAGGCGCGGTTGATCAGCTCCATCTCGGCCTGCAGGTCGCCATAGGCGAAGGGCATTTCCTCACCGCCGATATAGGGAACCTGCTCGCGCAGATCCTCCGGGCAGACCCAATCGAAGGTCAGGTTGGTGAAGGGCGTCTGCGTACCCCAGCGCGACGGCACGTTGAGGTTGTAGATGAACTCTTGGATGGCCTGGCGAATCTCGCCGTAGCTCAGGTTGTCCTTGCGCACGAAAGGCGCCAGATAGGTATCGAAGGAGCTGAACGCTTGGGCGCCAGCCCACTCGTTCTGCAGCGTGCCGAGGAAATTGACCATCTGCCCCAGCGCGCTGGACAGATGCTTCGGCGGCCCCGCCTCGACCCGACCGGGAATACCGTTGAAACCCTCGTTGAGCAGGGTGCGCAGCGACCAGCCGGCGCAGTAGCCGGCAAGCATGTCGAGGTCGTGGATGTGCAGGTCGCCCTCGCGATGTGCGGTGCCGATCTCCGGACTGTAGACCTCGTCCAGCCAGTAGTTGGCCGTGACCTTGCCGGACACGTTGAGAATCAGCCCGCCCAGCGAATAGCCCTGGTTGGCGTTGGCGCGCACGCGCCAGTCCTCGCGCGACAGGTACTCGTTCATCGAGGAGGCAACATCGACGATGGCCTTGCGGTCGCGACGCAGCCGCCCATGCCGCTCGCGGTAGACGATGTACGCGCGAGCCGTGGCGTAATGCCCCGCCTCCATAAGCACGCGCTCGACGGCGTCCTGCGCCTGTTCCACTTCCACCACGCGTTGCGGCAATCGCGCCAGCACCTCGGCGGCCAGCAGCCGCGCAGTGGCCTGATCGAACTCACCAGTGGCGAGACCCGCCGCCGCGATCGCCGCACCGATCTTGTCCAGTTCGAACGTCACCAGCCGCCCGTCACGCTTGCGTAGCGAGACGGGGCGATTCTTCTCGTCAACCCCAGGCATTACGCCTCCACACCATATCTAGTTAAAAACAAATTACTGAACACAATATGATGTGAAATTTAGAGGCTTGGGCTCGGAAGCGAATTGACCATCGTCAATTCGCCCAAGCTGTTTTCGAAAGCCGACGGATCGCTCCCGGCCGGGGATCTTGTCCGTGATCAAGGAAGGTCCATTACCCAGACTCATAGGATGCAACCTCGAACAATCCCGGACTCGTACCGGCGGAGGAACCATGCTCAGCGAAACGACACTTGTTGCGGAGCTTCGCCGCCACCACTTGTTCAGCCGCCTACCGGAGGCGGCTCTGCAGGAGGTTTGTGCGTCGGCCAATCTCAAGCGACTGTCGGCCGGCGCCTCGCTGTTTCACCAGGGCGACAAGGCCGAGCGCTTCTACTTCCTGTTCAGTGGTCAGGTGAAGCTGCATCGCGTGGTCTGCGATGGCCAGGAAAAACTCGTAGAGGTGATCCGCAGTGGTGAATCCTTCGCCGAAGCGCTGCTGTTCACCGGCACGCCGAACTACCCGGTCAGTGCCACGGCGCTCAAGGCCAGCCTGGTCGCCAGCCTGCACGGCCAGCATTACCGCCGCATGCTGGAAGAACACCCCAGCATCTGCCTCGACATCCTCGCCACCCTGAGCATCCGCCTGCACCAGCGCATGAACGAGATCGACACCCTGACTCTGGCTAATGCCAGCCATCGCGTGGTGCGCTTTCTCTACCAGTCGCAGGAAGATGACAGCGGCGTCGTCACGCTCGACGTGCCCAAGCGCCTGATCGCATCCAAGCTGGGCATCCAGCCGGAAACCTTTTCGCGCATCCTGCATCGGCTGATCGAATCGGGAATGATCAGCGTGCAGCGCCGGCGCATCGAGATTCTCGACAGCCAGGGCCTGGCCGCCTATCAGGAGTGACCTGCGACCGATCGCCTCAGCTTCTTGATGATCGTCAAAGGCGCCAGCCGCCCCGGCCGCGATACTGACAATCGTCTTACCGAACTGGAGAACGCCATGTCGACGCCGTCACTTCCACTGGTCTATTCCTGCTCGGGCTGCTCCAACGTGGCGCAGCTGGCCAACACCCTCGCGGTGCGCCTCGACCGTGCCGGGCTGGCGGAGATGTCATGCATTGCCGGTGTCGGCGGGCGGGTCAGTTCGCTGGTCAACAAGGCCAACTCGGGTCGACCGATTCTGGCCATCGACGGCTGCCCGCTGCATTGCGCACGCGCCTGTCTGGCGCAGCACGACGTTATCGCCGATGTGCATATCACTCTCAGCAGCTACGGCCTGCGCAAGCGCTATCGTGAAGACTGCTCCGAGTCAGAAGCCGATGCGCTGTTCGAGGACATGTGCAGCATCATCGCCAGCGACCGCATGAAGCCGCGTCCCCGGCTGTACTCGGTCTAGCCATTCCCCCACCTCTGCGCCGCTGCCGGAGCGGCGCAGTACTCGATCAGCAGACGCCCGCAGGCTGCGCCCGACCCGCCTGCGCCACTTCTTCTCCGGCACCCTGCAGAATTTTCCACAGCCAGGGCGGCAGCATGTCCGGGTCGAGGCTGTCGATCAGATTCTTGATCGCCAGCCCCAACTCGGTATCGCCCTCGATCACCAGCCGGCGGCGGAAGAACAGCGTGTCCGGATCTTCCTGACGGCTGGCCAGCAGCAAGAACTCCCGCCAGTTGCCGCGAATGGTCACCTGCACCGGCGCCTGTTCGGCGATGCGCAGCTTCTGTCGGTCGCAGGTCAGGCACCAGGCCAGCTTGAGGTCGACGACCTCCAGACGCATCCAGTGACCTTCTAGCGCTTCGAAGGCGCCCTCGGCCAGCGGCTCGGCGAAGAGCTGGTTGAGGCTGCGTTCCAGTGCCAAGCGTTGCAGCAGGAATGGCGTGCGCGCGGCCAGTGGCAACAGATGCTCGCCCAGTTTCAACAGGTGCGCGCGCGGCTTCAGCATAGTCCGGCCTCCTCTGCGCGCAGCATCCCTGGCTGGCCGTGCCAGTAGCCATTGCAGCCGTCGACGGCCAACGGTGGCAGCCCACCCTTGCGCACCGCATCGAAGGCCGTGATCACCTCGGTCATACCCGAAGCACGCGGGCTCAGACGCAACAGGTCAGCGCCGCTTTCCACCAATGCCGGATAGTCCGCCAGTAGATTGCTGACCGATGCCGACATGGTCTGGATGCCATTGATGGTGAACAGCGCCTCGCCTTCCTGGCTCAGCAGCGGAATGCCTTCGGGGTAGTTCTGGCAGCAGAACTGGCAATCGTCTTTCGGACGGTTTTCCGCACGGGCAGTGAAGCAGCGCGCCGAGTAGGCCAGCGGCAGATGGCCGTAGGCGAAGATTTCGACCTCTGGAATCGGCACACCGAGCTGTGACAGCTGCGCGCGCGCAGCCCTGATCATCGCCCCGGAGATTTCCACTGGCGGCACCCAGCGCTGCATGCCGCTCCTGACCAGCTCGGCCAGGGCATGGCCGTTGTAGAGATTCAATGCCGGACCGCCGACAAAAGGCAGGCGTTTCTCGGAGAGGTAATGCACCGCGCCCAGGTCGTTGGCCTCCACCAGCAACTCACCGTTGTCGCAGAGCCGGCGCAGGCCGGACAACTCGGACGCCGCCTCGACCAGCGTCAAGCCGGACAGCACCAGTTGCGCCGTCGATTGCTGGCTCAGCTCACGCGCCAGCCCGATCCAGTCGTCCAGCCCCATGTCGCGGCGCTTGGAGCAGACGGTCTCGCCCAGATAGATGACATCCAGCGGCGTGCTGGCCATGTCGGCATAAAATTCCAGTGTGCGCTGGCGATCCCAGTAAAACAGCACGGGGCCGAGGCTGAGTTTCATGGTTGGCTCCTCGTTCATTGCCAGGCCCGGTGGTAGGCGCCGAGCGTCGTTTGCGAACCCTCGGACAAGCCATCGAGCACCTCGCGCCAGCCCGGCTGGACGGCATAACGCTGCGGCGCCTGTAGATAGGCATCCAGTGCCGCACGCCAGACGCGAGTTACCTGCTCGACATAAGCCGGGCTGCGCTGGCGGCCCTCGATTTTCATGGCGGTGACGCCGATGCTGGCCAGCTCCGGAATCAGGTCGAGGGTGTTCAGGCTGGTGGGCTCTTCCAGCGCATGGAAGCGCTCGCCATTGACCAAGAAGCGGCCCTTGCACAGCGTCGGGTAGCCCGCCGATTCGCCCTCGGCATAACGGTCGATTAGCACATTGTTGAGGCGCGAGGTCAGCCCTTCGGGCTCTTCGCTCCAGCGCACCGCCTTGGCTGGCGAGCAGACCCCGCACAGGTTCGGCGACTCGCCGGTGAGGTAGGAGGACAGATGGCAGCGTCCTTCGGCCATGATGCACAGACTGCCGAAGGCGAAGACCTCGATCGGCACCGGGCTGCTGGCCGCGACCTGCTTGACCTGCTTGAGCGACAAAACCCGTGGCAGTACGGCGCGCTTGATGTTGTAGCGCTGTTGGTAAAAGGCCAGCGCCGCCGCGTTGGTCGCTGAGCCTTGAACGGACAGATGCAGATTGAGCTGCGGATGGCGCTTGGCGGCATAGCCCAGCACGCCGGGGTCGGCGGCGATCAGCGCATCGACGCCCAGGTCGGCGGCCTGGTCCACCGCGCGCTGCCAGCGCGACCAACCTTGCGGCTGGGCGTAGGTATTGACGGCGACGTAGAGCTGGCGGCGCTTTTCGCGGATCAGCTGCAGACCCTTGTCGAGCTGCTTCTCATCCAGATTGAGACCGGCGAAATGGCGGGCGTTGGTGTCGTCTCGAAAACCGACATAGATGGCATCGGCGCCCTGCTGGACGGCGGCCTTCAGCGCGGGCAGGCTTCCTGCCGGGCAGACCAGGTGCATGGCAACTCCTAGACGTTCGGATACATTGCGCGCCGTGCCGGCGGCAACGGCGCCCGTCCAGGGAGGACGGAAAGCCGGCAGTCTAGGTAGCCGACCCGAAGTCGGCATTGATGAAGGTCAAGGTAGCCGCGGCGCGGCAGTGCGGATGATTCGTCGACATATTGAGCGCCACCGGTGGGCTAAAGCCCACCCTACAAAGGCAACGTCAAGCTTCCAACTCGTAGGGTGGGCCGGGTGGCGTTCCGCTTCAGCCCACCAGTGAGCTATGGCGCATCTGTAGCTCTAAAGGTAGGGACTTCAGCCCTGCATGGCGGGTTGCACTCACCCTACGGCTGACCGTAGGAGCGGGCGTGATCAGGGCGCAAGTGCAAGAACACGACCGTCCAGCCTCGGGCCTCTATATTCCCTCGTCGCCTTCGAACTCCTCCGTGGCGCGCGCCACCATCTGCCGCCAGGCACCGGATTCTTCGGCCAACAACCGCATGGCCTGGAGGCTGGCGATGAAGGCCTGTTGATAATGCTGCGGGTTGTTCTCGCTGGCTGCACGTTCCGCATGGGCCAGGGCCTCGGTCAGCAACGCGTCGAACTGGTCATGGTCCAGGGCCATGGAAATCTCCTTAATGGGTAATGGTCTGCAGCTTAGACCACCAGGCAATCGGGACGACTCGCGCCGATTGGCGGCACGCGTCCGACGCGTGCGCAGCCCTTGGTCCAACCCGTGCCCGGCGGCTACTTCAGTTTCAACCGCCTTGCCAGTTTGTGCAGGTTGCTGGAGTCGACATCGAGCAACCGAGCCGCCTGCGCCCAGTTCTCACCGCTGGCCTCTAGTGCTCGGACGATCGCCTGACGCTGGGCGTTATCGACCGCTTCGCGCAGCGAGACGATTTCGACTTCCGTTGGCAGCGGCTGCGGGTCGGCGACTGGCGCGAGCGAGGCGGACTGCGTGCTATCCAGGTCGAGCAGGTCGGGCTCAAGCGTGAGAATTTCGCTGCGCGACGCGCCACGACTGAGCAACCGCAGCGCCGCACGGCTGATCACATGTTCCAGTTCGCGCACGTTGCCCGGCCAGGCATAGCCCAGCAGGGCACGCTCCGCGGCGGGTGACAGGCGCATGCTGCGCAGGCCCAGCCGGGCGCGGTTCAGTTCGAGGAAATAACCGGCCAGGATCAGCACATCGTTGCCGCGCTCGCGCAGCGGTGGGATCGGTGCCGGATAGACCGACAAACGATGATAGAGGTCGGCGCGGAAATGCCCGTCACGCACACTCTCGCGCAGGTTGCGGTTGGTCGCGGCGATGATCCGCACATCGACCTGACGCGGCTTGTCGGCGCCGAGCCGCTGAATCTCACCATTCTGCAAGGTGCGCAACAGCTTGGCCTGAACGATCAGCGGCAATTCGCCCACTTCGTCGAGCAGCAAAGTCCCGCCGTTGGCTGCGTCGAAACGGCCAGGACGATCGGTGGTCGCACCGGAAAACGCGCCTTTTACATGGCCGAACAGCTCGCTTTCGGCCAGCGATTCGGGCAATGCCGCGCAATTGACCAGCACCAGCGGCTTGTTCCGGCGCCGCGAATGGCGATGCAGCCAGCGGGCGAACAGCTCCTTGCCGACGCCGGTCTCGCCCAGCAGCAACACCGGCAGTTCGGAGTCGGCGACCACTTCCAGCTCGCGCAGCAACTCGGCGATCACCTGACTCTGCCCGAGAATTTCGCCGTCGCCCGGCACCTGCGTGGTTTCCAGCACATCGCTGCGGGCCAGGCGCAGGCCACGATTCTCATGCTCCAGCCGGGTAATGCGGATCGCCGCCTCGATCACCAGGGTATAGCGCTGCAGGTCACGCCGCGCCTCATCATCAAAGGTGCCGGCGTGCAGCGCATCGAGGGTCAGCGCGCCCCACAGCTTGCCTTCCACGAACAGGCTGACACCCATGCAGTCGTGCACTGGCAAGGGTTCGCCGACATGCTCGTCGAGCAGGCCATCGTAGGGGTCGGGTAATCGACTGTCGGGTTCGAACCAAGCGGGTTCGCGCTGCGAAAGAATGGCGGCGAGCCGCGGATGCTGGGCTACGACGAAGCGCCGGCCAAGGGCCTCCTGCACCAGCCCCACCGCCGCCAGCGGGCGCAGCGTATCTTCGTCCAGGCGCAGCAGCACCACCGCGCCACAGCGAAAACGCTCATGCAGCGTATGCACCAGCCGTTGCAGGCGAACGGCGTTCGGCAATTCGGTAACGAGGTCGGCCAGCAGCGCTTCTTCCATCATGGTTACAAATACCCTCAAGGTTTTTTAAACCCTAAACCGCTCAGGTCATTTTCACCAGCACGGATTTTTTCAACTTAAAAATCAATGAGTCGCGTCATGGCACAAGGCTTGCGCTAGTCCCGTCAACCTAATCCAGCCAACCCACACGGAACATCGCCATGACGACTGCGCTTACTGAGCAAACCCTGGGCACCTTGGCCTGCCTCATTCCTGGCGCCACGCGCGTGTTTCGCCAGTACAAGCTGGATTTCTGCTGCGGCGGCAATACCCCACTGCGCGACGCAGCCCAGCAGCGCAGCCTTGATGCAGAGGCGATTGCCGGCGAACTCGCCGCACTGCAAAGCGCTCCGACAGCCGAGCCGGATTGGCGGAGCGAGCCGGCCAGCACGCTCATCGATTATGTCCTCGAACGCTTCCATGAGCGCCATCGCGAGCAGTTTCCCGAATTGATTCGGCTGGCCAACCGCGTCGAGCAGGTGCATGGCAACAAGGCCGACTGCCCGATCGGCCTGGCCGAGCACCTGTGGACCATGCAGCAGGAACTCGAAAGCCACATGCTCAAGGAAGAGCAGATCCTCTTTCCGATGCTGCGACGCAATATCCAGTTGCCGCAAACCCAGGGCCCGATCGCCGTGATGCGCTACGAGCACGATCAGCACGGTGCCGCCCTGGAGCGCCTGGCCGAGCTGACCCACGACATCACCCCGCCGGCGAACGCCTGCAACACCTGGCGCGCGCTCTATCGCGGGCTGGAGGAGCTACGCAACGACCTGATGCAGCACATCCATCTGGAAAACAACATCCTGTTCGTCAACGCAGCGGCGCACTGATATGAAAGCAGTTATCCAACCTTTGGCATGGGGCGTGGCGATGGCGTCGATGCTGGCACTGGCCAGCGGCGTGGCACTCGATCTGGTCGTCGACAGCGCACAAGCCGCCACCCCTCACAACCACGGGCATGACGGGCACTCAGCTGCGGCACCGTCCATTCATGATCAGCAATGGCCGACCGACGCCGCCTTGCGCAAAGGCATGACGCAGCTGCGTGAAGCGGTGAATGTCGCACTGCCGGACGGTTCGGCATCCATCGACGCGCGGGCGGCGAAGCAGCTGCAGACGGCGGTCGAAGACAACGTCTCCTTCCTGATCGCCCACTGCGAGCTGACCGAGCAAGCCGATGCCGCCCTGCATGGTCTACTGGCCGATTTGCTCAAGGGCGCCAAGGCACTGGCCGAAACTGCCGAGCAGGAACAGGGCGCGCAGCTCGTTCTGGCTACGCTGCACCGCTACCCCGACGTGTTCGCCGCGCCGCATTGGAGCGAATCGGCAACTGCTGATCGTTGAAACGATCCGCGATGCAGCGCCAGCGCCGTTCGACCTGGACACTGGCCTGCATCAATACTCGAGCCAAACGGCTGCGCTAGGCTCAGTACCGAATCAGCGCCGCGTTACCGCCTCAAGCAGGCAGGTTGCGGATGGCCAACTATTAGAAAACAGGATGTCTTGCATGGTGCTTCATCGCGTACACAACCAGATTCTCCGTAGCCACCATCTGTTCGAACCGCTGAACGATCAGCAGATGGACGAACTGATGGGTGCCAGCCAGTTGCTCAATCTCGACAAGGGCGACAACCTCTTTCATCAGGGCGAACCGGCTCACTCGTTCTACTTCGTGATTTCCGGCGCGATCAAGATCTACCGCCTGACCCCGGACGGCCAGGAGAAGGTCTTCGAGGTGATCGGCAATCGCCAGACCTTTGCCGAAGCGATGATGCTGATGGACACGCCCAACTACGTCGCCTCGGCCCAGGCCGTTTGCCCGAGCCAGGTCTATCGGTTCTCCAACACGGCTTACATGCGCCTGCTGGAAGCGAACCAGAAGCTGTCCTTCGCCCTGCTCGGCAAGCTGAGCGTGCGGCTGCATCAGCGCATCAACGAGATCGAAACGCTGTCACTGAAGAACGCCACCCACCGCGTGGTGCGCTACCTGATGACCCAGCTGGCGCGTCTGAAGGCCGACGGCAACAGCTTCGAACTGCCGATGGCCAAGCAGCTGATCGCCGGCCACCTGTCGATCCAGCCGGAAACCTTTTCGCGGATCATCCGCCGCCTGATCGACGAAGGGATCATCACCCAGGACGGCCGTCAGATCACCATTCTCGACCCCCAGCGTCTCGAACAGTTCGAGTGATCGGAGACGGGGCTCGGCGCCGTTCGGCTCAGCGCCAGCGGCTTTGACAGGCGGTTGATTGCGGTCAACCTCAATCGACCGCCACGCGTGGCAAGCTGGACCCGACGTAACGAGGACACCGCCATGCCCCTGTGCCTGTACTGCCAGCAGCCCAACCCACCGAAAGAAGCCGAGTGCAGCCACTGCGGCATGCCCCTCCCCGCCCACGCCGACACCGCTGGCGAACGGCGCCAACGCAAGTTCTTCTGGTTATGTATCGGGCTCACCGTATTCTGCGCGGCGATGATCGTCTGGCTGCCGCGGCACCTTTTCTAGCGGCCGGAAGCGGGGATGGTGGGCTGAAGCGGAACGCCGCCCGCTGAGTAGGCTGGTGGGCTGAAGCCCACCCTACGGGACTACTCCGCACGATCCGGTAGGGTGGGCTTCAGCCCACCAATTCCACGCAACACTTCCAGCTCTCTATCACCCCTTCGTCAACTGCTTATACAACTGCGGCAGACGGAACGGCAGTTGCTGCGGTTCCTTGATCAGGGTGTAGCCGTTGGCGCCGAACATGTAGGGCAGGTAATCGCCGGCCTCTTGGTCGATGGTGATGCAAAACGGCAACAGGCCGTGGCGCCGGGCTTCGAGCACCGCTTCGCGGGTGTCTTCGACGCCGTAGCGGCCTTCGTACAGGTCCAGGTCGTTGGGCTTGCCATCGGTCACCAGCAACAGCAGCTTGCGCCGCTGCTTGCATTTGCCAAGCAGCTCAGTGGCCTGGCGGATCGCCGCGCCCATGCGGGTGTAATAGCCGGGCTTGAGCGCCTGGATACGTCCGCGCGTTTCATCGTCATAACGCTGGCGGAAGCTTTTCAATTCCTGCATGCGCACCTGCTGCCTGCGCAGCGAGGAGAAGCCGTACAACGCGAACTCATCGCCGACCGCCGACAGCGCTTCGCCGAACAACAACAAGCTGTCGGTGATGACATCGATGACTTTGTGTTCGTCATCCAGATGCGCATCGGTGGACATCGACAGATCCGCCAGTAGCAGGCAGGCCAGGTCGCGCCGACTCTGCCGCTGCTCCATGAACAGCCCGCGCTCGGCACATTGGCCGTGCTGGCGCTCGACGTGGAAATCCAGCCAGGCCTGCATGTCCAGCTCCGAACCCTGGGGTTGCCCACGCAACCATTGGCGGTCGTTACGCAAATGTTCGAATTGCCGCCGCAGCTTGCGCGCCAGCGGGCTCAGCCGCAGCGGCAGGCCCTTGGGTTCGGAGCCGCGCGGCAGCATCATCTGCAGGCTGACGAAATCCTCCTGCAGGCGCTGCTTGCGATAGTCCCACTCCGGCAGCTTGATGCCTTCGCCCAGCGGAATGTCGTCCACGTCCGACGGCGGCAGATCGAGGTGCAGCTTGAGGCCACCGCCCTTGCGCATGCGCTGGCGCGACATGGCGATTTCATCGAGGTCCTCGGCGACGCGCGAGGCGTCCTCGTTTTCGCTGTCGTCGCCCTGGCGATCCAGCTCGACGTGCTCGGACCAGCTGAACAAATTCTCCAGACGGAACAGCATCAAACCGCCCTTGCCGGTGGTTTCCTCGACCCGCTTGGCACGTTTGCGCAGGCCCTTCTGCTCGGTCGGCGGTGCTTGCAAGGTGTTATCCGGGTCTTCATCGCCCAACTCGGTAGCTTGCGGCACGCCGAGGTTTTCGGCCGGGTACAGCCACATCGGCAGCGGCCAGGGCGCCACTTCGCTGCGGGGAAACTGCTCGACACTGCCCGGCTCGCGCAGCGCCTGGCACAGCGCGCGCTCTAGCGCGGCTTCGGCGCGCGGCAGCGTGGCCGGGTCGGGACGCAGTTGCAGGTGTGCCTCGACCAACCGCCCGTAGCGTGGCCGCATGGCAGGGAAGCGCTGGAGAATCGATTGGGTCCAGCGCTGGTTGTCACGCGCCCAGTGGCGCATCTCGCCCGCCTGCGCTGCGAGCAGCGCCAGCCAGCGATAAAGATCCTGATTGAGTGAAACTTCCGGATAGACCGCAAGGCGTTGCGGCAGGCGCAGATTGCTCGCGTCGCACCAGGCGACCGGCAATTGCTTGCAGGTTCCGGCGACCTGTTGCAGCAGGTTGCGCCGCAACATCATGTCGCGCGCATTGGCAGCTTCCACGCCGATACCGCTGGCGCCACCCATGGCTCGGAACAGGACCGACAAGGGTCGCTGCATGCTCTCCAGCTCGACGCACGCCTCGGGAAAATCGGGACTGGCGCGGCGGGTGATGAAACGGTGCCAGACGCTGCCGACCCACTCTTCGACTTCGATGGTAAAGGCCATTGCGATCTCCGTAGCGCAGTTCGAACGAAGACGGCCCGCTGGGTCAGCCGGGCCGTCGTTCATCGTGCGTCAGTCTCAGGCTGCAGCGACTGCTGCAGGTACGTCGGCGGTAACCCGGCCACGCTGCCTGAAGCTGTACAGGTAGCAGACCAGCCCGACCAGGAAGAACACCCCGGCGATCAACCGCAGCCAGAAGAAGATGGCCAGTTGGTCGGCGGTATTCATGAAGGACATCGCCGCGCCGTCTGCCGGGATGCGTTGCAGCCAAATCTGCACCACGCCAGCGGCGGTGAGGAACAGGGTGATGGCAACCATGGAGATGGTCATCAGCCAGAAGCCCCAAATCTCGATGCGCTGAGCCCGTGCATCCGGCGCTTCACCCAGACCACGCAGACGCGGCATGGCGTAGCTGATCATGGTCATCACGATCATTGCGTAGGCACCGTAGAAGGCCAGGTGGCCGTGGGCGGCGGTCAACTGCGAACCGTGGGTGTAGTAGTTCACCGGAGCCAGGGTGTGCAGGAAGCCCCACACACCAGCGCCGAAGAACGCAGTCACGGTCGTACCGATGGCCCAGAGCGATGCGGCCTTGTTCGGATGTTGCCGACGACGACGGTTCACCATGTTCAGCGAGAACAGCACCATGGCGAAGAACGGCAGCGGTTCAAGGGCGGAGAAGATCGAACCCAGCCACAACCAGACCTCAGGCGCACCAATCCAGAAGAAGTGGTGACCGGTACCGATGATGCCGGTGATCAGGGCCATGGCGATGATCACGTAGAGCCACTTCTCGATCACTTCACGGTCGACGCCGGTGATCTTGATCAGGACGAAGGCCAGCATCGAACCCATGATCAGTTCCCACACGCCTTCGACCCACAGGTGCACCACGAACCACCAGTAGTACTTGTCGCGCGCCAGGTTTTCCGGGTTGTAGAAGGAGAACAGGAAGAACACCGCCAGGCCGATCAGACCGGTCATCATCACCGTGCTGATCACGGTCTTGCGACCTTTGAGCAGGGTCATGCCGACGTTGTAGAGGAAGCCCAGGGCCACCACCACAATGCCGATCTTGGTGATCGTCGGCTGTTCCAGGAACTCGCGACCCATGGTCGGCAGCAGGTGGTTCTTGGTCATTTCCGCCAGTCCGGCGTAAGGCACGAACAGGTAGCCGAGAATCGTCAGCACACCAGCGGCTGCAAACACCCAGAACAGGATGATCGCCAGTTTCGGGCTGTGCAGTTCGCGATCCGCTTCCTCGGGGATGAGGTAGTAGGCCGCGCCCATGAAGCCGAACAGCAACCAGACGATCAGCAGATTGGTGTGAACCATCCGCGCCACGTTGAATGGCAGCAATGGGAACAGGAAGTCACCGACGACGTATTGCAGGCCCATGATCAGACCGAACAGGATCTGCCCGACGAACAGGATCAGCGCAAACACGAAGTAGGGTTTGGCGACCGCTTGCGATTGGAATTTGAGATGCGGATTCATGATGCTCATCTCTCAGCCCTCCTTGTTTGGCGGCCAGTTGTTGGTATCGATCTTCGAGGTCCACTTGAGGAACTCCGCCAGATCATCGACTTCCTGTTCGCTCAGGTTGAATTGCGGCATCGCCCGGCGTCCTGGCGCGCCCAGCGGCTGCGCTTTCATCCAGGCACTCAGGAAGGGCTTGAAGGCCGCATCTTCACCGCGACGGACGAAGACGTTACCCAGCTCCGGCGCGAAGTAGGCGCCTTCACCAAGCAGGCTGTGGCAGCCGATGCAGTTGTTGTTTTCCCAGACTTCCTTGCCGCGCACGACCGCCTCGGTCAATTCCGACGCATTCGTTCGTTCTGGAAAGGTCTGCTCTGTGTGATAGGTCAGGCCGAGAAATACCAGGAAGAAGAACACGCTTCCCCCGAAGTAGATATTCCTGGCCATCCCCTTGGTGAAGGTCTCGGACATGGTCGCCTCCTCATGGCTTGGCGTGGCCAGTTTAAGAAGGGAGCTATCGAAACCTGCTTGATGGCAATCAAGAAAAAGACCAAACGTTTTAGTCGGGTTTATGGGAAGGCATGCCGGGCGGCGTCCCACGCCAGCATTTGAGAACACCATGCGTCACGGCGCTGGATGTGCAGGACTCTTAAAGCAGACGCGGAGCGTCCAGAGCAACGCGCCGACGCGGGGCATTGAGAGCGATCAAGATTGTTGATATCGGTGGGCTGAAGCCCACCCTACATTGGCGGGCGCGGAACGCTACAGTCCGTAGGGTGGGCTTCAGCCCACCAGAACACGAGCCCCAACACCCAGCCTGACCCAACTCAAACCAGCGTCAGGATCACCCCAGCCGCCATCACCAGCGGCCAGCCGAGCATCAGCAAGCGCCACATCATCGGCGCATGGCACATTTCCATGAAGCGCTCGGTAATCACCCAGCCCTTCACCAGCGCGATGACCAGCACCGCCGCGGCGAGCAGCAGGGTCGAGCCGGAACTGCCCAGCGCCACCGTCGCCGTGGACAGCGCGGCCAGGACCAGCCAGCAGACAATCAACACCTTCGAAGCAGACATCACGACCTCGTCAGTTGATCACGTAGACCAGCGGGAACAGCACCACCCAGACCACATCCACCATGTGCCAATAGAGCACCCCGGACTCCAGCCCGGCGCAGTCACGCGCGGTGTAGGTCTGACGACGGCAGCGCTCGGCCATCCAGCCGAGAATGACCATCCCCAGCAACACGTGCAGGAAATGAAAGCCGGTGAGAATCCAGTACAGCGTGAAAAAGGTACTGTGCTCGAGCCCCAGGCCCAGCCCTGAAAGGTGGCTGTACTCGTTGAGCTTGAGCACCACGTAGACGCAGGACGTCACCAGCGCCGCCAACAGCAACGCCGCCGCGCGACGTGGCCGATCCAGACGCACCTGCTCCACCGCCAGCGCCGCCAGCAGACCGGAGGTCAGCAGACTCAGCGTCAGCACCAACCCGATGGAACTGTCCAGCGCCGCGCGGCTTTCGCGAAACGTCTCGGCGTTCAGTAACTGGGTAACGGCGAACGCCAGGATCAGGATCGCGAACACTGTCAGCTCGGCGAGGATGAAGAACCACATCGCCAGATCGCCCGGCAACCGGCGGTTCGTCAGCGCGAGGCGTTCATGCGAAGTGGACATCGACCACATCCATCAGGGCGGCTACGGTTTGCGGATCATCGGAAAGCGGCTCGGCGAGGCACGCCATGCAGGCCTCGCGCGGGCTCATGCCGGAACGGATCATGCGGGCGGTGAAGATCAGCAGGCGGGTCGAGGCCACCTCTTCCAGATCATGCTGTTCGAGGCGACGCAGCGCCTGCCCGAGCTTGACCACCTGCTCGGCCAGCGCGGCATCCACTTGAGCCTCGTTGGCGACGATGCGCTGCTCCTCGGCGGCTGGCGGGTAATCGAAACGCATGGCGACGAAGCGCTGCCGGGTGCTGGGCTTCATACCTTTAAGCAGGTTCTGGTAGCCGGGGTTGTAGCTGACCACCAGCATGAAGCCCGGCGGCGCCTTGAGCGCTTCGCCGGTGCGTTCGATGAACAGTTCGCGGCGATCATCGGCCAAAGGGTGCAGCACCACGGCGGTGTCCTGCCGCGCTTCCACCACTTCATCGAGATAGCAGATGCCGCCTTCACGCACCGCACGGGTCAGCGGGCCGTCCTGCCACCAGGTGCCCTGCGCACCGATGAGATGGCGGCCGACCAGATCGGCGGCGGACAGGTCGTCGTGACAGGCCACGGTGTACAGCGGCAGGTTCAGACGATGTGCCATGTGCTGCACGAAACGGGTCTTGCCGCAGCCGGTCGGCCCCTTGATCAGCACTGGCATTCCATGTCGCCAAGCCTGCTCGAAAAGCACCTCTTCGTTACCCAGCGATTGATAGAACGGCGCGTCAGCCAGGCCGACAAGGTTCTCGGGCGCGTTCATTGGCAATACCTCACTGCAGCAGTTGGTTATTCATCTAAGTCCAAACTACCCGCCACACCCTGCCCCCTCAAGCCATCCGCCGGCGAAGCTTGATTACGGTCAAGCCCGAATCGAAATGGGCGCCGAGCCGGCACGCGACGCCGAACTGCAAGCCCGATCTCCCCGCGACACGACGTCACGCCCGCCCCATCCCGGGTTCACTCTTGATTGCCATCAAGCGCATTCGCAACGGCTCTCTCTAGGATGCAAACCGCGCACAGCAAGCCCCGGGAACTGCCACATCGCCGTCATTAGCAGGAACCGCAAGATGCGGTCAGAAGGAGAAAAGAGTATGAGCAAACCAGTATTGGCGGGCTTCATCGCCGCCTTTTCACTGCTCGGCCTGGCAGTCGCCCAGGCGGCAGCCAATCCCGAAAGCGCCGATGCGGCCTACAAGGGGCGCGCTTCCAGCATCGATCCAGCGAGTGCCCAGGTGATGCATTCCCCCGGCGCGCCCGATCTGAGCTCCGCCGAGTTTGAGAAGGCCAAGGAAATCTACTTCCAGCGCTGCGCCGGCTGCCACGGTGTGCTGCGCAAGGGCGCCACCGGCAAGCCGCTGACGCCGGACATCACTCAGGAACGCGGCCAGGCATTTCTCGAAGCGCTGATCACTTACGGCTCGCCAGCCGGCATGCCCAACTGGGGCACCTCCAACGCGCTGACCAAAGACGAAATCACCTTGATGGCCAAGTTCATCCAGCACACGCCACCGACCCCGCCGGAGTGGGGCATGGCGCAGATGAAGGATTCCTGGCAGGTGCTGGTCAAGCCCGAGGACCGTCCAACCAAACAGATGAACAAACTGGACCTGCCCAACCTGTTCTCCGTCACCCTGCGTGACGATGGCAAGATCGCGCTGATCGACGGCGACACCAAGAAGATCGTCAAGACCATCGACACCGGCTACGCCGTGCATATCTCGCGCATGTCCGCTTCGGGCCGCTACCTGCTGGTGATCGGGCGCGACGCCAAGATCGACATGATCGACCTGTGGGGCAAGGAGCCGGTCAAGGTCGCTGAAATCAAGGTCGGCATCGAGGCGCGCTCGGTGGAAACCTCCAAGTTCAAGGGCTACGAAGACAAGTACGTGATCGCCGGTGACTATTGGCCGCCACAGTTCACCATCATGGACGGCGAGACCCTGGAGCCGCTGCAGATCGTCTCCACCCGCGGCATGACCGTCGGCACTCAGGAATACCATCCCGAGCCACGCGTGGCCGCCATCATCGCTTCCCACGAGCACCCCGAGTTCATCGTCAACGTCAAGGAAACCGGCAAGGTCATGCTGGTCAACTACGAAGACATCGACAACCTGTCCACCACCATCATCGGCACCGCGCCCTTCCTGCACGATGGCGGCTGGGATGTGAGCCACCGTTACTTCATGACGGCGGCGAACAACTCCAACAAGGTGGCGGTGATCGACTCCAAGGACCGCAAAATGGCCGCGCTGGTGGATGTCGGCAAAATCCCGCACCCAGGTCGTGGCGCCAACTTCGTGCACCCCGAATTCGGACCGGTATGGGCCACCAGCCACCTGGGCGACGAGACCATCTCGCTGATCGGCACCGACCCGGACAAGCACCCGAACAGCGCCTGGAAGGTCGTGCAGACGCTTAAGGGCCAGGGCGGCGGATCGCTGTTCATCAAGACGCATCCGAAATCCAGCCACCTCTATCTGGACACCACCTTCCACCCGGACGCCAAGGTCAGCCAATCGGCTGCGGTATTCGATATCAACAACCTCGATGCCGGCTACAAAGTGCTGCCGATCGGCGACTGGTCGGGGATCAAAGACGGCGCCAAGCGTGTCGTACAACCCGAGTACAACCAGGCCGGTAATGAAGTGTGGTTCTCCGTCTGGAGCGGCCAGGACGAGGATTCGGCTATCGTGGTGGTCGATGACAAGACCTTGAAGCTGAAAAAGGTGATCAGGGACAAAAGATTGATTACCCCAACGGGTAAATTTAACGTTCATAACACTCAGCACGACATCTACTGAGTGTCAAACCGGGGAGGACATCAAGATCCTCCCCATTAGCCTTGAGGAAGTACTGATGAAGAAAATCCTAGTTCCACTGCTCGCCCTGGGCGGTGCGCTGGTGCTGCAACCAGCGATGGCGCAGGACGGCGAAGCGCTGTTCAAGAGCAAGCCTTGCGCAGCCTGCCATAGCATCGATGCCAAGCTGGTTGGTCCGGCATTCAAGGACGTCGCCGCCAAATACGCGGGCCAGGACGGCGCTGCCGACACGCTCGCTGGCCACATCAAGAACGGCAGCCAGGGCGTCTGGGGTCCGATCCCGATGCCGCCAAACGCTGTAACCGAAGAAGAAGCCAAGATCCTCGCTGAGTGGGTTCTTAGCCAGAAGTAATCGAAGTAACGTCCAGGAGGACGTCATGACCCAGTCCCGCCATGCAGTATCGCGTTTGGGGCTCGCCCTGGCGTCCCTCCTCCTGATTCCCGCAGCGATGGCCGCGGCACCCGATGCCGAACGCCAGGCTCAACTCGAACATCTTCTCGTGCAGGACTGCGGTTCCTGTCACGGCCTGCTCCTGACCGGCGGCCTCGGCCCCGCGATCACCCGCGACGCACTGGCCGGCAAACCCCGCGCAAACCTCATTGCCACCGTCACCTATGGACGCCCCGGCACCGCCATGCCCGGCTGGAATGACCTGCTCGACGAGCAGGACATCCTCTGGCTGGTCGATCTGCTTATCGAAGGATATCCAAAGCCATGATCCGTCCCTTCCTGCTGCTGGCTGCGGCCGGCCTGCTGTTCGGCTGCGCGCAACAACCGCTGCGCGGCACCGGTGATCTGGGCGTGGTGGTGGAACGCGCCACCGGCAGCCTGCAGCTAATCGAGAGCAGCGGCATGACCAGCCTGGCGCGCATCGAGGGCCTGGGCGACTTGTCCCATGCCTCGGTGGTGTTTTCACGCGATCAGCGCTTCGCCTACGCCTTCGGTCGCGACGGCGGGCTGACCAAGGTCGACCTGCTGCGCCAACGCATCGACAAGCGCGTGATCCAGGGCGGCAACAGCATCGGCGGCGCCATCAGTCAGGACGGCACATTGATCGCCGTGGGCAACTACGAGCCGGGCGGCGTCAAGGTCTTCGACGCCGACACGCTGGAGCTGGTCGCCGACATCCCCGCCACGCCGCTGGCCGACGACAGCCGCAATTCGCGAGTGGTCGGCGTCATCGACGCACCGGGCCGCCGCTTCATCTACAGCCTGTTCGATACCGGCGAAACCTGGCTGCTGGACTTCAGCCAGGGCCGCACGCCGCAGATCAGCCGTTTCGAGAACATCGGCAACCAGCCCTACGATGCGCTGCTCACACCGGAGGGCCGCTACTACATCGCCGGCCTGTTCGGCGAGGACGGCATGGCCAAGATCGACCTCTGGCACCCGGAAAAGGGCGTCGAACGCATTCTCGACGGTTACGGTCGCGGCCAGCAGAAGCTGCCGGTCTACAAAATGCCGCACCTCGAAGGCTGGACCGTGGCCGGCGACCAGACCTTCGTGCCCGCCGTCGGCCAGCACCGCGTGCTGGTGATGAACAGCGAGAGCTGGCAGCAGACCGACGCCATCGACGTCGCCGGCCAGCCGATCTTCGTCATGGCGCGCCCCGATGCGCGACAGATCTGGGTCAACTTCGCCCATCCGGACAACGGCAAGATCCAGGTCATCGACACTGAAACCCACGACATCATCGCCACCCTGGAGCCGGGCCCTGCCGTGCTGCACATGGAGTTCACCGCGCGCGGCGACCAGCTCTGGCTGTCGGTGCGCGACGGCGGCGAAGTCCAGGTGTGGGACCCCTACACGCTGAAACTGCTCAAGCGCCTGCCGGCCGAAAGCCCGAGCGGCATCTTCTTCAGCAGCCGCGCCCACGAGACGGGGTTATGACATGCAGCTCGACAGCCTCAGCCGCCGCCTGATCGACCGCTTCCAGCACGGCATGCCGCTGTGCACCGAACCCTACCGCGCCATGGCCGAGGCGCTGGAGTGCAGCGAAGAAGAGATCCTCGCCAGCCTTGAGCAGCTGGAACGCAGCGGCGGGCTTTCCCGGATCGGCCCCGTCTTCGAGCACAGCCGCGCCGGCGCCAGCACCCTGGTGGCGCTCGCCGTGCCACCAGCGCGCGTGGAAGCGGTGGCAGCGCGGATCAACAGCTTTCCCGAGGTCAATCACAACTACCTGCGCGAGCATGACTACAACCTCTGGTTCGTGGTGACCGGCCCTGACCGCGCGCACCTGGACGCCCTGCTGGCACAGATCGAGGCGGAAACCGGCCTCATGCCGCTGGACCTGCCGATGGAATGCGCCTACCGCATCGACCTCGGCTTTCCCATTGGAGATGCGCCATGACCGGCACCCTCGACCACTCGCAGGCCATGCAGCTGCGCAGCCTGCTCGAAGCGGGCCTGCCGCTTGCCGCCCGTCCTTACCGGATGCTGGCCGAACGCATCGGTGCCAGCGAACAGGCCGTGCTCGAACAGGTCCGGCACTGGAGCGAGGACGGGCTGTTCCGCCGCGTCGGCCTGGTGCTCAAGCATCGCGCGCTGGGCTTTCGCGCCAACGCCATGCTGGTGCTGGACATTCCTAACGAGCAGGTCGACGAGGTCGGTCGACGTCTCGGCCAGGCCGCCGGCATCAACCTCTGCTACCAGCGTCCACGCCGCCTGCCGGACTGGCCCTACAACCTGTTCTGCATGGTCCACGGCCGCGAGCGCGAACAGGTCTGCCAACTGATCGAAAACCTGCTGGCCGAGCACGGATTGAGCGAAGTGCCGCACCAGTTGCTGTTCAGCACGCGCGCCTTCAAACAGTGCGGTGGCCGCTATGCTCCACCCGCTGCCCGGGAGCTGGCCCATGGATGACCTCGACCGTCGACTGATCAACCGCCTGCAACATGGCCTGCCGCTGGTAAAGCAGCCCTGGCAGGCGCTGGCCGATGAGCTGGAAAACGACTCGCAGACCCTGCGCGACCGTGTCCAGGCGCTGTTGGACGATGGCACCCTGACCCGTTTCGGCCCCATGTTCGACATCGACCGCCTCGGCGGCGCCTTCACCCTGGCTGCGTTGTCGGTGCCCGAAGAACGTTTCGACGCGGTGGCTGCACAACTCAACGCCCTACCCGAAGTCGCCCACAACTACCGTCGCGAGCACGAGTGGAACATGTGGTTCGTACTGGGCTGCGCGACGCCCGAGGGCATCGCAGAGACTATCGTCCGCATCGAGGCGCAGACCGGCCTGCCGGTACTCAACCTGCCCAAGGAGGAGACCTACCATGTCGGCCTGCATTTCTCAGTTTGATGGCCCGTCTGACCCCGCACTGGTGCGCCGCCTGGTGGAACTCACCCAGTCCGGCCTGCCGCTGGTGGACAACCCCTGGGCCTGGATCGGCGAACACCTGGACCTCGACGAAGACGCCGTACTGACCCTGCTGCGCCAGCTGCAAGCCGACAGCGCCATCCGCCGCATCGCCGCCGTACCCAACCACTACCGCCTGGGCTACAAGCACAACGGCATGACCGTCTGGGACGTCGACGACACCCACCTCCCCCGCCTCGGCCCGCTGCTCGGGTCACAGCCCTTCGTCAGCCACTGCTACCGCCGTCCCCGTCGCGACGGCTGGCGCTACAACCTGTTCGCCATGGTCCACGGTCGCAGTGCCGGCGAGATCCAGACCTACCGTGCCGAAATCCGTACCCTGCTAGGTGATGCTTGCCGAGCGGACGAGATGCTGGTCAGCAGCCGGATTCTGAAGAAGACCGGGTTGAGGGTGTAGCCGCAGAGCCAGCGCCGGCAGATACATGTCGGCAGCGTCGTTTCAGGGTACACGGCGCCTAGCGTTTCCGGCATGCCCTTGAGGCCATCCGTAACTGCGATCAGCACGTCTTTTACACCCCTGTTACGCAAGCTGTTGAATACCTTCAGCCAGAACTTGGCGCCTTCGGTATTTTCGATCCAGATGCCCAGCATCGCGGGTACCGTCTGGCAACACATCCAACGCCAGATAGATTGCCTTGTCGCGAACCATGCCTTCGTCACGGATATTTACCCGTAGGGCATCAAAGAAGATCACTGGATACATGGCTCCAGCCGCCGCGCACGTAGGTGTACGAAAAAACAAGGCCCATCTGTATCTATCTTGTCTTGGTGGTGCATGGGTAGGATTCGGACCTTATCCCCTTGGGTAAGGCAACCATGGAACTCACTGATATCCCATTTGGTACTACCGACTGGTCGACAATAGAACCCATTGCGCATCCGGGTGAAACCGGCACGGCGCTCTGGCGTACCTGCCAATTCGGTAACACGAGAGTTCGAATGGTCGACTACAGCCCGGGATACGTTGCAGATCATTGGTGCCGGAAGGGACACATTCTGCTATGCCTGGAAGGTCAACTGGAGACCGAGCTCGATGATGGCCGCACATTCACATTGAGCGCCGGCATGAGCTACCAAGTAGCCGACAATGCGGAGGCCCACCGGTCTTCAACCACTACCGGCGCCACGTTGTTCGTCGTGGATTGATACCGGAAGCGATTAGCAGCGTTTGGCCGAAAGCAGCCTTGCGCTTGATGCTGCTTTGAAGCGTGTCGAGCGGGATGTCAGCCTGTAAGCACACGATGTGTGTGTGTTATCGCCAAAAAGCTTCATAGTGCCAAATGGATGCCTGGTGATGCCTAGGCAGATCCTCTCCTTACAACTGCGTCCCGGCAACTATTCGGTAGTGATATGTACGTTCCAGAACACTTTAGCGCCCCTTCGACTGACGCCATGCTCCAACTCGTCAGGCAGCATCCTTTGGGCATCCTTTTCACAAACGGCGGAAGCGGTTTGGACGCCAATCACATTCCCTTCGAGTTGGCCGCAGAGCAAGGGGCGCTTGGGACGCTGCATGCCCATGTCGCGCGCAACAACCCCGTTTGGACAGAGGTTCGGAACGGCGACGAGGTACTTGTCGTTTTTAGAGGAGAGGAAGCCTATATCTCGCCTAACTGGTATCCGAGCAAGCAAGAGCACCACAAGCAAGTGCCCACCTGGAACTACAAGGTCGTACATGCACATGGTCGTATCACGATTCGAGATGATGAGCGCTATGTAAGGGGGCTGGTCGCGAAGCTTACCCGCACGCATGAAGCCTCCGAACCCAAGCCGTGGAAAATGACCGATGCACCGAAGGAGTACATGGCATCGATGATGCTGGCTATCGTCGGTATAGAAATCGAGATCACCCGACTTGCCGGTAAGTTCAAGCTGAGCCAGAACAAGGATCCGCGAGATATCCATAGTGCTGCAACGATCCTGATCGAACGGGGTCATGAGGCCTTAGGCGAATCAATGCGAGATTTAGCCCTAGATTAGTAGTCAGCGACACGTTACTGACGTCAGAACTGGCTGCACAGCGCCAGGAGCAGCAGACAGAACACCACCAACCCGACACAGCATACGTAGTTGTCTCCCCGCGAGCCGTCCGGTCGGGCGTGCGTCGGGTAGCGACCCAGCGTGAAAAGCCGGACCACTGGCCAGCCGCAGAGAAAGAAGAAGGTGCTCAGGATCAGCTCGGAAACCACATACCCGAAGCATTGCACGAGCATGCTGATTAGAAATTCCACGCAGCCACCGAGCCTGTCAGAACCGCCATTCGGGCTTGAACAGGCCAACCACGAAAAACAGCGTGGTAAAGCCCCACATCACGACCGCATAGAGGCGGATCTGCTCGGCGTTCCATGGCCAGGCGAACCACTCCAGAAAGGCCATGGCTTTCCAGCCCTCAAGCCAGTGCGCGCCACCCCAACTGATGATCCATTTCCAGAACAGGCTGTTCAGGCAGTACAGCGCAACGAACTCTCCGATCTCCATGGATCCCCCTCAGCGGTCAAGGAGCGGCAGTCTATGCGAAGCGGCCTTTTACAGAGTTTGACGGCAGTCTCGTTGCAACCCGACAAGCATCGCAGCTTGGTCCGGGAGGCGCTCCGCTTCTGCCCAGCAGGACACCGCGCCGTCGGCGATTACGGTGGGCTGAAGCCCACCCTACGTCTGCCATGATCCAAACATCAGCCTCCCGCGCTACCACCCCTTTATTTGTTTCGGATCAAGGACCGGCCACCCCACCTCGGTAATGCTGCAGCCATCGATTCACCCACGAAGCCGCCGCTTCCTGAGGAGATACCGCATGCTGCGAATCAGCCATTACCTGCGCGCCCTGGCCCGCCCGAATTCCGGTCCAGTGCTCGGTGCACGAGGCACACCGGGAACCCGTCCGCCGGTGGTCATCTGGAACCTGCTGCGGCGCTGCAACCTGACCTGTAAGCACTGCTACGCCACCTCCGCCGACAGCGAATTTCGCGACGAGCTGGATACTGACGAAGCCCTGAAGGTGATCGACGATCTGCACGAAGCCGGTGTGCGCGTGCTGATCCTTTCCGGTGGCGAGCCGCTGCTGCGGGACGACATATTCGATCTCTCCGCCTATGCCCGCGAAAAGGGCTTTTTCGTGGCGCTGTCAACCAACGGCACGCTGATCGACGAGCGCAATATCGAGCAAGTGGCGGCAGCAAAGTACGACTACGTCGGCATCAGCATCGACGGCCTGGAAGCGGTGCATGACGAGTGGCGCCAGCTCCAGGGCAGCTTCGTCGCCTCGATGCATGCCATCGACCTGTGCCGCCAGCACGGCATTCGCGTCGGGCTGCGCACCACCCTCACGCAGAACAACTACCCACAATTGCCCGCCCTGCTGGCGCTGATGCGCGAGCACGACGTGCAGAAGTTCTATCTCTCGCACCTGAACTACAGCGGGCGCGGCAAGCGCAGCCGCAAGGCCGACGCCCACCACCAGATGACCCGCGACGCCATGCGCCAGCTGTTCGAGCAGGCCTGGGACGACGTGCAGAACGGCCGCGAGACCGATTTCGTCAGCGGCAACAATGACGCCGACGCGATCCTGCTGCTGCAGTGGGTCGAGGAGCGCCTGCCGCAGCATCGCGACCGCCTGGAGCAGATGCTGCGCGCCTGGGGCGGCAACGCCTCGGGCAACGGTATCGCCAACATCGACAACATCGGCGATGTGCATCCCGATACCTACTGGTGGCAGCACACCGTCGGCAACGTACGCCGGCAGCGCTTCCGCGAACTCTGGCTGGATGAGCCCGAGCCGTTGCTGCGCGAGCTGCGCCAGCTCCCGCGCGCCGTGGGTGGGCGCTGCGCCAAATGCCGCTGGCTGCCGATCTGCAACGGCAACACCCGTACCCGTGCCTGGGCCGCAGGCGATCTGTGGGCGGAAGACCCCGGCTGCTACCTGAGCGACGAGGAAATCGGGTTGCCGCTTCCCGTACGCATCCCCAGCGTGGAAATCAGTGCCCTGTAAATCAGCAACCCTAGCGGTCGTCAGAACCGTACTCAGCCAAGCGCAACCGTCAACCTGATGAGAATCACAGGAGTCCGCATGGACCAGCCAATCACACTCCCCGCTTCGCTGAGCACCCCGTTCGCCCCCGGTGAAGTTGCCCTGGTCGGTGCCGGCCCTGGCGACCCGGGCCTGCTCACCCTGCGCGCCTGGGGCCTGCTGCAACAGGCTGACGCGGTGGTTTACGACCGCCTGGTCAGCGATGACTTGATGGTGCTGCTGCCCACCGCCTGCAGCCGCCACTACGTGGGCAAGACCAGCGGCTACCACAGTCTGCCGCAACCGCAGATCAATCAGCTGCTGGCGGACTTGGCCCGGCAGGGCAAACGCGTGGTGCGTCTGAAAGGTGGCGATCCCTTCATTTTCGGCCGTGGCGCCGAGGAGCTGGAGTTCCTGCTCGAACGCGGCATCGACTGCCAGGTGGTGCCCGGCATCACCGCCGCGGCCGGCTGCAGCACCTATGCGGGCATTCCCCTGACGCACCGTGACTTGGCGCACTCCTGCCAGTTCATCACCGGTCATCTGCAGGAGAACGGCGAGCTCCACCTGCCCTGGAGCGCCCTGGCCGAGGGCAACCAGACCCTGGTGTTCTATATGGGGTTGGGCAGCCTCGGCGAAATCTCGCGCAATCTGATCGCCGCCGGCCTGCCGGTGGATACGCCCGCCGCGCTGATTGGCAATGGCACCCGTCAGGATCAGCAGGTGGTGCGCTGCAGCCTCAAGCAACTGCCGAGCATGGCCGCGGAGCAGCACCTGACGCCACCGACGTTGACGGTGATCGGCAAGGTGGTCGGGCTGTTCGATGGGCGGCAGGTCCAGTACCCCGCGCGCCTGCAGGGTGACGTCGCTACGCAAAAGGAGGCCCTATGCGGCTGATTCCTGCCCTGCTGGTGGCCGCCGCCCTGCCGGCCGCCACCTTCGTCGCGCTCGACATGGCCATTCCGCGCGCCGCTGCCGCTGAGACAATCGATGCCCATGCGCTCTACCAGCAGCACTGCCAAAGCTGCCACGGCGTCGATCGCCTCGGTGGCGCCGGCCCCGCGCTGTTGCCGGAAAGCCTTGGCCGGATCAAGCCGGACGAGGCGCGCAAGGTCATCCGCGACGGCCGCCCGGCCAGCCAGATGGCGGCCTATTCGACGCTGCTCGACGCAGCGCAGATCGACAGCCTGGTCAGCTACCTCTATCGGCCTTCCGCCGTGCCGCCGACCTGGAGTGATGCCGACATTCGCGCCAGCCACCGGATGCTGGTGGATGTCGCCAAGCTGCCCGACAGCCCTCAACACGGCGCCGACCCGCTCAACCTGTTCGTCGTGGTCGAGGCCGGTAATCATCATGTGCGTGTTCTCGACGGTGATCGCTTCGAGGAGCTGGCCAACTTCCCCTCGCATTTCGCTCTGCACGGTGGGCCGAAGTTTTCCCCGGACGGACGCTTCGTCTATTTCGCCTCGCGTGACGGCTGGGTCAGCGTCTACGACCTCAACAACCTGACCATGATCGCCGAGGTCCGCGCCGGGCTGAATACCCGCAACCTGGCTGTGAGCAACGACGGCCGCTGGGTACTGGTGGGCAACTATCTGCCGGGCAACCTGGTGCTGCTGGATGCCCGCGACCTGTCGCTGGTCAAGCACATCCCGGCAGTCGGCGCGGACGGCACGCCATCACGGGTCAGCGCCGTCTACACCGCGCCGCCGCGCGACAGCTTCGTGGTCGCACTGAAGGATGTGAAGGAGGCCTGGGAGCTTTCCTACGCCGGGGAGCCAGATTTCGAACCTCGGCGCATCGAAGCCGCGGACTTTCTCGATGATTTCTCCTTCACACCCGACTATCGCCACCTGCTCGCCACCTCGCGCAAGGCCCACGGCGGCCAGGTGATCGACCTCGACACTGGCAAGGCCGTCACCGACATTCCGCTGCCCGGCATGCCGCACCTGGGTTCGGGCATCTACTGGAGACGCGGCGGCGAATGGGTGTTCGCCACCCCGAATGTCAGCAAGGGCCTGATCTCAGTGCTCGACATGCAGAGCTGGAAGCTGATCAAGGAGATTCCCACCGAAGGTCCGGGCTTCTTCATGCGCAGCCATGAGCATTCGAAGTACGCCTGGACCGACGTCTTCTTCGGCCCCAACAACGATGCCGTGCACCTGATCGACAAACAGACCCTGGAAGTCGCCCACACCCTGCGCCCGATGCCCGGCAAGAACGCCGCGCACGTGGAGTTCACCAGGGACGGCAAGCACCTGTTGCTCAGCGTCTGGGACACCGACGGCGCGCTGATCGTCTACGACAGCGACACCCTGGAAGAGATCAAGCGCATCCCGATGAACAAGCCCTCGGGCAAGTACAACGTCGGCAACAAGATCGAATTCGCCGAAGGGACATCGCATTGAAGGCGGAGGACGATAGAAGCGCCGGAAGCTCAGGGCTGGGGCGTAAGCTATAGGATCGTAGGGTGGGCTTCAGCCCACCATAATGGGCCCAAATGGTACCCGGTGGGCTGAAGCCCACCCTACCGAGGCCGTCAGGCTAGTGATCCACCGCAGCTACCTCAGCCTCCAGTGACGTTATCGGCTTATCTACTTTTATCTTTCATTCCAAGCTGCTTTCATATCGACCCGATTGATATGAGTCCCCAACCATGGATATAGATCTCGCCCGCACTTTTCTCGAGATCATTCGCAGCGGCAGCTTCGTCGCCACGGCTGAGCGGCTGCATATCACGCAAACGGCGGTGACCGCGCGAGTACGCAGTCTGGAAACGCAGCTCGGCTGTCGGCTGTTCATACGAAACCGCGCCGGCGCGCGGCTGACCAGTGATGGCGAGCGCTTCGTCACCTATGCCACGCAACTGGTGCAGACCTGGGAAACCGCGCGGCGCGATCTGCCGTTGCCGCGCGGTTTCGACAATCTGCTGTCGCTCGGTGCCGAGGTGAGCCTGTGCAACCCGCTGATGCTTGCTTGGGTCCAGCGCCTGCGCCAGGAAATGCCCGATCACGCGCTTCGCAACGAGGTGGACAGCGGCACCGCCTTGCAGAAGCAACTCGACCTCGGCGCACTGGACGCGGCGCTGGTGCATCAACCCGAATACTGGCCGGGCCTGCAGGTCGAGCAGCTACTGGAAGAAAAGCTGATCCAGGTGGAGCACTGCAGCATCGCGGAGCCCTACGTCTATGTGGATTGGGGCCCCGCGTTTCGCCAACAGCACGATCTTGCGCTGCCGGGCCACATCCGCACGGCGATGTCGTTCAGCCTGGGCCCGCTGGCCCTGCAGTACCTGATGCAGTGCGGTGGTCGTGGCTACTTCCGCACGCGAGTGGTGCAACGCTATCTGGACGAAGGTGCGCTCAAGCGCGTCGAGCACGCGCCGGAATTCAGCTATCCCGTCTATCTGGTGTATGCGCGCGCGGCGCAGTCGCCCGCCTTGTTCAAGGCGATCGAACTGTTGCGTGAAGTAGCCGAGGACGACTACGACTGGTCGCGCTGGAACTACCAGATCGAGTGAGCACGGCGATCAGTCGGGCAGATGCTTGAGCCAGTTCCGATAGAGCGCGGCGATCAGATCGGTCTGGGTGATCATGCCTACCAGGCGCTGCTCGTCGTCCACCACCGGCAAGCAGTGCAGCCCCCGGTCGGACAACAGGAATACCAAGTCGACCATGTGAGTGTCTTCGGTCACCGACACCACCGGGCTGCTCATGATCGCGCGAAGTTGCACGCCGCGAAGAAATTTGAGCTGGCCGAAGTTGATGCGCGCGGACGCCGGGCGGAAGTGCTTGAGCAGGTCGACCAGGGTCACGATGCCCACCAGTTTGTGGCTGTCGGCCTGCAGCACCGGCATCGAATGCAGACGGTGCTCGCGCAGGGTCTGCCAGGCGCGCTGGATCGAGCAATCCGGCGTGCTCCAGTAAAGGTCGCGGGACATGATGTCGCCTGCGGTGATCTCACCCATGCTGCGCCGCAGCGCGTGCTTTTCGGTCTGTTTGATCAGCTGTGCGAGGTCGTCGCGCGTGACGTCCACGTATTCGCCGAAGTCCGCCAGCGCGCGCTCGACGTCATCCTCGCTGAAACTCATGCGCTCGCTGGGCAGCGCGTCCTGTGTGTGATGGATGTTGCCCTTCTGCGGGCGCGGCTTCGGGTAGGCATGCCCGCTGAGGTTGTTGTAGATCAGCGCAACCGCGATCAGCAGCGCCGAGTTGAACGCCACCGGATAGAGCAACTGAAAACCGTACGCATGAATCTCCGGACTGCCCACCACCGCGACCAGTGCCAGCGCCGCGCCGGGCGGATGCAGGCAGCGCAGGCCGAACAGGCAGAAGATCGCCAGCGCGCCGGCCAGTCCGGCAGCGGTGGCGATGGGCATGCCACTGATGCCCAGCGCCACGCCCACGGCGGTCGCGAACAGGTTGCCGGCCAGCACCGACCATGGCTGTGCGAAAGGGCTCGATGAGGCGACGAACACCAGCACCGCCGATGCGGCGGCCGGTGCAGCGAGAGGCAGGGCAATCGCGGTGCCGAAGACCCAGGCACAGGCAGGTATCGTCACCAGCAGCGCCAGGCCAATGCCCAGTGCGGCGCGCAGCCATTCAGCGGGACGCGCGGACAATGGCGCGGGCGCGAAGGACCGGCACCAGTCGAGAAGGCGTTCTTGCATTATTTCTGCTTTGGTTGGGAATTCGTTCCGCTAGTCAGCGGCGCTCGGTAGCGGCGCTGGCTGGTTTGGATGGACCGGCGCGCTGAAAAGTTGCACCGATCTAATTGCGCGCGACATTGTCGGTGCGCTGCCAATGCATCGCCAATGAATAGTAGTGAACTTTGCGCGCAATATTTTTGCACTAGAGCGCGGCCAGACATGCCTAGGCAGGTTCGCCTGATCGAGCCTGCTACGACGCCTCGGTCACCGGCTGAACGGTCTTTTCATGCTCTCGGATCAGCGCCGCGACGATGCGCATCACCTCCAGGTTGGCCTCCTCCATCCTGCCCAGAGAGGTGAGCGTATCTTCCAGCGCATGCCGGCCGAACGCATCGAGCGCCTGCTGCCCCTGATGGTGCACCGCCATATGCGGCCGCTCGATTTGCTGGAATTGCTCCAGCCGGCGCATGTCTCGATTGCTCTGGGCGTAGTACCAGCGGCCGAAGCGACACTCGCGCTCGCTGGGCAGAACCGACGGCCTCGGGTCACCCGAGCCGAGCACATGGTTATAGACGACGAACTTCAACGACAGCTCATCGAGGTTGGCCAGCTCGACGCCAGCACGGAACGACGAATGTTCGATTCCTTGACGCATGGCGCCGGCCAGCTGATGCAGCTGTCGCATGGCGGCCACGGCACGCTCGGTGGTGCGGCTGAAGCCCTGGGCCAGCTCGCCCTGCAGCTGGATGTAACCGTGCACCTGGGCGATCTCGCGCTGAACCTCGGTGATCTTGTCCACGATGTCGGCGGTGGCCAGCGCGGTCTTTTCCGCCAGCGTTCGCACCTCGCCGGCGACCACGGCGAAGCCGCGACCGGACTCCCCGGCCCGCGCCGCCTCGATGGCAGCATTGAGTGCGAGCAGATTGGTCTGGCTGGCGATGCCGCTGATGAGATCGACGATTCCGTTGATCTCCTGCGAATGCCGGGCAAGGGTGTCGACCTTGTGCGAAGCCTCGGTGAGCCCGCTTTCCATGTCGACGGCCTTGTTGCGCAGCTCGCCGAAGTGCTGCTGGTTGCTCAGCGCCGCGTCGGCGACCTGCTCCGCGCGATCACGATTATCGCCAAGCCGGCCCGTGAGGTATTCGAAGGAATCGCCTAGATGCGCCACCGACGCACTGAAGCGCACCAGGTTGCCGGCCACGCCACGGTAATAGTCCAGCTGGCGTTTACCGGCCGCGCTTTCGGCGCTGGCCGCTGTCAACTGCGCTTCTAGCGCCGCGATACGCGCCGCCTGCTCGGTGCAGGTGCGCTGCAGGTCATCGCGTTGCTGCTGCAAGTCCTGGGCGGTCCGCTTCCACTTGAACATCATCGGCCTCGCCGTTCAGTTGATGGTGTAACCGTTGTCAACGACCCAATCCTGACCGTAAACGCCACGGGCGCCCTGCGACAGCTGGAACAGGATGACGTTGGCGACCGCCGCGGACTCGAGAAAATGTCCAGGCAACAAGCGCTTGCTGACGCCTTCGGCGACCTGCTCCAGCTGCTCGTCGGCCAGCCCCAGCGTGCCCCAGATCGCCGTCGCGGTCGGCCCCGGCGAGACCACGTTGATGCGCACATCCAGCGGCGCGAATTCCACCGCCAGCGTGCGTGCCTGAGCAATCAGCGCGGCCTTGCTGGCGATATAGGCGGCAAGGCCGGGGAAGGTCCCGCGCGCCAGAAACGTACCGATGAAGACCACCGACGCCGGCTTGGCCAGTTCCGTGCGCAGCGCGGCCAGAGTGTTCAGTGCACCGGCGCCGTTGACGGCCCATTGCCGATCGAAACAGGCCATGTCTAGGCTGTCGCCCAGCTCGGCGATGCCGGCGTTCGGCACCAGATAGTCCACCGGACCGAGTTCCGCCGCGCGGCACCGCAACGCGGCGAGATCGTCCGCCGATGTCACGTCACCGGCGATCCAGTGCAAGTGCTCGGGATAGGTTTCGATCAATTGCCCGAGGCCGCCGAGGCTGCGCGACATGGCCAGCACCCGCGCGCCACGTTGCAGCAGCGCCGCACACAGCGCCAGGCCGATCCCCGAACTGGCGCCGGTGACGACTGCCAGGCGGTCTTTGAATTCACTTTTCATCATCATCTCCGATGCCGGCGTCCGCCGAGCCGCAGGCTGCCCGTCCCGGAACTGGGCAGGCAGCGGTTTCACAGTTGAATGACTAATCAGGCAGTGCCTGGTACGGGACGATCAGCCCGGATGGCCGTCGACCCGTGCGGTCAGCAGCATCGGCGCGTAACGCCAGGCGTAAAGCGCGAAGGCCAGGGCCCAGCAGATCGCCGCCAGCCAGAGCCCCATCACCGGCCACTGGCCCGACAGGAACACACGCGAGGCCGCCCCGAGGTTGAACAACACGAAGGCAGCGGCGATGCCACCCGGCAGCTGCAACGGACGCCCCGTGTGGCCAAGCGTGACGCGGGCGATCATCGCCAGGATCAGACCGCTCATGGAGCCCACCGACAGCGCATGCAACGAAGGGCTGGAGCTATTCAGCAAGCCGAAATTCCACAGCGCCAGCCCCGCAGCCGCGACCACCAGCCAGAGCATCGCTACGTGCAGCGACCAAAGCAGCGGAACGCGCCAGATGCCGCCGTCGTACCAGCGCACCAGCCGCAGCAAGTGGCCGGCGGCGATAGCGAGGAACAACACGCCGATCAGCAGATTCTGTTGCAATGCGATGCCTGCGGCGTAGAGCACGGCGATCAGGCCAGTGCCGACCAGCAGCGCTACATCGAGCCAGACCCAGGGTTTCACCGCCTCGGTATGACCGAGGCCGCGCTGGGTGAAGAAGGGAATCACCCGCCCGCCAATGATCGCCATCAGCGCCGCCACCAGCCAAAGCCCGGCGAGCACGCCCTGGCGTTGCAAGCCATCGCCACCTTGGGCGATACCGCAGAGCACCAACACATCCGCGCCGATCATCAGCGTGAGTACCGCCACGATCGGGTAGTTGCGCTTCTGCTTGACCACCCAGAGCATGCGCGCCATCAGCCCGGTCACGCCGAGCATGAACAGCAGATCCAGTGGGATCACCAGCGCCAGCGGCAGGCCGAACAGCCAGCCCAGGCGCGCCAGTAGCCAGACGGCGGCCAGTGCCATCAGCTTTTTGCCGGACACACCGGGTTGGCCGGTCCAGGTCTGGCCGGCGGTGAGCAGGAAGCCCGCGACGATGGCCATGGCGAAACCGAACAGCATCTCGTGGCGATGCCAGGACAGCCAGCCGCCGGTTGGCTGAAAACCGGGCCAGATGCCTGTCCAGGTGGCGACCCAGAGCGGAATCGCAAGCATGGCGAAGAGGCTGCCGGCGAGGAAAAACGGGCGAAAGGCGAGCCGCCACAGGGGCGGGATACTCAGGGCTTTTCGCCGATCGATAACTTGCACAAGGGCCTCCTGAACGTCTTATGTCTGCTGCAGATGGAGTGCCTGCCAGGCAGAACTATGAGTGCTCCGGATTACCCGAAGCCAGGATTACTTTCTACAGGTTAGAAGGCTTCGACAGACTTGATTGCAATCATCTTTTCGCCGAGCCGCCTCGGTGCCGACGGTTGGTAGGGCTTTAGGGCCCGGTGCCAGGGCGTCTGGCTGGGGTTCCGGCGCGTGAGTGTGGCGTCAGCCGTATCGCTGATTCGGGTGGTACTGCCAGCTCGTTTAGGATTGCACTTTGGAGATCAGGCCGATTGCCGAGTGTACTGACACTTCAGGTTTCGCCCTGCTGGGCGAGTCCTTTTTCTTGTTTGGCCAAGAAAAAGGAACCAAAAAGAAGGCCACCCCAACATCCGGGTTTTGCTTCGCAAAACTTCCCTCACTCCGGCGCAGCTCCGGGGGCACGGCTTACAAGGGCCATCCCTGGCCCTTTAAGCCTTTCGCGGCATCCATGCCGCTCATCCCCCTGCGCAACGCCTGCGTTCGGCCTCCTGAAGGGGAACAGGGTCCGAGTCGCCTGAAAGATCGTTAAGACCCGGACTTGCTTTGGCTTCGCTTTTTGTACGCGGGCCAACAGACGACACCAGCCGCCCCGTCAGGAGGGTGAGCGGAATCGTCGCGCAGAGGGGCGAGCCGCAGGACGCGGCGAGAGTCGTAAAGGGCCATGGATGGCCCTTGTACGACGACCCTCGGAGCGACGATGGAGCGAACGAACCCGGAGCGAAGCGCAGGGCCGGATGCAGGGGCAAGACCTTTTGGTTCCTTTTGGCGGGGCCGGCCAACCGGGCGACTGCCAAAAGGAACTCGCCCAGCAGGGCGGAACCAAGCCGTCAGACTGCTCTATAAGGGCTAATGAAAGCGAAACTTGCAGTCAACCCCCCAAAAAAACTCGCCAACCCAACGTCAAGCAACCATGCCCCCTGGAAATACGAAAAACCTATTTCAACTCCTGCTTGACCGCGTCACCCTGCGTTGCGCTCTCCCCATCGCTCATGGATTTACGAAAACCACTAATCGCGCCACCCAAATCCGAACCAAGGCCACGCAGGCGCTTGGTGCCGAACAACATGACCACGATCAGCAACACGATCAAAAGCTGCCAAATGCTGATACCCATCATTTTTCGTTACCTCGTTAGTGTCCGGTCTGGTGACCGCTGTGAGCGTTGTGGTCATCGGCCATGTCATGCTGCATGCCCGACGATTGTTGAAGCACCGACTGATCGATCTCCTCGAAGCGCAGTACCCGCCCGCCCTGTTCAGCGGCCAGTTTCTGCGCGGCGGCCTCCTCGGCGAACGTGGCCAGTACAGCACCCATCGCACCTTTGAGGCCGGTTCCGGCCACGTAGTAGGCGCTAGTGGCATCGATCAGGTACTCGTCGTCAGGCTGCTCCCAGGTACTGTGCCCCATGTCGTGAACGTACAGCTTGGCGTTCAGCACACGGTTTTCCGGCTGCAGCCACCACCCAAGCATCTCCGCCGTGGAGCAGAACTTGCGCACTCCGCCCTTCTCGACCGCCTGCCCCTTAGGGCCGGGGAAGTCGGTGATGATCATGCCGCAGACATGACACTCATCCTCGGCATGGAAAGCGACCGGCTCCAGAACCTGCTCCACCTGCTCGGATTCATTACAGCCGGCCAAAGCCAGCAGCAGGATGGCAACCAGCGCCCGGGAAGCCTGTACGTATAACGCATTCATCATTGCAGTTCCTTTAACGAAGAAATCAGGCCAGACGACGGCGGAAAATGCCATAGGCCAGCAGCAGCGAAGCCCCGGCCCAGGCCAGCAGGCACAGCCAGAGCACAGCACCGGGCACCGGCAGTTCGCTGCCCAGCGACAGCACGCCCATGGCGCCGCCGCCCTCAAAACCGGACAGGTTGATCAGCCGGTAGATGTCGGTGGGGTTGAGCAGCAGCAACCAGGGCAGCAACTCGGGGCTGAACTTGCCCTCGCTGAGCACCAGTAGCGCCAGCAGCACCAGATCGAATACCAGCACGAACAGGAACCAGACCCCCAGCGCCAGCCCGGCAGCACTGGATTTCTCGCTGACCTTGCCGCTGAGCACGTAGGCCATCGCCAGAAACACCCAGCCCAGCAGCGTGGAGGAAATCATGAAGCGGCCGAAGGCCCAGAGCAGCAGGCCCAGCTCGATGTCCTCGACCAGCACGGCGATGGCTAGCGCGGCGCCGCCAAAGCCGATCAGCACCGCCAGGGCAAGAATCAGCCCGTGACCGACGAACTTACCGAGCAGAATCTCGCCGCGCCCCAAAGGATAGGTCAGCAGCAGCATCAATGTGCCGCCTTCATCCTCACCAACGATGGCGTCATAGGCCAGCAGCAGCGCGATCAGCGGCATCAGGAAGGTGGCGAGGCTCGCCAGGCTGGCGATGGTCGCCGGAATCGAGGTGAAGCCCACCTGCCCCGAAGCCGCCGCGCCCAGCCAGGCGATGCCTACGGCCAGTACCGCGAACAGCAGGCTGATGGCCAGCAACCAGCGGTTGCGCAGGCCATCGCTGAGTTCCTTGCGAGCGATATTCCAGACCTGGTTCATAGCCTGCCCTCCGCGGCCTGCACATCGCTGGCGCGCTCCATGTAATAGCGGTACAGATCCTCCAGCGACGGCTGGTGGATCTCGACGTCATCCGGCTCGCTTTCGCCCAGCAGTTCACGCAGCAGCGGCAGCTTGTGGCCGTTGATGGCGACCACCTCAACCCCATCCTCGCCATGGCGCCGCGCCGAATGGCCTGCGGTGTTCCAGCGCTCCAGCCATGCCTCGCTCTGGCTGACGCCACTGGCGCGGATACGTACCGGCAAGCCGGCTTCGCTACGCAATTGCTTGAGGCTACCAACGGCCTGCAGCCGGCCCTTGGCAAGGATTGCCGCGCGGTTGATATGCGCCTCGACACCGGGCAGCACGTGGGAGCAAAGAATCACGCTGGTGCCGCTCTGGCGCAGGCGGTCGACCAGCAGATACAGCTCTTGGGTGGCGATGGGGTCGAGGCCGACTGTCGGCTCATCGAGCAGCAACAGGCGCGGCTCGCCGAGTACCGCCTGGGCCAACCCGAGGCGCTGACGCATCCCCTTGGAATACGTCTTCACCCGACGATCGGCGGCGTGGGTGAGGCCGACCTGTTCGAGCAGATCGTCGACCTGATTCAGCGGTGTGCTCTTCAGGCGGGCGAAGTGGCGCAGGGTTTCGCGCCCGGTCAGCTGCGGATAGAAGGTGACGTTCTCCGGCAGATAGCCCAGCTGGCGGCGGACATCGCTGGTCCGTGGGTCGCGACCGAGTACCCGGACCTGCCCCTCACTGGCCTGCAACAGGCCGAGGATTAGCTTCATGCTGGTGGTCTTGCCGGCACCGTTATGACCAAACAGGCCCAGCACCTCGCCTTCACCGAGGTTCAGGTTCAAATCGTGCAACACGGTCATATTGCCGTAGCGCTGGCTCACACCCATGATTTCAACGGCATTCATGAAAGAGGTTCCTGGTCTGGCTTCAACGGTTCGCGGGTAGGCGGCTTCATCAACGGATGACTGTCTTGCACACCCGGCGACTTGATCACCGGAAAGGCGCGCTGCACCCAGCGCAGCACTTCGATGCTGGGGCTGTTCATCAGCAGCCGCACCTGCGGGTACATCCACAGCAGGCGGTCGACGTTGTCGTTGGGCTCGTAGGCGATATCGCCCAAACCGTCGTCGTCGCGGTCCCAGCCCAGATAATCGCTCCAGTAGTTGCCGCGCCCGTCCACCGACCATTCCTGGGTCCGCACGGCCACGTACTTGACCTGCTGCTGGTTGCCGACAAAGGCATTGCCGACGATGCGGTTGTTCTCCGAACCTGCAGTCAGGTGAATACCCAGATCGCTGCGCTGGAAGTGGTTGCCTTCGATGGTGTTGAACAGCGAGTTATAGATGAACAGCGCCTTGCCCTCGCCGCCGCTGATCATGCTGTCGCCACCGGTATCGCCGCGCTCGACGTCGCTGACGACGTTGTCCTTGATGGTCGAGTAGGTGATGTAGTTCATCAGGATGCCGTAGTTCTGGTCCTGCTCGGAGCGGTTGCCGATCACGGTCAGCTTGCGGCTCTGCATCAGCGCGTAGCCGGTGCGGGTGCGGCGGGTGACGTTGGCGATCACCTGGTTCTCGTGGGAGAACATGTAGTGCACGCCGTAGCGCAGGTCCTCGAACAGGTTGCGCTCGATGCGGTTGCCATTGGAGTTGTCGATGTAGATACCGTCGCGGGTGTTCCAGACATGATTGCCGACGACGCGGGAACCGCGAACGGAGAACAAATGGATACCGTTGCCACGGTCTTGGGAGCGCAAGTCCAGGTCGCCCTCGATCCGGTTGCCTTCGATCAGCAGATTCTGGCTGCGATCAGCCCAGATACCGAACCCCGGCCCCTGCAGGCGGTTGTTACGGATCACAGCATCGGTGGCGCTGGGCTCGATGAAGATCGCCGCGTTCATGTCGGTCAGATCGCGCCCCCAATCGCGCAGCTCACAGCCCTCGATGGTCACGTCTGGCGCGCGGATGGTCAGGGCATTGGCCTGGCCCTGCGCCTCGATCACCGCGCCGGGCGCACAGTGCAACGCCAGCGGCTGATCGATGAAAAATTGCCCGCTGTATTCGCCTGCGGGCAGCGTCCAGCGGTTTTCCCCCAGCGTTTGCAAGGGCAGCGAGGTGATGGGTTGCGGTTCCGCCAGCGCGGCCCCGGCAAAAAACATGTGGGCGACAAGCGCCACTGAAAACCCTAAGCGAATAGCCTGAAATCCGAGCACACCAATTACCTTCTTCAGCGTCCAGGCGGGTGATGCGACTGGCGACCCCATCAGGGTTCGCCAGCTTTGAAGCGACCGTGAAGGCGGGCTCGGCGCGAAGCTGCTTCGCGCGGCGCCAGCCCCACGTTCAGGCCCTGCCTCAGGCCGGCTCAACCAGCATACGGCCGACCATCTCCATGTGCAGCGCGTGGCAGAACCAGCTGCAGTAGTACCAGTGCAGACCGGGTTTATCGGCTGTGAAGGTGATGGACGAGGTCTGCTGAGGGCTGATCTCCATGCTTGCGCCGTGGTTGGTCATGACGAAACCGTGGGACACGTCCTCGATCTGGTCGATGTTGGTAATGATCACCGTGACTTCGTTGCCCTGCTTCACCGTGAACTCGGTGATGCCGTACGCCGGCGCCATCGAGGTCATGTAGACGCGCACCTTGTTGCCGTCACGGATGACCTTGTTTTCCGTGTCCAGATTGACGCCGTCCTTCTTGGCCATTTCCACCGTCGGGGCGAACATCGGGTCGTTGCGGTCCCAGATCTTCTTGGTACGAATCTGGTCGCGGCGCACCAGGATGCAGTCGTGCGGTTCGGCATAGGTTGGGCCGTCGTGCACCAGCTTCATTTCATCGCCGGAAATGTCGATCAGCTGATCGTTTTCCGGGTGCAGCGGCCCGACCGGCAGGAAACGGTCCTTGGAGAACTTCGAAAGCGCAATCAGCCACTTGCCGTCCGCTTCGCTGGTTTCGGTCAGCGAGGCATGGATGTGCCCCGGCTGGTAGTGAACGTCCAGCTTCTGCTTGATGTAGTTGACCTTCTCGCCCTTGTAGGCGCGCACGGCCTCTTCGATGTTCCATTTGACCACTTGGCTGTCGATGAACAGCGTGGTGTAGCCGTTGCCGCGACCGTCGAAGGTGGTGTGCAGCGGACCGAGACCCAGCTCGGGTTCGCCCACGACCACATCGCGGGGATCGGCCAGCTTGCCGTCGAACAGCTCGGGCAGCTTGTCAATGGCGATGATGGTGGCGGTCGGCGACAGCTTGCCGTTGGCGATGAAGTATTTACCGTCCGGCGAGGTGTTCAGGCCGTGGGGGTTTTTCGGTACCGGGATGTAGCGAGTCAGCTTGGACCCGTCGCGACCATTGACCACCGGCACCTTGGAGTCGCCGAGGGTGATGAAGTCACCGGCCTTGATTGCCGCCTCGATGGCAGGAATGTCGAACACCACGACCCAGTCACGCTCGTTGCGCATCATGCCGCCCAGGTCGAACGCCTTTTCCGAGTTGTAGCAGGTGGAAGCGGCGAAACGCCCGGTGTAATCAGCATCGGTGTTATCCAGGTTGCCATCGACGATGACCTGGAAAGCCATTTCCATCTTCTCGGCATCGATGACGTTGAACATGGTGTAGGCATTTTCGCCGCTGATATCGAATGTGCTGCCGTCGTTGGGATGCGGGATCACAAACTCGGCGTTGGCGAACACGTACTTGGTGTGCGGCACTTTCTGCAGGCGCAGCCCGTGAATCGCCTGGACGTTCGGCACGGTGAGGATCTTGTCGCACTTCATGACATCGAGGCGGATACGCGCCACGCGGCTGTTGGCCTTGTCATTGATGAACAGGTATTTACCGTCGTACTTGCCGTCGGTCATGGAGATGTGCGGGTGGTGGCAGTCACCGTTGAGGTACTTGGCGCTATCTCCCAGGATGTGCTTGCTTTCGTTGGTCAGGCCCCAGCCGGTGGCCGAATCGACGTTGAATACCGGAATACGCATCAGCTCGCGCATCGACGGCACGCCCATCACGCGCACCTCGCCCTGGTGGCCGCCGCTCCAGAAGCCGTAGTACTCATCCAGCTCGCCCGGCCCCACGTGGATCTTCGACCGTGCGTCCTTCGCCGCAGCCGCGAAAGATTCGCGCGTCATCACTGCGCCGCCGAACGCCGTGGCGGCAACCGCCGCGCCGGTCACGGCTGTCGCACCCAGGAAGCCGCGGCGGCTCAGACCGCTTTTTTCCAGCACCTCGGTGTTGCCTTTTGCCTTGTCGCTCATGGTCTGCTCCTTTCTGGATGTAATTCCAACAGTCAAGTGAAGGGTTGTTGTGTCTGGTTCAGGGTTCCACGACTTGCACGGGGATCAGCTGCGGCCCGGCCGGCGCTTTCTTGTCGCGCTTGGAGCGCTTGTTCTTGGCGATCAGCGGCGGACACTTGTCGTCATTGAAGTAGGTCATCTGGCAATCCAGGCAGTAGTGGCATTCGTTGTGATTGATATGCCCATCTGGATGGATCGCCTGCACTTCGCATTCGTTGGCGCAGAGCTGGCACGGGTTGCCGCACTCCTTGCGCCGCTTGAGCCAGTCGAACAGACGGAAGCGCCCGGTGATCGCCAGCCCCGCGCCCAGCGGGCAGACGTAACGGCAGAAGACCTTGCGGGTGAAAATGTTGATCACCAGCAGGAACACGGCGTAGGCGACGAACCACCACTGGCGGTCGAACTTCAGTGTGATTGCAGTCTTGAATGGCTCCACCTCGGCGGCCTTCTCGGCCATCGTCATGGATTCCAGCGAGATGCCGAACAGCACCAGTAGCACGATGTATTTGATCGCCCAGAGCCGCTCGTGAACGGTGAAGGGCACGTCGTACTGCGGAATCTTCAGCTTGCGCGCGGCCTCGTTGATCAACTCCTGCAGCGCGCCGAAGGGGCACAGCCAGCCGCAGAACACGCCGCGCCCCCAAAGCAGCAAACTTGCGGCGGTGAACGTCCAGAGAATGAAGATCACCGGGTCGGTCAGGAACAGCTCCCAGCGGAAGTCCTGCACCAGCGCGTGGACGAAGGTCAGCACATTGACCACCGACAGCTGCCCCAGGGCATACCAGCCGATGAACACCACGGTGAAGATCAGATAGCCATGGCGCAGCATGCGCAGGAAGTGCGGGTAACGAGCGAAGGTGTCCTGCATGAACAGGATGACCGTCAGCAGCGCCAGCGCGACCAGGATCACGCCGATCTGGAAACTCTTCTGGTACCAGATGTTGACCCACATCGGCCGGTTGGCTTCCTCGATGGCGGCCAGCTCCTCGGCAGTCGGCTGCGGGCGCTCGATGTAGGCTTCGGGAATCTGATAGGGCAGCTCGAAACTGGTGAAGATGCCATCCACCGGGCCGGTCTGGCGGCGCACCAGCAGCTCCAGCGTCCACGGTGTGCCCGGATCGAAGCCGGTATTTTCGCGGAGGATGAAGATCGCCATTTCCTTGAAGTCCGGAATGCCTTCAGCGAACACGTCGTTGAGCCGCTGATAGTCCATATCACGGAAGCTGAGGATGTTGCCGAACTGGCGCACCTGCACCCGATCGAAAATGCCGCCGCGCACGTAACCCGAGCCCTTGAACGAGTATTCGCCGCTGCCGAGCACGGCGATGGCGTGTTCGCCCGGCTTGAGATCTTCCATCAGAAAGCGGTACTGATTGTCGCCCAGCAGGTTGCGGCCGATGGTCGGCGGGTTCAGGTGGGCGGCGTAGAGGTCGATGAAGGTATCGTCGACTTCCTCGGCGGGCGCCTCGTCGATGCCTTCGGCCTTGGTGCCTTTGAACGCCTGATTGATATCGCCATTGGTCAGATGCAACCGACGAATCGCGCCGTTGCCGGTCAGCTCCGCCCAGGTGGCGGGCTGGTAAACGTCTTCGCGGACGATGGCCGGCTTCTGCCGGGCGTCGAGGTTGCTCTTGACCAGACCGAGAGACGCCGCCACTTCATGGGCGGAGCGCATGACGATTTCGTTGACCACCATCACGGTCACGGTGGCGCCCGTCACGGCATCGACGGTCACTGCGCTCTTGTCGCTGGAGCGTCCCACCACCACACGCTGATCGGCCTTGATGCCGGCATATTTCGCGGTGAAGTCATGCAGTTTCTGCTCGGGAATGCCAATCAGCAGGATGGGTTCGTGATGCTCCAGCACATAGGCGTCGACGATGGCGCCTTCGCGGTCGAGCAGCACCTGCATGTTCAGCGGCTTGCCGGAATACGCCGGCATGTCGGTGACGTGGATGCTCTGGAAGGCGTAACCGTAGACAGTGCCGACGCCGTCGGTGAGCGTACGGACCTGATAGTCGCCTTCGGGCTCGGAAATCTGGGTTACCTTCGGGAAAAACAGCTCGATGCGCTGTTGCTCGGCTTCATACTCTTTGGCTTGCAGCGTGAAGCTGCAGACCATGAGGAACACTGCGATCAGCAGGTACCCCCCCCAATTGCCGGCGATAACGGACGTACTGCGTTGGGGCTTCATGAGCACTGTTCCACTTCCAGCAAGGAATGTAGGAAGCATGGTAGTGACGCAGCCCAGGCCTACCCTTGACCGCGATCAACCTTACCGCTGACGACTGATTTCATTGAGCCATGTCAACGAAGCGTCCAGTGCCCTCTGTTGCCCCTCGAACCTCAGCGATCTTGACCCGCATCCATGCCGTGCAGGCTCCGGCGGAGGCCTCGCGCTAGACGAGGCTGCGTTCCCCTAAACGGACCCGTTCAAGCTCGGCCAGGCGGCGTGAGATAGGCGGCGGTGGCGCCTCGGGTGGCTTCGCTGGCCTTGATCTCCATCTTCGCGATGCTGCGCAAGTGCACCTGATCCGGGCCGTCGGCGAAGCGCAGCGCGCGGCCACCGGTCCACATGTCCGCCAGCGGGGTATCCGGGGTCAGGCCCATGGCGCCGTAAACCTGGATGGCGCGATCGACGACGCGGGTGTGCATGCGCGGCACCAGCGCCTTGATCATGGAGATTTCCTTGCGTGCGGCCTTGGCGCCCACTTCGTCGATCATCCAGGCGGTCTTCAGCACCAGCAGCCGCGCCTGTTCGATCTCGATGCGCGACTCGGCGATCCAGTCGGCAACATTGGAATACTGCTGCAGATATTTGCCGAAGGCCTTGCGCTCCTGAGCGCGCTCGACCATTAGCTCCAGCGCCAGCTCGGCCATGCCGATCGATCGCATGCAGTGGTGGATGCGACCCGGCCCGAGGCGCGCCTGGGCCATCATGAAGCCGTCGCCCTCTTTGCCCAGCAGGTTGCGCGCCGGCACCCGAACGTTCCTTAACAGCAGCTCGCTGTGGCCCTCGGGGGCGATGTGATTCATCACCGGAATGTTGCGCACCAGCTCGACGCCGGGCGTGTCGAACGGCACGAGAATCATGCTCTGCTGGTGATGCGTTTGCGCATCGGGATCGGTCTTGCCCATCACGATCAACAGCTTGCAGTTGGGATGCGAGGCGTTGGTGATGAACCACTTGCGGCCGTTGATGACGTAGTCGTCGCCATCGCGGCGGATCAGCGTCTGGATGTTGGTGGCATCCGACGACGGCACGTCCGGCTCGGTCATGGCGAAGGCCGAACGAATCTCGCCTTCGAGCAAAGGCTTGAGCCATCGCTCACGCTGCTCAGGACTGGCGAACAGGTGCAGCAGCTCCATGTTGCCGGTGTCCGGCGCGTTGCAATTGAACACTTCCGCGGCCCACTGCACGCGCCCCATGATTTCCGCCAGCGGCGCGTATTCGAGGTTGCTCAGGCCCATGCCCGGCTCGTCCTCGCGCAGCGACGGCAGGAACAGGTTCCACAGTCCCTCGGAACGGGCTAGCGCCTTGAGATCCTCCATGAACGAAACCGGATATTGTCCCGCCGCGACCTCCTCGTGCCAGGCACCTATGCGCGGCACGATGTACTGGTCCATGAAGGCGCGCAGCTGCTGGCGCAGCGCCTCCGCACGCGGGCTGTAGGCGAAGTTCATAGGGTACCTCTGCTGGTCGTCGATGCACTCAACCTTAGCCCCGTCAGCCGTGAAGGCAACGAAGGTGCAACCGCTGAATCTGGCGCAATCAGCGGCACGCGAAGCCTCTGCGCCGTTGATCAACGTCATCCTTCGTCCACTAAGAACCTGCTAAGGCCTGCCTCGACATCGGCGTCCGCAGTAAGCGACGGAAGCGCCTTCGGCGATTCCATCCTACAAGCCGCGATCTGTAGGGTGGGCTTCAGCCCACCGTAACCATGAAGACGTAACCCAATGACTCCCTACCAATGCAGATAAAACATCGCCTTAGCCAGCAGCACGATGCCGATCATCTGCAGGAAGATCGCCCATTGGATGCGCCGATAACGCGCTGGCGTCATGCATCCGCTGCGCAACAGCATGGCGACCATGCCGAAGGTGAAGAACACACCGATCGCCAGCAGGATTTTCAACGAGAGCAAGGTTGCGAAACTGCTCGCAAAAGGATTAGCCAGTGCATGACGGTGATGCCAGGCCAGACCGATGCCGGCGCCATAGACGAACAGCACGACCCAGTGCAGCACCACTCTCAGGCGCGCACCGACGGCCTTATCAACGCTCTGCATCAGATTCGGCTCGATCTGCTGGCGAACCTGATGAAGCACCAGCACCTCAACGAATAGCGCGCCGATGAAGAAAATGGCCGCTAGCAGGTGAATCACATGCAACAGGGAATAGGTCATCGCGGCTCCTTCGGTTCCTGCCTGCCAGTTTAGGATCTGTCTCCGCTTCGCTGTAGTCGCTTACGGCATCGAAGATGGCGGCCCGTACTCAGCGATTCAGCGCCGTCAGCTTGGCGCCATCACGCTCGACTTGCTGCCCGACAACGAAGCCGTTCGCCGAGCTCCGCACCTGGGACTGGCTGCCATCTTCGGCCTCGATTATGTAGAGCGTCTGATCGAGACCGGCCGCCTGTTGCGCCCCTTGACCGACGAAATAACCCAGCCCGCCGCCAATCAATGCGCCGATCGGTCCGGCTGCCGCGCCCAGCATGAAACCACTGAGCCCTCCAAACCCACCGCCCACAACTCGATCCTGGCGAGCCTCCACGACCTCATCGGCACCCGCCAGCGTACTGGTCAGCAACATTGCACCGGCAACCAAAGCGACTAGATTCTTCATGTGCTACTCCTTATACGCGTGATGTTTCCTTACTCTTAGACACGAAGCGTGCCGCTTTTTAATCTTTATGAATCAATAGGATGCGATATAACTGGTTATATTTACCTTGCCTTTAAGGGTATTTATTACCTGTATATAAGTATTTTTAACCCTAATCCGATTTAGTTCCGAAACCTTAGGAGGCAGGCGATGATTCTTTGCAAACGCGCCTATGAGGCCTGCGAAACCCGCGATGGATACCGCGTTTTGGTCGACCGCCTCTGGCCACGAAACCTGCGCAAGGAAGACCTGGCGCTGGACAACTGGCTGCGGGAACTGGCGCCCTCGGCGGCGCTGCGCCAAGCGTTCAAGCATGATGGGTTGGGCTTCGATGCCTTTCATGAGCGTTATCGCCAAGAGCTGGCCGCCCACCCAGAGCACTGGTGGCCGTTGCTGAACATCGCCATGAAGGGCCCGCTGACGCTGCTTTACGCCGCTCGCGACGAGCAGCAGAACAATGCGCGGGTGTTGGCAGAATGGCTGGAGGAAGAGTTGGAGCGCCGCGGTGCGCCGAGCTCGCCGACGTGCTATGCCGGCGAGCGGATGTCGTGAGGTCCGTCGCGACGGCGACGGACGGAACAGCTTAGTGTTTGCGATTCACCGTCAGCGCCGCACGGATGACGTCGGCGCCAATCTCCGCTTCATAGGACTGCCACACCGGCATCATCTTCTCGCGCCAGGCCTGGCGCTGCTCGGGCGTGAGGGTAATCAGCTTGCTGCTGCCGCTCGCGAGGATCCGATCACGGTCGCGCTGGTTGAGCGCCGCCGCTTCGCGATTCACCGCCTGGGTCACTTCGAGGATGATGCCTTCGAGCTCTGAGCGCACCGCGAATGGCATGCTCATCCAGAACTTAGAACTGGTCACCAGCATGTAATTGAGCACACCGTGATTGCTCTCGGTGATGAACGGCTGAACCTTGTGCATGTTCTGGCTGGCGATGTTGGACCAGGGGTTTTCCGCGCCCTGCACCACACCGCTTTGCAGCGACTTGTATACGTCGGCGAAGGGCAGTACTACCGGCTTGGCCCCAACCGCGTTGAACTGCGCTTCCAGCACCGCCGATGGCTGTATGCGGAAGGCGAGCCCGCTGGCATCTTCGGGCAGGCGCAGGGCCTGGGTGGAGGAAAACTGCTTCAAGCCGTTGTTCCAGTACGCCAGGCCATAGATGCCGGAGCCGGCCATCGAGCGCAACAATTCACGGCTCATCTCGCGCTGCTGGAACCGCTGAACCGCCGCCTGATCGTCGAACAGGAACGGCAAATCGAATACCTGCAGCTTCTTCGTGTACTGGCCGAATTTGGACAGCGAAGGCGCAAGGATCTGGACTTCGTTGTTCAGCAGCGCCTGCATTTCGTCGGCATCGCCGACCAGCGTCGAGTTCGGATACACCTCGACCTTCACCTTGCCGGCCAGGCGCTCGTGGGCCAGCTTCTGGAACAGCAACGCCCCCTTGCCCTTGGGCGTGTCATCGGCCACCACGTGAGCGAACTTGATGACGAAGGGTTCCCCTTCAGCCGCTGTAGCCGGGGCACTCAACCAATACAGGGCTACGACCAGCGCAGCGACACAAGACTTGAACATTTGTCCCCCAAATAGGAAAAGCTCGACCTCGGCGCCTCGTAAGCACCGTTCGAGTGGTTTTATCGATCGTGATCGGACCCAACACGCGCGGTCGGTCCATTTCAACGTGAATGGCCCGCTCATCACGGCAACGGAGCGCCGGCGGCTGGCCTTTATTGGAATGGATCGTGAAACACCGATGCTAGAGCGGTATTTCACGAAAGGTGGGAGTTTTCGGCATAGGCGCACATGACACAAGCGCAGGAAGTCCAACCAGCTCTCAAAACGGCATATTGCATTTATCGGACTGACCGAACTTTCACACCGCCAAGCACTTCTACTGGCCAACAGAAAGCCAACGGCCAATGCCATGAACCAACGCTCGCCGAACCCGCAACCCACGATTGTCGACTGCCTGATCATTGGTGGCGGCCCGGGTGGACTGACCGCAGCGCTTTACCTGGCGCGCTTCCGGCGCAGCTGCCTGGTGGTCGATGCCGGTTCCAGCCGCGCCTCATGGATCCCGCGATCGCACAACTACCCGGGCTTTCCACCGGGCATCAACGGCAATGATCTGCTGGTAAGGCTGCGCGAGCAGGCCAGCGGTTACGGCGCCAGGCTCGAACACGGCCGGGTCGAGCACATCGAGCCGCATGCGGAGGGTTTCAGCGTGCGCTATGGCGATCAAAGTTGCGTGGCCCGGCGCATCATTCTTGCCACTGGCATCGAGGACACGCTGCCGGATATGCCCAACGTCGAGCAGGCCATCGCCGAAGGCAAAGTGCGGCTATGCGCCATCTGCGACGGCTACGAGGTAAAGGGGGACAACGTCGCGGTCTATGGTGAAGCAGAGTGCGCCATCGGCCACGCGGTGTTCCTGCGCACCTTCAGCGATCGCGTCACCGTCGTGGTGCATGGCGAGCAGGATGCCTGCGATCAGGCCATCGCCCTGGCCGAGCATTACGACATCCGCCTGATCAGCGATCGCGTCGAGGCCCTGCGCCCTTGCGAGACCGGCATCGAGCTGATCACCTGCAACGGTGACGTCCACCATTTCGACATCATCTACCCCAGCCTTGGCGCGCGTTTTCGTTCTGATCTCGCCCTGCAATTGGGCGTGGATTGCGACGAGTGCGGCGGCGTGCGGGTCGACGATCATCTGCAAACCTCGATGCGCGGACTCTATGCCATCGGCGATGTGACCATGGGCCTGAAACAGATGAGCGTTGCCATCGGCCAGGCCGCCCAGGCAGCCACCGCGGTGCACAACAGCCTGGAAGCCAAACCCTGGGGCGGACCGAGCCGATAACGGCGCCGCGCCGGCGATGCCTTCAGCTCGGCAAGCAGGCATACTTCGGGCCTCGACCGAGGCCCGAACAGCATGCGCATCCACGTTACATTCATCGACCGCATCGGCATCACCCAAGAGGTGCTCGCCCTGCTAGTGGCGCGTAACCTGAACCTTGATGCCGTGGAGATGGTGCCGCCCAACGTCTATATAGACGCGCCGGCGATCGATGCGCACGTGCTCGACGAGCTGCGCCAGGCGCTGCGCGGCGTACGGGGCGTGCAGGACATCCAGGTGGTTGGCATGCTGCCCGGTCAGCAGCGCCGCCTGCAGCTCGACGCGCTGCTGCACGCCATGCCGGACCCGCTAATGGCGGTCGATGGCGACGGCAAGATCCTCATGGCCAACCCGGCGCTGATCAGCCTGGTCGGGCTCGACCCCGAAGGCCAATTCGTCGGCGAGCTGTTCGAAGCCCCAGAGCTGCAGGCCGCGATGCTCGAGCAGGGCTTTCGTCTGCCGATGCGCGAAATCATCTTCAATGGCCAATCCCTGCTGATCGACGTGATGCCGATCGCCGAAACACTCATGGCAGACGGCACTCAGCCGGCGGCCGGCGCCCTGCTCACACTCTACGCACCCAGCCGTCTCGGGGAACGCCTGGCCGCGCTGCACCCGCACCATGCGGAAAGCTTCGATGCGCTGCTCGGCGACTCGCCAGCGATCCGCACAATCAAGGCCCGCGGCAAGCGCGTCGCGGCACTCGATGCGCCCTTGCTGATCCAGGGCGAAACCGGTACCGGCAAGGAATTGATCGCCCGCGCCTGCCACGCCGCCAGCCCACGCAGCAACGCGCCCTTTCTCACGCTCAGCTGCGCGGCCGTGGCGGAGAACCAGGCCGACGGCGAACTGTTCGGCTATGCGCCAGGCGCCGCGAACGCGGCTCAGCGCAGCGGCAAGCCCGGCCTATTGGAGCTGGCCAATGGCGGCACGGTTTTTCTCGACGAGATCGCCGAGATGTCGCCTTACCTGCAGGCCAAGCTGATGCACTTTCTCAGCGAGGGCAGCTTCCGGCGTATCGGCGGTGAACGCGAGATTCGCGTCGACGTGCGCATCCTCAGCGCCACTCACCGCGACCTGGAACAGCTGGTTGGTGAGGAAACGTTCCGCGAGGATCTCTTCTACCGGCTCAACGTCCTCAACCTGAACGTCCCACCGTTGCGCGAGCGCGGCGAAGACATCCTGTTGCTGGCCCGGCACTTCCTGCTGCAGGCCTGCACTCAGATCCAGCGCCCGCCATGCAGGCTTGCGCCCTCGACTTACCCGGTGTTGCTCGGCAACCCCTGGCCCGGCAACGTGCGACAGTTGCAGAACATCATTTTCCGCGCCGCGGCGATGTCCGACAGCGGCATGATCGGCCTCGACGACCTGGATATCGCCCGCACCAAGCTGGCCTGCCAGGACGATGAAATCTCCAGCCTCAGCGAAGCCATGGACGCCTTCGAACGCTCGATCCTGGAAAAGCTCTACACGAGCTATCCCTCTACCCGGCTGCTGGCGGCGCGGCTGAAAAGCTCGCACAGCGCCATCGCCATGCGCCTGCGCAAGTACGGTATCGGCGGCTAGGATTTGCAAGCACACCACTCTCCGTAGGGTGCGCTCCGCGCACCGCAAAGTAGTGCGCTCGCTTGCCCCTAGATCCTTCCCTCAGTCCCGATCGGTGCGCGGAGCGCACTCTACAAGCGCTGGCCTTTCGAGCCCAGACATCAAGCTGAGCTGCCGTTAACGTAACCTTTGGGAACAGCGCTTTCGCTCGGCCTGTGCACATTCGCCTCAGCGATCATCACCCACCTGTATTTCTATCGATACGCCGTACCTAAACCAATACAGGCGGCTTTCTCAACCAATCTCGCGCTACGCGATACAGCTGTATCGAATGTAATACAAAGAGCATCAACGCCCAGTTTCTACTTATTTTTAACTTACTGATTTACAAAGAATTCCATAAAACCTGGCATCCGGCTTGCGTCGTTGTCACACACGGAGTCCGAATGACCTGGTAGTTTCGCTAAAGAACATAGCTCAGGCCAGTCAGAAATCCGGACAAGTGCCTCGCCGCACCCCGACACGCCGTAAACCACAAGAACAAACGGAGTCGACATGCAATTCCTCAATGATCTGGTCAATAAAATCAACGCGCTGGTATGGGGTCCGCCGACTCTGGTGCTGGTCTTAGGCACCGGGCTGTTCCTCATGATCAGCCTCAAGTTCATGCCTTGGCGCACCATTCCACGCGGCTTTCGGCTGATGTGGCAGGGGCGCAAGAACGAGCCCGGCGCCGAGGGTGAAATCAGCCCGTTCCAGGCGCTGATGACCTGCCTGGCGGCCACCGTCGGTACCGGCAACATCGCTGGCGTGGCGACCGCCATCTTCCTCGGCGGGCCGGGTGCGCTGTTCTGGATGTGGTGCACCGCGCTGGTGGGCATGGCGACCAAGTACTGCGAGGTTGTACTGGCCGTGCATTACCGCGAGAAGGACGACCGCGGCGAGCACGTTGGCGGCCCGATGTATGCGATCAAGAACGGCCTGGGCAAGAAGTGGCTGTGGCTCGGCGGCGCCTTCGCCATCTTCGGCGGCCTGGCCGGTTTCGGCATTGGCAACATGGTGCAGGTCAACAGCATGGCCCATGCCATGGAGACGACCTTCGGCGTACCGATGTGGATCACTGGCGTGGTCTCGATGGCCATCGTCGGCATGGTGATCCTCGGCGGCATCAAGCGCATCGGCAAGGTCGCCGCGTCGCTGGTGCCGTTCATGTGCGTGGCCTACATCATCGCCGCGCTGGTGGTGTTGGCGGTCAACTTCGAAGCCATTCCTGGCGCGTTCGCGCTGATCTTCGAATCCGCCTTCAACCCGGTCGCAGCAACCGGCGGCTTTGCCGGCGCGGCGGTGATTGCGGCGATTCGTTTCGGCGTGGCACGCGGCATCTTTTCCAACGAAGCAGGCCTCGGCACTGCCGGCATCGCCCAGGCCGCAGGCACCAGCAAATGCCCGGTTCGCTCCGGCCTGATCGGCATGTTGGGCACGTTCATCGACACCATCATCATCTGCTCGATGACCGGCCTGGCGATCATCTGCTCCGGCGTCTGGACCAGCGGCGAGAGCGGCGCGGCATTGTCGGCGGCCGCCTTCGAATCGGCGATGCCCGGTTTCGGCGGCGCCATCCTGACCATTGCGTTGGTGGTCTTTGCCTTCACCACCATTCTCGGCTGGAGCTACTTCGGCGAAAAATGCTGGGAGTTCCTGGTGGGCACCAAGGCCGTCTGGCCTTTCCGGGTGGTCTGGGTGCTGGCGGTTCCCTTCGGCGCGGTGGCGCAGCTGGACTTCGCCTGGCTGGTCGCTGACACCCTCAACGGCCTGATGGCGATTCCCAACCTGATCTCCTTGCTGCTGCTGAGCCCGGTGGTGGTCAAGCTGACCAACGCCTACTTCGCCGAACGCAAAACCCAGGAAGCGCTCGCCAGCGTTCCCCAGTGAATCAGCGTCTAAGCTGATAACAGCCCCAGGTACCTTTTGGTCCCTGGGGCTGTCGTTCTTCTAGCCGAGCATTCTTCATGTCCCTGAGTACCTTTGATCTGTTCAAGATCGGCATCGGTCCCTCCAGCTCACACACCGTCGGCCCCATGAGCGCGGCGGCACGGTTCGCCGCGGGCCTGAAGCAGGACGGCCTGCTGGATGCGACCGAGCGCGTGCGGGTCGAGCTGTATGGCTCGCTCGGCGCAACCGGCAAAGGCCACGGCAGCGACAAAGCAGTGATCCTAGGCCTCGAAGGCGAGCAGCCGGAACAGGTCGACACCACCCGCATCCCGGAACGTCTGGCGGCGATTCGCAAAAACGGCGCCCTGCGGCTGCTGGGTGAAAAGCCAATCCGCTTCGTCGAGAAGGACCATTTGGCGATGATTCGCAAGCCGTTGGATTTTCACCCCAACGGCATGGTGTTTCGCGCCTTCGACGCCGCCGGCCTGCAGATCCGCAGCCGCGAGTATTACTCGGTGGGCGGCGGTTTCGTGGTCGACGAAGAGGCGGCCGGCACCGACCGCATCGTCGAAGACCGCACGCCTCTGCCCTACCCCTTCCGCACCGCCCGTGAGTTGCTGGCACTGTGCGACCAACACGGCCTGTCGATCAGCCAACTGATGCTGGCCAACGAAGCAGCCTGGCGCCCGGAAGCGGAAACCCGCGCACGGCTGCTGCAGATATGGCAGATCATGCAGGACTGCGTGAGCGCCGGCTGCCGCACCGAAGGCATCCTGCCCGGCGGGCTCAAGGTCGAGCGCCGCGCCGCCCGGTTGTATCGCCAGCTCAGCGAAAACCCAGAAGCCAACCTGCGCGACAGCCTCAACGTGCTCGACTGGGTCGATCTGTACGCCCTGGCCGTCAACGAGGAAAACGCTGCCGGCGGCCGGGTGGTGACCGCACCGACCAATGGCGCCGCCGGAATCATCCCGGCGCTGCTGCACTATTACGTGCGCTTCGTGCCCGGCGCCGACGAAGACGGCGTGGTGCGTTTTCTGCTCACGGCGGCGGCCATCGGCATTCTCTACAAGGAGAACGCCTCGATCTCAGGTGCCGAAGTGGGTTGCCAGGGTGAAGTGGGCGTCGCCTGCTCAATGGGCGCCGGCGCGCTGTGCGAAGTGCTCGGCGGCACGCCGCAGCAGGTGGAAAACGCCGCTGAAATAGGCATGGAACACAACCTCGGCCTGACTTGCGACCCGGTCGGCGGACTGGTGCAAGTGCCCTGCATCGAGCGCAATGCCATGGGCTCGGTGAAGGCCATCAACGCCGCCCGCATGGCCCTGCGCGGCGACGGCAGCCACTTCATCTCACTGGACAAGGTCATCCGCACCATGCGCCAGACCGGCGCCGACATGAAGAGCAAGTACAAGGAAACCGCGCGCGGCGGGCTGGCCGTCAACATCATCGAATGTTGAAGCGATAGAAGCGCTTGGGGCATTCCAGCCTACGGAAAGCGATTCGCCGACCCGCCATGTCCCGTCAACGGAGGCTGGATTAGCCGAAGGCGTAATCCGAGGTTCCGAAGGCGTAATCCATAGATTGCAATAAGTGACTTTCCCCCCTGCCGGCTGCCCGCAGAAGAAATCGCCGTGGCGAAGCTTTATCATCCTGCGGTTCGTGGCGAAAAGGGACATATTTCGCCGCACCACTGTCCTTAACACAGGCGCCCCTGCCGTCAATGGATCGTCACACAGAGGAACCGATGAGTAACCCCAATGAACCATCGACCCCGAAGAACCTGAGCGTGGCTCGCAGCACCCTGGATTTTCCCGTGGTCGGTATCGGTGCCTCAGCTGGTGGCCTCAAGGCTCTCATGAGCCTGTTCGAACAGATGCCCAGCGACAGTGGTATGGCGTTCGTGGTGATCATGCATCTCTCGCCGACGCATGAAAGCAACGCCGACAGCATCCTGCAAAACAAGACACGCATGCCGGTGATTCAGGTGACGCAGCCGGTGCCCATCGAGCGCAACCGGATCTATGTGATCCCGCCGGCCCTCGACCTGTCGATGAATGACGGCTATCTGCGGCTGACCAAGCCCACTCGCGAACGCGGCGTGCAGGTCGCCATCGACCTGTTCTTTCGAGCGCTGGCCGATGTCCATCACACCCACGCTATCGGCATCGTATTGTCCGGCACCGGCGCGGATGGTTCGGTCGGTCTGTCCCGCATCAAGGAACAGGGCGGCGTGACCATGGCGCAGTCTCCCGACGATGCCGAATACGACTCCATGCCGCGCAGCGCCATTGAAACCGGTATGGTCGATATCGTGCTGCCGGTGCTGGAGATGCCCCAGCGGCTGATGGAATTGAGCCGCAACATGCAGACGATGGTGCCGCCGATCGAGTCCCCGGCTGCAGCCGAACAAGCCTCAACGCACACGCCGACCCAAGCAAGCGAAGCGGCCCTGCGCGACATCCTTGGCCTGCTGCGCAGCCGCACTGGCCATGATTTCCGCCACTACAAGCAAGCCACCGTGTTGCGGCGGATCGAGCGACGCCTGCAGGTCAATGCCGTCCACGACATGGCCGGTTATGCCCAACTGCTGAACGACCGGCCAGAGGAAACCCCAGCGCTGCTGGCCGACATGCTGATCGGCGTCACCAACTTCTTTCGCGACCAGGAAGCCTTCGAAGCGCTGGAGCGTGACATCATCCCGCAGCTGTTCGAGGAAAAGGCCTTGCTCGGCGAAAGCGACGCGCTGCGTATCTGGTCCGCTGCCTGCTCCACCGGCGAGGAGGCCTACTCGTTGGGCATGCTGTTTACCGAGTACGTCGAACGCAACGGCCTGCGCGCCGATGTGCAGGTCTTCGCCACCGACATCGACGACCAGGCGCTGGAAATCGCCCGCGCCAGCGTCTACCCCGAAGCGATCGTCACGGACGTGCCACCAAACCGGCTGCAGCAGTACTTCACCAAGGAACAGAACCGTTATCGCCTGCGCAAGGAGCTGCGCGAGCGGATCCTGTTCGCTCGCCACAACATCCTGCGCGACCCGCCCTTCTCGCGGCTGGATCTGATTTCGTGCCGCAACCTGCTGATCTACCTTGACCGGGACATCCAGAGCGAAGTGCTGCGCATGTTCCACTTCGCCCTCAACCCTGGCGGTTATCTGTTTCTCGGTAACTCCGAGACGGCGGACATCTGCTCGCATCTGTTCGCCCCCGTGGACAAGAAAAACCGTATTTACCGCGCCCGGGATATCGGCAACCAGCGACGCGTGCCGATGCCCTCGTTACAGAACTTTTCCACCGCCTCGCCCACTCGCGATTCCGGCGCGGCGATGGCCCGTCGCAGCAAATTCTCCTTCGCCTACGCTCATCAGCGCGCACTGGAGCAATACGCGCCGCCCAGCGTGATCGTCAATCATGAGTCGGAAATCGTCCACATGTCCGACCGTGCTGGCCGCTTCTTGCGCTACGTCAGCAGTGAACCCTCGCTCAACCTGGCGACCCTGGTGCAGCCCGAACTGCGGCTGGCACTGCGTAGCGCGCTGTATCAGGCCGTGCAAACCGGCAAGTGCATCGAGGCCAGGCGCATCAGCCTGGAGCGCGAGGGTCGCCACTTTTTTATCGATATGACGGTACGCCCGTTCCGCGACGACGAAGCTGGCGCCGACTACCTGCTGGTGCTCTTCGATGAAATCGAAGATCCCTCCGATAAGCGCGCCGCGACATCCCAAGGGGACGCCAACGACAGCGAGCTGACGCAGCTTCAAGTCGAGCTGCAACAGACCAAGGAGCAGCTGCAGCTGACCATCGAGCACTCGGAGACCTCCAACGAGGAGCTGCGCGCATCCAACGAAGAACTGCAGGCCATCAACGAAGAGCTGCGCTCGGCCAGTGAGGACCTGGAAACCAGCAAGGAGGAGTTGCAGTCGATCAATGAAGAGCTGATCACAGTCAACGCCGAGCTCAAGAGCAAGGTCGACGAAACCAGCAAGATCAACGACGACCTGCAGAATCTGATCTCGTCCACCGATATCGCCACGCTGTTCGTCGACCGCCACATGCGCATCAAGTGGTTCACCCCACGCGCCCAGGACATCTTCAACGTGATCGGCAGCGATGCCGGCCGCTCGCTGCTGGACATCACTCACCGTCTCGATTACCCAACGCTGTACAGCGACGCCTCCGAGGCCTTCGGCGAGCTACAGCTGGTCGAGCGCGAGGTCAGGAGCCACGAAGACAAGTGGTACATGGCGCGCTTTCTGCCCTACCGCACCACCGACGATCGCATCCAGGGCGCGGTGCTGACCTTCATCGACATCACCGCCCGACGCAACGCCGAAGAGCGCGTGCGAGCCGGCGAGGCTCATATGAAACTGCTATCGCAGAGCATGAGTGGCTACGCCATCATCACGACGGACCTGCAGGGCAAGATGACTGCATGGAACCGTGGCGCCGAATCCATCTTCGGCTACGGCGAACAGGAAGTGATCGGCCAGTGCATCGACCTCATCTATACCGCAGCGGACCGCGAGGTGGGCATACCTGAGACCGAGCGCAAGCGCGCGCTGGAGCAAGGTCAGGCCACCGACGAGCGCTGGCATCTGCGCAAGGACGGGTCGCAATTCTTCTGCAGCGGGCTGGTCAACCCACTGGTCGACAGCGCGGGCAACATGATGGGTTTCGCCAAGATCGGCCGCGATCTCACCGAACAGCAGCGGATCAATAGCCTGCGTGCCAGCGAACTGGAAAGCATCCAGGCGGCAAGCCTGCAGAAGGATGAGTTCTTCGCCGTGCTTTCCCACGAGCTGAAGCATCCGCTCAATCTTATCCAGCTCAACACCGATCTAATTGCCCGTTCGCAGGTCGTCAAGAACGCTAGCAGCCTGTCCAAAGCCACGCAGTCCATACAAAGCGCGGTGCGCAGCCAGTCGCGGATCATCGACGACCTGATGGACGTCTCGCGCATTCGCACCGGCAAGCTCAAGCTGAACTTCATCACGCTGCACTATCAGGATTTGCTTCGAGGCATCGAATCGGTATTCCTGCCGCTGGTGGAGGGTGAGAGGGTGGCCTTCGACACCTTCAAATCCGAGGAACCGCTGTACATCCATGCCGACCCGACGCGCCTCGAGCAGATCATCTGGAATCTGCTGAACAACGCCTGGAAGTTCACCAAGGGTGGCGACCGCATTTGCCTGGAACTCCATCGCGAAGGCGATCAGGCGCGTCTGGATGTGATCGACACCGGCGTGGGAATCGCCGAAGAGTTCCTTCCCAAGGTGTTCGACATGTTCGGCCAGGCCGATATGCAGCACGCGCAGCGCTCCAAGCATGGCCTGGGAATCGGGCTGGCGCTGGTCAAGCAACTGGTCGAAGCCCACAACGGGCGTATCGAAGCCCACTCGGAAGGCATTGGCCGTGGCGCTCGTTTCAGCGTCTGGCTACCGGTGCATCTACAGACCGAAATGGCACTCGGCGAACTGACCGGCGCCGGAGAGGCGGGCGGGCTGGCGAGCATCAGGATTCTGCTGGTCGATGACTCGCCCGACATTCTCGACACCATGCGCGAACTGCTGGAAAGCGAAGGCGCGAACGTCACCACCGCAGACGGTGGTGACCAGGGCATTGAACTGGCCGAGGCCACGCGCTTCGACATCATCATCTCCGACATCGGCATGCCGGGCATCGACGGCCACAAGATGATGAACGAGATACGCCACGGCGACACCAACGCCACCACCCCAAGCATCGCCCTGACCGGTTACGGCACCCTGCGCGACGTGGAAAAGGCCAAGGCTGCAGGCTTTACCCAGCACCTGCGTAAGCCGATCGACCTACAGGCGTTGATCGATGCGGTGACTCAGGCGGTGCATTGAGGCCCGCCTCGGTACTGCCCATAGGTTCAGCGCCCTAGTCGTCCGACGACCAGCAGCCGTCGCATCGCTTCCATTCTACAAAGCGACGCATGATCGCGCCGAATCAAGCAACCTACCTTGCTAGCCAAATGCCATGGAATGTGCGAGCTAAGGCTTTCCATCCCACTTGTGGGCTGCTCGTTACATCTTTTTAGTTGCGAGGAGAAAAAGCGTCGAATGACATTGCAATACAACTAGTCATATGATGTCTTACATCTCGCAGTTCCTTCTACAACAATAATTCGGAGATCAACTCATGGCCCGCTCGGACGCCATTGATAAAGTCGTTCCCGCCCACTCGTCCTCGCGACTGGGAAAAATCGTCAAATTGCTCGGCCCCGGTATCATCGCCGTGCTCTCCTGGCTGGGCGCCGGGGATCTGATCACCTCGTCTGTTGCCGGCGCCAACTATGGCTACGCGATGATGTGGGTGCTGGCCGGTTCGCTACTGCTGCGCTTTCTGATCGTCAACATGATTGCGCGCTTCCAGCTCTGCAATAACCAAGGCATGACCATCCTTGGTGGCTATGCCCAGCTTCACCCGGCATTCGCCTGGTTCATGTTCGTCTACGCGCTGTTCATGGGACATCTGATGAACGCCTACATGATCAAAGGCGCCGGCGAAGCTCTCTCTACGCTGCTGCACATCGACCGTCCGCTGCTCTGCTCGGTCGCCGTGGTAATCGGCGTCTGGCTAGTGGTCGGGCGCAGCATTTACGCACTGATTGAGGGCGTGATGAAGGTGCTGCTAGCAATCATGACGCTGGCCTTCCTGTCGCTGGCCATCATGGCCGGGCCGGACGTCGGCGGCATCATCTCCGGCACCTTCGGCTTCAGCATCCCGAGCGATCAGGGCGTGCATGGCGCCTTGCTGGTGGCCGTCTCGGTGATCGGCGCGGTCGCCGGCTCGATCGCCAACTTCGTGCACCCCTACGTCATGAAGGAAAAGGGCTGGACCGGGCCGCAGCACAAGCGCATGCAGCGCAACGACCTGCTGTTCGCGGTGTTCATCGGCATCCTGATCAACCTGGCGATCTGGGTGGTCGGCGCGGAAATCCTGCGGCCCAACGGGCTGAAGGTCGAAACGCTCGACGACCTGGGCGCAGCGCTGGAAATGTTCTTCGGCCCGGCCGGCTGGTATGTGTTCTTCATCGGCGTGCTTGCCACCCTGTTCGCTAGCGTGGTGGGCAAGACGACCGCCTTCCCGATGCTGATCGTCGACGCCCTGCACTACTCGGCACCGTCCCGCCGTGCGCGCTATGGCGAGAAGTTCCAGAGCGATCCGCTGCACAAGTGGTTCATGCTCTTTGTGCTGGTCACGCCGCTGGTCTGGTCACTGCCAGGCATGCCCGACTTCGTGACGCTGACCATCGGTGTGAACGCGCTGAATATCGTGGGCCTACCGATCATCTCGATAGGCCTGCTGATCATGTCCAACCAGAAGAAGCTGCTCGGCGAATATCGCAACAACCTGTTCGAGAATATCGCTCTAGGTCTGGCGACAATCCTCGCGGTGTGGGTCGCCATCCAGCTCGGAACCGATTTGCTGGCGTGACTGCGATCGCGGCGCGGGTGGCTCTGACGGCCCCCGCGCTCACCGCATCGTATGCACTACCCCCCACCGCCGCGCGTGCTGCCGATGCCGTATTCACGCAATTTGTTGGCCACGGTGGTATGCGACACGCCCAATCGCTTACCTAGTAGGCGACTGCTTGGGTGGCGTTGGTAAAGCTCTTCCAGCACGGTTTTCTCGAAGCGGCCAAGGATGCTGGAAAGATCGCCGTCCAGGGAAAACTCACCCAGCGGCTGCGGCGCGCCGTAATCAGGCAGGCGGATGTGCTCCGGCTTGATCACCCCGCCCTCGCAGAGTGAAACCGCCTGAAACAGCGTGTTCTCCAGCTGTCGCACATTCCCCGGCCAGTGATAGCCAGCCAGCCGCTCCAACGCTTGCGGCGACAGGCTCGGCAGCGCGCAGCCGATCTGCCGGCTGGCCTGATCGAGAAAGTGCAGCGCCAGCGGTTCGAGCCCGTCGAGGCATTCGCGCAGTGGCGGGATGTGCAGCGACAGCACGTTGAGCCGGTGATACAGGTCCTGGCGAAACTCACCCTTGGCGCAGAGCTCGGACAAATCCAGCTGCGTCGCGCAGACCACCCGCACATCCAGATATACCTCCTCGTCGCTGCCCACCCGGCGGAAACAACCGTCCTGCAGAAAGCGCACCAGTTTGGCCTGTAGCCGCGTACTCATCTCACCGACGCCATCAAGGAACAGCGTGCCGCCGGAGGTCAGCTCCAGCAGGCCCAGCTTGCCTTCCGGGCGCGCACCTTCGAAGGCGCCGGGGCCGTAGCCGAACAGCTCGGTTTCGGCCATGGACTCCGGCAAACCGGCGCAGTTGAGCGCCATGAACGGCGATTGCCCGCGCGGGCTGGATAGATGGCAGGCGCGCGCCAGCAGCTCCTTGCCGGTGCCGGTCTCGCCCTCGATCAGCAACGGTGCATCCAGCGGCGCCATGCGCCGCGCCTCACGAACCACCGCAGCCATCACTTTCGAGCTTTGGAAGATACTGTCGAAGCCGCGCAATTCTTGTTTGCGCACGTTATAGATACGCTCACCCACGCGGTCGGCGCGGTGCAGCGTCAGTACCGCACCGGCCAGGGCTTCGCTGTCGTCGTGCTCCGATTGCAGCGGCGCGATGTCGGCGAGGAACACGTCGCCCTTGATGGTCACCCGCAAGCCGTTGATGCGCGCTTTGTTCGCCCGCACCAACTCCGGCAGGTCGAAGTCCTCGGCGTAGCGCGACAGGCTCATGCCCGGCACCTCATCGACGCGCACGCCCAGCAACTGGGCAGCCGCGCGGTTCGCCGCGACGATGGCGCCGGCCATGTCGATCGACAGTACCGGAAACTCCAGTGCGCCGAGCAGCGCATTGAGCTCCAGCGAATGCCGCTCGCTTGGCATCAGGCCGACCTTGCGCACCTCGAACACGCCCTGCAGCGCCTCGATCTTCGGGCGCAACGCCTGCAGCTGAAGGTTCATCAGATTGGGGCAATGCAGGTAGACCGCATTGCCATGCTCACCGCCCACCTCGCCGCGTGCGACGTTGATGCCGTAGTCGACCAGCAATTCGAGCATGTCTCGGAGGATACCGATGCGGTTCTGGCAAAGAATCCTGATTCGCATGTGAACCTGTCCCTTTTCGTTTCGGCCGCAACTTTCTGCTGCTCGCTCTTGTTTGTCGTCAAGATTATTTGACAGTTCTGCTGTTCGACAAGGCGATAGAGTAGTTAATGCGACGATTCGTAAGCGTTTCTTTACGAATCACCCGAACCATCCCATCAAGAGCATCTACCAAAGCACTTCCATACGCTGCGCTGCCGCTATCAGATGAAGGGCATCCAAAACAAAAAAGACTCAGGCGGCCACCCCGCTCAGGAGGTCAGATGAAAACCACGAAGTACGTTGCCCGAGAACCAGACGCGCACGGCCATATTCATTACCCCGACGCCGAACACGCCGTCTGGCAGACCCTGATCGAACGCCAGCTGAAGCTCCTCGACGGGCGCGCCTGTCAGGAATACCTGGACGGCATCGAGCAGCTTGCGCTGCCCCACGACCGAATTCCGCAGCTGGACGAGATAAACCGCGTCTTACAGGCGACCACCGGCTGGCAGGTGGCGCGCGTGCCGGCGCTGATTCCTTTTCAGACCTTTTTCGAACTGCTGGCCAGCAAGCGCTTCCCCGTCGCGACCTTCATCCGCACGCCGGAAGAACTCGACTACCTGCAGGAGCCCGACATCTTTCATGAGATCTTCGGCCACTGCCCGCTGCTGACCAACCCCTGGTTTGCCGAATTCACCCACACCTATGGCCAGCTCGGCCTCAAGGCCAACAAGGAAGAGCGTGTCTACCTAGCGCGGCTGTACTGGATGACCATCGAGTTCGGCCTGGTTGAAACGCCAGCCGGCCAGCGCATCTACGGTGGGGGCATCCTGTCCTCGCCGAAGGAGACGCTCTACTGCCTCTCCGACGAACCCGAGCATCAGGTGTTCAACGTGGTCGAAGCCATGCGCACGCCCTATCGCATCGACATCCTGCAACCTGTGTATTTCGTCCTGCCGGAGCTGAGAAGGCTGTTCGACGTCGCCCATGAAGACATCATGGGCCATGTGCGCACCGCCATGCAGCTGGGCCTACACCAGCCGAAATTTCCGCCGAAAGCGGCATGACGTGAACCGCACGGCGTAATCGTAGGGTGGGCTTTAGCCCACCAATGCCACATCTGGGCTAAAAAACGGTGGGCTGAAGCCCACGCTACGCGTCCACCTACAAGCCCAGACCATTAACAACGAACAACACAAGGACCGACCATGACCGCCCTCACCCAAGCCCACTGCGAAGCCTGCCGCGCCGACGCGCCCAAGGTATCCGATGACGAGCTGGCCGAACTGATCAAGCAGATCCCGGATTGGAACATTGAAACCCGCGACGGCCACATGGAGCTGGAGAAGGTCTTCGCGTTCAAGAACTTCAAGCACGCCCTGGCCTTCACCAATGCCGTCGGCGAGATCGCCGAGGCCGAGGGCCATCATCCCGGTCTGCTCACCGAGTGGGGCAAGGTCACCGTGACCTGGTGGAGCCACTCGATCAAAGGCTTGCACCGCAACGACTTCATCATGGCCGCGCGCACCGATGAGGTAGCCAAGACAGCCGAGGGCCGCAAGTGAAACAGTTCAGCGACGTGGCGCGGGTCCCCGGCGACCCGATTCTCGGTCTGCTCGATGCCTACCGTGCCGACCCGAACCCGGCCAAGCTCGACCTGGGCGTTGGCGTCTACAAGGACGCCCTGGGCCTGACGCCGATCCCCAAGGCGGTGAAGCTGGCAGAGCAGCGGCTGATCGACAGCGAGCAGACCAAGAGCTACATCGGTGGCCATGGCGATCCTCTGTTTGGCGAGCAGCTTCTGCGTCTGGTCCTGGGCGAAGGCTCGCCAGCCCTGGTTGAGAACCGGGCCGGCTGTACCCAGACGCCCGGCGGTACCGGCGCGCTGCGGCTGGTGGGCGATTTCATCGCCAAATGCCTGCCGGGCCGTAGCCTCTGGCTCAGCGACCCGACCTGGCCAATCCATGAAACTCTGTTCGCAGCGGCCCAGCTAAAGGTCGAGCACTATCCCTATGTGAACGAGCAGAACCGGCTGGACGTGCCGGCCATGCTCGCCGCGCTGGAGCAGATTCCCAGCGGCGACGTGGTGCTGCTGCACGCTTGCTGCCACAACCCCACCGGCTACGACCTGAGCCAGGACGACTGGCGTCAGGTGTTGGAAATCGTTCGCAAGCGTGAGCTGTTGCCGCTGTTCGACTTCGCTTACCAGGGTTTCGGCGACGGGCTGAACGAGGACGCCTGGGCCGTAAGGCTGTTCGTCGACGCGTTGCCGGAAGTGCTGATCACCAGCTCATGCTCGAAGAACTTCGGCCTGTATCGCGAACGCACCGGCGCACTAATAGTGGTCACGGCGGACGGCGACTCGCTGATCGACGTACGCAGCCAGTTCGCCTCGGTGGCGCGCAATCTCTGGTCGACACCACCGTCTCATGGCGCGGCCGTCGTGGCGACGATTCTGGCCAATAGCGAGTTGCGCCAGCTCTGGGAACAGGAAGTCGCCGCCAAGCGCGAGCGCATCGCCGGCTTGCGCCAGGGTCTAGTGGGAGCGCTGCAACCGCACGGTCTGGCCGAACGCTTCGCGCATATCGCTCGGCAGCGGGGGATGTTCTCCTACACCGGCCTGACCGCCGCGCAAGTGCTGCGCCTGCGCATCGATGACTCGGTGTATCTGGTGGAAAGCGGCCGCGCCAATATTGCCGGACTGGATGCCGCGAGGCTGGATCAGCTGGCCGCAGCCATTGCGCGGGTAGTTTCAGACTGAGCCCAGCCACGGTGGAATGGGTGGGCGTCGGATGATGCCGTCGGACGTCGGATTACGCCTCCGGCTAATCCAACCTACGTTGACGGGGCGTCGCGAGTGCTCTGTAGGATGAAATCGCCGAAGGCGCTACCGTCGCTTGCTGCCCCGACGATGCACGCGGCCGTCGGATTTCTTTCCTGCCGAGCTTCGGATTACGCCTACGGCTAATTCGACCTACGTTGACGGAGCATTGTGGGCTGAAGCGCAACGTCGCCCGGCCCACCTACAGCTCACCGTTTTCAAAACACGGGTACCGCTGTAAAAAGACGAACGCCATCAATTCGCCAGCGCACCGCACTGATGCTTGTCGTAACATGGGTCGCCCGGCGATGAGCGGAGTCCAGCGTCAGTAAACGCGGCCGCTAATGTCACTCAACACGTCCGACAGCGAGCGCGCCCATGATTCAACATGACGCCAGTAACCCAGCCCCTTCTTCCTATTCCTGCCATTCGGCCGAGGAACACGGCGGTTGCCCCAGCTGCGCCAGCGGCGAGCGCCTTGGCTTTCGCTTCAGCTACGCCTATCAGCCGATCGTTGATCTCCAGGCGCGCGAAATCTTTGCCCATGAAGCGCTGGTCCGAGGTGTCAACGGCGAACCGGCACCCAGCGTGCTGTCGCAGGTCACCGACGAAAATCGCTTCCGCTTCGATCAGGCCTGTCGCGTGAAAGCGATCAAGACCGCCGCCAAGCTCGACATGCGCAGCCGGCTATCGATCAATTTCATGCCCAACGCCATCTATCGTCCGGAGCTGTGCATCCGCTCGACGCTCGAAGCGGCGCGCGTGCATGACTTCCCGGTGGAGCGGATCATCTTCGAAACCATTGAGGGCGAGCGCATCAGCGACGCGAAATGGCTGGCCGAAGTGTTTCGTGAATATCAACGCATCGGCTTTCTCACCGCCATCGACGATTTCGGCGCCGGCTTCGCCGGGCTCAACCTGCTCGCAGACTTCCAGCCGGACATCATCAAGCTGGACATGGATCTGATTCGTGGCATCGACCAGAGCCGTGCGCGTCAGGCGATCGTCAGAGCAACAGTCGGGATGTGTCAGGAGCTGAGCATCGCCGTGATCGCCGAAGGCGTGGAAACCCTTGATGAATGCAGCGCTCTGCACGATCTGGGCATCAACTTGATGCAGGGGTATCTGTTCAGCAAACCGCTATTCGAGGCATGCGGCCAGGCCGAAACGCTGGCGTGGCCGGGCTGACGGGAACGCCGCTCGCCCCGCCCCACCTAGTTCGCTGCCTCAAATCCTCGCGCGCACCTGCCTCGGGCTGATGCCGAACTGTCGCTTGAACGCCGTGGCGAAGTTGGCCGGGCTGTTGTAACCCGCGCGCCAGGCGGCTTCGTTGACACTGACGCCGTCGCGCTCCAGCGCTTGACGCGCCTGCAGCAGCCGCCGTGCGCGTTGGTATTCAAACACGGTCATGCCATGCAGCGTGCGGAACTGACGTTGCAGGGTATTGGCGTTAACACCGATTTCCCGCGCGATGCGCTCCAGCGTCCAGTCATCTGCCGCACCGCTATCGAGCAGCTCGGTAAGCCGCTGCACGCGCACATGCTCATGTGGGCGCAGACCGACGCTAGGTGCTCGCTCGTCAAGACTGCCCAACGCCTCGCAGGCGATATCCAGCGCGCGGCTTTCCAGATACAGACGTTGCAGCAGCGGATCGTAGTCGGGCGGATTGAGCATCTGCTCGGCCAGGGTCAGCAGGCGCGCCGAGGGCTGCCACACCTGCGGCGCCAAGTGGCTTTGCATGAAGCGATGCACCGAGCTGCCAGCCTCGCCGCCGGCAGCCTCGAACCACTCGGGCGACAGGCTGACCACCAGCTTGCGGATATGCCGGCCGCGCCGGGCCTGGCGACGGAACAGCACCGGCTCGTTCATCGCCAGTGCAATCCCCTCGGGACTGCGACACCGGCCCGGCTGGCCAAAGGTGAGCGACAAGTCACCGTAGTTGACCTCGCTCTGCCCATCGAGAAAGAGCACGAACGACAGGCGCGGGCCGACGACGTTTTCCGTGACGAAGTCCTGCAGCTCCTCGTAGTCGGACCAGTGCAGCGACAGCCCGTCGCGCAACTGCAGCCAGCCCACCCGACCATAGAACAGGCGATCGTCGTCAGGCCTCGCCAGACGCAAGCCCGGCTGGCTCGTGAGTGGCAACTCGTCGCGTCGGATGAGGTGATCAGGCTGCTGCATGGCGCATATCCCCGGCAATGGCAGATCGCAAAGCAAATGTTCGTTCGCGCAAAGGTTCTGTCCACAGCGCGGTGGCAGACTACGCGCCGTTACATCTTGATGCAAATCATTATCATTAAGTGAAGCCAAGGGGCAGCCACCAATCTGCCCACCGCTCGCGACAGGAGCCGCCGCATGGACAGAACCACCCGCCCCTTCCGTCTTACCCATCATTCTCGGCGCTGGCTGCTGGTCGGCCTGCTCGCGCCCTTTCCGCTGAGCGCTCTGGCCCAGGGCGTCGCGCCGCAGGACGAGCCGGTCCAGCTGGAGAGCATCACGGTCGAGGGCAACCGCTTGTATGACATGCCGTCCTCGGAGCAGAGCGGGGGCTATACGGTGCCGGCTGCCACCGTCGGCACCAAGACGCCAGCCGAACTGCGCGACATTCCGCAGTCGATCACCGTCTACACCAGCGATTACATCCGCGACCGTCAGTTCGTTAACCTCGATGATCTGGCCAAGTACACCGCCGGCCTGCGCACCCTGACCAACGACAGCGGCCGCTCCTCGATCTATGCACGCGGCTACGAGTACGACGAATTCAACATCGACGGCCTGCCCGCGCCCATGGCCAGCATCAACGGCACGCTGCCGTCGCTGTCGCCGTTCGACCGGGTGGAAATCATGCGCGGCCCGTCCGGGCTGTTCAGCAGCACCAGCGAGATGGGCGGCATCGTCAACATGGTCCGCAAGCGCCCGACCGCCGAATTCCAGGGCAGCCTGACCGGACGCTACGGCACCTGGGACCAGAACTATCAGGAAGCCGACTTCGCCGGACCGCTCGATGAGGAAGGCCGCGTACGTGGCCGCGTGGTCGCCTCGCGCGCCGACACCAACGGCGAGGTGGACTACAACGAGAACACCAGCGAGAGCTTCTATGGCGCGCTGGATGTAGATCTCTCCGATGCCACCACGCTGTCCCTCGGGCTGATCCACCAGACCAAGGACATCCTGCCGCACAACGGCTACCCCGCCGCCACCGACGGCAGTCTCCAGAACTTCAGTCGCTCCACCTACTTCGGTGCCGACTGGGGCGATTTCGATAGCCGCAGCACCGATGCCGTCGCCGAGCTGACCCACCGCTTCGACAACGGCGGCTACGGCCGCGTCGCCGTGCGCGGATCCAAACGGGCCACCGACTACCTCTATGCCTTCACCGGACGCAACGCCACCACGGGCGTGACCAACCTCTCCTACACCGCACGCGACTTGGAGCAGGACACCCTCGCGGTGGACGCCAACTACAGCCAGCCGTTCGAACTGCTGGGCCAGGTCTCAGAATTCGTCGTCGGCACCGATTTCAAACGCTACGAGACCGAATACGCCGATGCCCGCGGCAACCTTGGCGGTATCGACGTCGACACCTATCACCCAAGCGACAAGCCGAGGCCGAACATCACCTTCGGCACGCCGACCGAGACCGAGGAACGCGAAGCCGGGCTCTACGCCAAGCTGACCTTCCGCCCCGTCGAGCGCCTGGCGCTGATTGGCGGCGCTCGCGTGAGTAGCTTCACGGGTGAGAACAGCACGGCCGATCACGACACCAAGGAAAGCGGCAATGTCACCCCCTACGGCGGTCTGGTGTTCGACCTCGATGCGCAACACTCGCTGTACGCCAGCTATTCGCAAGTGTTCAAGCCGCAGACCGAGACCGATGCCGGCGGACGCATCATCGAGCCACGCGAAGGTGAGCAATACGAGGTAGGCATCAAGGGCAGCTACTACGGTGGCGACCTGAACGCGCGGATCACCGCCTTCCAGCTCACCGACGAGAATCGCGCCACTGGTGCCATCGACGACTTCGGCGTGCCCATCGGCGGCGTGTACGAGGCCAGCGGCAAGACCCGCATCCGCGGCGGCGAATTCGAAGTCAGCGGTTACCTGACGCCTGATTGGGAGGTGCTGGCCGGCTACACCTACATGAAGACCGAGAATCTGTCCGGCGACGAGAATGCGCTGTTCGCTCTGATGCCTCGCCACCAGGCCTCACTATGGACCAAGTACACGCTACCCGGCGGCACTCTGCGCGGCCTGGGCATCGGCGCCGGAGTCAGCGCCATGAGCGACTTTCACATCGAACGCGCCGGCAGCCCGCGGTTGAGCGCACCCGGCTATGCGGTGGTCGATGCCAAGCTGTCCTACCCGATCACCGAGAAGCTGACCGCCACCTTCGACGCCAACAACCTGCTGGACCGCAAATATTATTCGCGGGTCGGCAGCGTCGGTACCTTCAATTTCTACGGCCCGTCACGCAATTTCGTCGTCGGTGCCCGCTACGAGTTTTAATCCGCCCGAGCCGTCGGCGTCCTATGGATGTTGGCGGCTTCGCCATGGAGAACGCCATGTCTCAGTTTCACGCCGTAGTCCCCACACCACGCGCCGCGCGCAATATGACCCGCCTGTGCAAACACTTCGCCCACAAGGGTGACGTGCGCTTCGACGAGGCCCGCGCAGAGATCGATTTCGCCTTCGGCAACTGCCAGATGCGCGCCGAAGCCGACCGTTTGCTGATCGATTGTCAGGCCGAGCCCGGCGATGCCGAAAAACGCCTGCGCTTCGTCATCGCCGATCACCTCCAGCGCTTCTCCGGCGAGGAAGCGCTGCTGGTCGACTGGCAGCAGGGAGCCCTGCCACCAGCGGATGGAGTGGTGCCATGAAGCGTCTCGCTCTGGTCCTGATAGCCAGCGTCGGTGCGCACCTGATGCCGGCAGCGGCGTCCACTGCCCAAGAGTGGCAAGCCGTGACACTGTCGCAGGCCGAGCAGCGTCTTCTGCACTCAACGCATACCGACCGCGACTACCGCATTTTCGTCTCGCAGCCACAGCACGAACCACCACCCGGCGGCTATCCGGTGCTCTACGTGCTCGACGGTAATGCACTGTTTCCTTCGCTGGCGATCCAGGCCCAGGCGCTGGAAGCCCGCCCCGATCCGACCTTGCGCAACTCCGTTCTGATCGTCGGCATCGGCTATCCGGGCGAGGGGCTCTACGACTTCAAGGCGCGCGCCGGGGACTACACACCCGACGCTGAGGACCGTCAGCGGCTGCCCGGCCGCGAACCGCCACCCTCCGGCGGCGCCGAGCGCTTCCTGGAATTTATCGAAACCGAGCTCAAACCGATGATCGCCGAGCGCTATCCGGTCGATCCGGCGCGGCAGACGCTGTTCGGTCACTCCTACGGCGGGCTGTTCACCCTCTACACGCTGCTCAACCGACCGCAGGCGTTCAGCGGCTACGTCGCCGCCAGCCCGTTGTGGTACAACGGCTATATCGAGCGCAGCCTGGCGACGTTCGAGAAGGGAGTGAAACGGCATCCCGTGCAGGCGCGCCTGCTGGTCACCGCCGGCAGCGCGGAAGAACCCGCCGCCGACGATCCGCTGACCGATCCACGCCAGCGCCACATGGCTGAGCGGCGTATGGTGGGCAATGCGCGGGAGCTGGCCGAACGCCTGTCAGCCGTGTCCGGACTGACGGTCGACCTGCGCATCAACGAAGGGGCCAATCATGGCACCAATGCGCAGTACAGCACGGTGCAGGCGCTGGAGCTGGAGCTGGCAGCCTCGACAAACATGCCAGCCACGACGAAGACGGGCCACTGACAGGCCCGAGCTTCGCCTCTGGCGGTGCCTGCTCGGGTCAGATACGGAAGCTGCCGACCAACTGTTTGAGGCGAGCGGCCTGTTGTTCGAGGTCGCCACAAGCACGCAAGGTTGACTGCAGGTTTTCCACGCCTTCCTGGTTGAGGGTATTGATCTCGGTGATGTCCATGTTCAGGGACTCGATCACCGAGGTCTGCTCTTCGGTGGCGGTGGCGACCGACTGGTTCATCGCGTCGATCTCGCCGATGCTCTGGGTCACGCTGCCAAGGCGCTCGCCGGCCTGGTTGGCGATGCCCACACTGGCCTCGCTCTGGCGCTGGCTCTCGGTCATAGTGGTGACCGAATCACGCGCGCCGATCTGTAGCTTTTCAATCATCCCGTGGATTTCCTGCGCGGAGGTCTGGGTCCGATGGGCCAGGCTGCGCACCTCGTCGGCCACCACTGCGAAGCCACGCCCGGCTTCACCGGCGCGGGCCGCTTCGATGGCCGCGTTGAGCGCCAACAGGTTGGTCTGTTCGGAGATGCCCTTGATCACGTCGAGAATCTGGCCGATGCCCACGGTCTGGCTATTGAGCGCTTCGATCTGCGTGCAAGACGCACTGATGTTGTTCGACAGCTGCTTCATCGCCACGATGTTCTGCTCGACCACCTTGCGTCCGTCTTCGGCTTGATGGCTGGCACCGCTGGCCTGTTGCGAGGCATCGGCGGCGTTGCGGGCGATCTCCTGAGCGGCGGCGCCGAGCTCATTGATCGCGGCGGCCACGCTGTTGGTGCGGCTGGCCTGCTCATCGGAGTTGACCATGGAGGAGTTGGAAGCCGTCAGCACGCGCTGCGCCACTTCGTTGACCTGCTCGGTCGCCGATGCCACATCGCGGATCGACCCGTGAATACGCTCGACGAAGCGGTTGAAGGCCAGCGCCAGGGTGCCGAATTCATCATTCGACTCGACCTTCAGCCGCCGGGTGAGGTCGCCCTCGCCCGCCGCGATGTTCTCCATGGCCCGCCCCATTTCGGTGAGCGGGCGCATCAGCACGCGAATCAGCATGCCCAGCAGCAGCATGATGAAGGCAACGGCGATAACGGTGGCCAGCACAGCCGTAGTGCGGAAGCTCGACAGCGCCGCGTAGGCCTTGGCCTTGTCTACCGAGATGCCGACGTACCAAGTCACCGAGGGCAGGCCAGGGACCGGGCTGAAGCTGACGATCCGCGTCTCGCCGTCGAGCTCGGCTTCGCTGTAGTTGCTGGTGAGCGCGGGGGTGTTTTGCGGGTAGAGCTCGGCCAGGGTCTTCATCACCTTGGTCTTGTCCGGGTGCACCAATATCTTACCGTCGCCGCTGACCAGGAAGGCATAACCCATGCCGTCGAAGTCCAGCGCGTTGATGGTGTCCACCAGCATGCGCAGGCTCAGGTCACCACCGACCACGCCGAGGTTTTGGCCGCCACGTTTGGCTGGCGTTGCCGCCGAAATGACCAACTCTTTGGTAGCGGTGTCCAAATAGGGCTCGGTCAGCGTCGTACTTGCCGCGCTGATGGCGTCCTTGTACCAGGGCCTTTGGCGCGGATCGAAGTCTGCCGGCAATTCAAGGCGGGGATAAACGATGAACTCGCCGTCGTCGGCGCGACCCAGATAGGTAAAGGCGAACGTGGAGCTGAGCGCCGGCTGCGCGACCAGCGAATTGACCGCCCCGCCGGAGCTGTCATGGGCGATGGTCTGCGCCACGCTTTCCAGCAGCACTAGACGGCCGGCAAGCCAGCTCTGGATGTTGTGCGCGGTGCTATCGCCCATCTCGCTCAGGTAGCCCTGGAGATTGTCCCGAATGGCGTTGCGCTGCAGGTAATCGTTGTAGAGCGTGAACAGGGCGAAGGTCGCGATCACTACGAGTGACGCGGCCAGCAATATTTTGTGGCTGAACTTGAGACGGCTAGACATGAGAGCAACCATTTGTTTTGTTCTGGATCAAGGCGGCAATCCCAGGCCTGGCTGAGCATCCGTTGCATTACCGATCTGTCGGCGTCTGCCGATGAATCTTTAATCATCGAATTTCGGTCGAAACGGGCCACAGCCTCCATGAACAGGGGCTTTCGATGCCTCACTGACGGACCAGCGATATATCTTGTGGCAATTTAGAAAAGCGCCCATGCACAAGCAAAAACGGCACGCTCATGCCGAGCGTGCCGTTCCGTTAACGCACCAGATGGGCTGGCGAACTCAGCGTCCTGCGAGCGCCGGCATCACCCGTGGCCGCAGGCCTTCGCCAAGGATGGTCAGTACGCCGATGGCGCCGACGATCCAGTACCAGCGCACCAGCGGGTCGAAGCCCAGCCAACCGAGGGCATGCAGAAATACCATCAGGATCAGCACGGGGCAGACATAGCGCACCATGAACAGCCACAGCGCATAGCCCAGCGGTGGCAGGTCCAGCTCGTCGCGCATGATGTCGCTGCGCAGCGCGTATCCGGCAAAGACCACGATGAAAATCCCGCCCAGCGGCATCATCCAGCGCGAGGTCAGGTAGTCCAGCCAGTCGAAGAAGTTCTTGCCCAGCGGCGTCCAGCCCGACAGCAGGTTGAACGAGAGCATCGCCAGCAGGCTGATCACCAGCAAGACCGCGCCGGAGCCGATGGCCGCCTTGAGGCGGCTGATGCCATGTTTTTCGTTGAGGTAGGCGACAGTGGCCTCGATCATCGAAATGGCCGAAGTCAGCGCGGCGAGGGAAACCATGGCGAAGAACAGCACGCCGAAGGCGGTGCCGAACGGCATCTGCTGGAAGGCCAGCGGCAGACTCATGAAGATCAGCCCCGGTCCGGCGGTAGGGTCCATGCCGTTGGCGAAGATGATCGGGAAAATCGCCAGGCCCGCCAGCAATGCCACGCAGGTATCGATGATGGCGACCGTGAAAGTCGTACGGGCAATGGACTTGTCATCGGGCAGGTACGAGCCATAAGTGAGGATCGCGCCGGACGCCAGGCTAAGCGTGAAGAAAGCGTGACCGAGGGCGGCCAGCAAGGCTTCGCCAGTAATTTTCGAGGTGTCGAAGCTGAACAGGAAAGCGAAGCCCTGATCGAAGCCGCCACTTGTGAAAGCGTAGCCGACCAGGACCAGCAGCAGCACGGCGAGTCCCGGCATCATCCAGCGCACCGCATTCTCGATGCCCTTCTGCACGCCCTTGGCGACGATCCACAGTGTCAGCAGTGCTACCAGCAGGCTCCAGCCGCCGAGCTGCCAGGGGTTGCCGTTGTGCGCCTCGAATACCTGCGCCATACCGTCGACCGAGGTGGCGGCTAAAGAGCCGTCGAGCATTTTCAGGGTATAGGCGAAGGCCCAGCCGGCGACCACTACGTAGAAGCAGAGGATCAAGAAGCCGGCCGCCATGGCCATGCCGCCGACGCCCTTCCACAATGGACTGCTGCCGTTTTCACGCGCCGCGCGGCCAATCGCATCGATGGGGCTGCCGCGGCCACGCCGGCCGATGGCGATCTCGGTCATCATCACCGGAATGCCGATGGCCAGGATGCACGCCAGGTACATCAACACGAAGGCGCCACCACCGTATTCGCCGGTGATGTAGGGGAATTTCCAGATATTGCCGAGGCCGACTGCGGAACCGGTCGCGGCGAGAATGAAGCCCCAGCGGGACAGCCAGAGGTTCTTGGGTTTTTCACGGGTCATGCGTCACCTGTTTGTTTTTATCTGTGACGAAAATCGAACCCGCCACGCTCGTAGCGCGACGGAATGTGCAAGGCGGATAAACCTTTATTGAGCGTCGGGCTGCACCTCCGGAGCTGCTTTGGCAAAGGCTTCGAGGGTTTCGCAGCGTTCGACCATCTCGAGGATGCGCGGGTACGCAGTGAGGTCACAGGCAAAACGGCGCGCATTGTATACCTGTGGAATCAGACATGCCTCCAGGTAACCCGGACGCCTGCCGAGTGACAACCTGCCCTCGAACGGGGTTAGCCCCTGCTCGACGCTCGCCAGGCCGGTAGCGATCCAATGACGGACCCACTCGTTCTTGACCTCGGCCTCCACGCCCAGCGTGCCGCTCAGGTACTGCAGCACGCGTGTGTTGTTCAGCGGATGCACATCACAAGCGATATGCAACGCCAGCGAGCGCACCCGCGCGCGATCGGCGGGATCGTCCGGCAGCAGCGGCGGTAGCGGGAAGATTTCTTCCAGGTATTCGAAGATCGCCAGCGACTGGCCGATGCGCTCGTCATCATCGACCAGCAACGGCACCAGGCCTTGTGGATTGAGGGCCCGATAGTCAGCTGAATGCTGCTGGCCGCCATCCTTGACCAGATGCACCGGCAGATTCTCGAACGCCAGCCCCTTGAGATTCAGAGCGATGCGCACTCGATAGGCCGCGCTGGAGCGCCAGTAGCCGTAGAGCTTGAGCGTTGCTGGCGCGCTTGATGGGTCAGCTGTTATCGCTTGATTGCTATCCATGGATATCCCTGAGTTAAAAGGGCGGCGCGGAACCGATGTAGGGTGGGCTTTAGCCCACCGATACCGAATCGGCGGACTTGGAAGTGGTGGGCTGAAGCGGAACGCCGCCCGGCCCACCCTACATGCTGGCCCAGGCGACGTTCCGACCGTTTTACTCGCCCCCAATCACGCCGCGACGAACCTGGTCTTCCTCGATGGATTCGAACAGCGCCTTGAAGTTGCCTTCGCCGAAGCCCTGATTGCCCTTGCGCTGGATGATTTCGAAGAAGATCGGGCCGATCACCGTGTTGGTGAAGATTTGCAGCAGGATGCCGTCGTCACCTGATTTTCCGGTCCCAGGCGCCCCGTCGATCAGCAGGTTCAGCTCGCGCAGCACCTCGGTGGGCTCGCCATGTCCGGCGACGCGGGTGTCGACCTTCTCGTAGTAAGTATCCGGCGTGCTCATGAAGTCCACGCCATTGGCGCGCAGCTGGCGCACGGTCGCGTAGATGTCGTCGGTGGACAGGGCGATGTGCTGGATGCCCTCGCCGTGGTACTCGCGGATGAATTCCTCGATCTGCGACTTGTCGTCCGCCGACTCGTTGATCGGGATACGGATCTTGCCGCACGGCGCGGTCATCGCGCGGGAGAACAGGCCGGTGAGCTTGCCTTCGATATCGAAGTAGCGAATCTCGCGGAAGTTGGCGATGCGCTCGTAGAAGCCGGACCAGACGTCCATCTGCCCGCGCATGACATTGTGGGTCAGGTGATCGATGCACATCAGCCCGACGGCATTGTCGTTCGGCGTGCGGCCTTCGATGTACTCGAAGTCGACGTCATAGATCGACCTGTCACCGTAACGATCAACGAGATACAGCAGCGAGCCGCCAATACCTTCGACGCAGGGAATATTCAGCTCGCCGAAGTTGGCGTGGCTGCCCACCAGCTTGGCGCCCTGGGATTCGACATAGGTGGCGGCCTGAGCGGCGTTCTTAACCCGGAACGCCATGGCGCAGGCGCTCGGCCCGTGCTTCTCGGCAAACTCGCGGACATGGCCGCTGGGGCTGCCGTTGAGCACGATATTGATGTCGTTCTGCTGGAACAGCCAAACCTCTTTGGAGCGATGCTTGGCGGTTTCGGTAAAGCCCATCTGGTTGAACAACTGACGCAGCTGCTCGATGCCCTCGGCATTCGGCGCGGTGAATTCGACGAACTCGAAACCGTCGGTGCCGATGGGGTTGTGCTGCTCGATCTTGGTCACAGCGTTCATTGCGCCTCCTGCTTATTGTTCTGGTGTCGCACGGACATGGCGGCTCCCATCACACCCCAGCGCAGCACGCCGGACAATCCCGTTTCAAGTTCCCGACCTGGCGGCGACACGGGTTGTCCGTCAGCTTTTCGTTACAGCACCAGACGTGCCGCAGATGCTGGTCCTCCGACTTTCCATGCGTAACGAAAAGTTGACGAGCCAGTGCGACAAGGCGCCGCAGCGGGTGTTCAAGGTCTTTACGGAGGGGTGTGGTGGGCTGAAGCCCACCCTACAGCTGAATCCCCGGTAGGGTGGGCCGGGCGGCGCTCCGCTTCAGCCCACCAAAGCGCGGCATCGAGTTGGCACTCAACCAAGCGCCCCGCGACCTAGCCTGGGCAACGCCGATGCCTAGATCACCCCAATCAAATTGAAGAACACCAACCCGATCGCCACCGGCGTGCCGAAGCGCAGCAGGTTCCACCACATACGGAACCAGCCGGGATGAACGATACCAACCGCCTCGCGCACTACCTTCTCCTTGAGCACCCAGCCGGTGAACAGCACCGTGCCCAGCCCGCCCAGCGGCATTAGCCAGTTGGCGGTGAGGTAGTCCATGCTGTCGAAGAAGGTGCGTCCGAACAGCTGATAATCGGCCCAATGGTTGAAGGAGAACACGCTGGCAAGGCTGAGCAGCCAGAGCACGGCGCCGGTGGTCAGCACGGCCTTGGCGCGGCTGATGCCGAAGCGTTCGTTGAGCCATGCGATGCCTGGTTCGCTTAGGGAGATGGTCGAGCTCACCGCAGCCAGCACCAGCATGACAAAGAACAGCCCACCGAACAGCTGGCCCAGCGGCATCTGGCCAAAGGCAATCGGCAACGTGACGAAGATCAGTCCCGGACCGGAGCCCGGTTCGAGGCCATTGGCGAATACCAGCGGAAAGATCGCAAGCCCGGCCAACAGCGCCACCGAGGTGTCGGCCAAGGCCACCAGCAGCGAGGTCTTGGCGATCGAGACACCCTTGGGCAGGTACGAGCCGTAGGCCATCATGGCGCCGCAGCCGAGGCTCAGGGTAAAGAACGCATGCCCGAGGGCCAGCAGCATGCTCTCTGCGCTCAGTGCGGAGAAGTCCGGTACGAACAGGAACTCGACGGCCCGGGCGAAATCACCGGCCACAGCGGCATAGCCGACCAGCCCTAGCAGCAGAATGAACAGCCCCGGCATCATGAAACGCAACGCACGCTCCAGCCCGTCGCGCACGCCGAGCCCGACGATCAGCATGGTCACCGCCAGCACCGCCGAGCCGTACAGCACCAGCCGCAGCGGGTCGGCCAACAGCGCATCGAACAGCGCGGCGCTGGCCGCCGCATCCGCGCCGGTGAAGCTGCCGCTGAGTGTTGTCGGCACATAGGCCAGCGCCCAGCCAGCCACCACGACATAGAAGCTCAGAATGAGAAAACCGGTGAATCCGCCAAGCCAGCCGACTGTACGCCAATTCGGACTGGCGCCGGCCTCGCGGGCCAGGTTGGCGACCGCACCGGCCGGATTCTGCCGCCCGCGCCGGCCGATCAGCACCTCGGCCATCAGCAACGGAATGCCGATGGTGAGGATGCAACCGAGATAGACCAGTACGAAGGCACCGCCGCCGTTTTCGCCGGTGATGTAGGGAAATTTCCAGATATTGCCGAGGCCGACGGCCGAGCCGGTGGCGGCCAGGAAGAATACCCAGCGCGAGGACCAGAGCCCACGCGCCGCGCTTTGCTGAGTACGAACGGAGGCGCCACCGAGCGTACCGGCGGCGAGGCTGCTTTTTTCAGTCATGCGGATTCCTGCTTGTTGTTTTTGTCAGGGATGTACACGGACGAGACGACACGCGGCGTGCGGACGCTCGACAACAAGGGGCGCCCATGGACGCCGCGCTTGTCTGCGTCTTTCACGAATGGCTCGGCAGTACGGCCAGACGGTACGGGGCCGCCGGGGATCGCTAAGCGTGCAGGCGCTGCTCGCTCGGCTGCGCCAGGGTCTCACCGGTCTGCAGCCGCTCGAGGGCCAGGCGGTCGGCGATGACCGAGGTCGGTTCGCCACTGACAGCGGCCCGGCTGAAGATCTCACGCAGGGTGTCACCGATACCTTTGACGTGCGCATCGGTCTGCGCCGCGCTGCCACCGATGCGCTGGTAGTAGACGTCGATGATGCCGCCGGCATTGATGGCGTAATCCGGCGCGTAGAGTTGATTGCGGCGCTGCAGCTCGACACCAATCTCCGGGCTTGCCAACTGGTTGTTCGCCGCACCGGCAATCACCGGAGCACGCAGACTCTGCAAGGTCTCGGCGTTGAGGATGCCGCCCATGGCGCAGGGCGCGAAGACATCCACATCCAGGCCATAAATGTCGTGCGGGCGTACCGCGCTGGCACCGAGCTCTTCCATGGCGCGCTGTACGTTTGCATCGAAGATGTCGCAGACCCACAGCTCGGCGCCGGCCTGTTTGAGATGCCGGGCCAGGCCCAGGCCGACATGACCGACACCCTGGATCGCCACCTTGATACCAGGCAGATCATCGCGTCCCAGCCGATGCTGCACGGCTGCCTTAAGGCCGACGAACACGCCGAGCGCGGTGGACGGCGATGGATCGCCGCTGGCGATGCTGCCGTCGAGCAGCGTGCGCGGCGATGCGCCCATCACATGACGGGTGCGCTGGGCGAAGGCCTGCATCTCGGCATCGCCGGTGCCCGAATCTGCCGCAGTGATGTAGCGCCCGCCGAGGCTGTCAACGAAATCGCCCATGGCATGCAGCAGCGCCTGGCTCTTGCCGGTATGCGGATCGCCGATGATCACCGCCTTGCCGCCGCCGAGCTTGAGGCCCGCCAGCGACGATTTGAGCGTCATGCCACGGGACAGGCGCAGCACATCGCGCACGGCGTCGTCGTCACTGGCGTAAGGGAACATCCGGCAACCGCCCAGCGCCGGGCCGAGCGTGGTGTCGTGAATGGCGATGATGGCGCGCAGACCCGACGCCTTGTCGTGGCAGAAGACCACCTGTTCGTGGTTATCGAAATCGGGATGGGTGAAGACGGACATTGAGGATTCCTCTGTTGTTGTTTGATTCGGGCCCGGTTCATCGAGGCCGTTGAAAATTTGTAATGAACAGCATGTGCATAGAGCCAAACCGTAGGGTGGGCTTTAGCCCACCAGTACGCTGAACTCCGCTGGTGGGCTAAAGCCCACCCTACGTTGAAGAGCGCCGCCCGCCCCCCCTACGCTGAAGCCCTTACGCTGCCGGCTCGAACAACCGCACGCTCTGCACCTCGTCGCCGCGGTTCAGCTGCTCCTTGAGCACCTTTTCCTGCTGGCGTGCCTTGGCAATGGAGCGTTCCTTCACCGGGCCATAACCGCGGATCAGTTCCGGTAGCGCGGCGATTGCCACGGCAGTGCGGTAATTGCTCGGCTTGAGTTGCGCCAGGAGCCCGTCGAGATTGCGCTCGTACTCGCTGATCAACTCGCGCTCGACACGGCGATCATGGCCGTAACCGAACACATCCAGCGGCGTACCGCGCAGGAATTTCAGCTTGGCCAGCACGCCGAAGGCATTCAGCACCCAAGGGCCGAGCTCACGTTTGCGCGGCTCGCCAGTTGCGCTATCGCGCTTGGCCAGCCAAGCCGGGGCCAGGTGGAACTGTAGCTTGTAGTCACCTTCGAACTGCGCCTCCAATTGCTCGCGAAACTCCGGCTCGCTGTACAGCCGCGCCACTTCGTACTCGTCCTTGTAGGCCAGCAGCTTGAAGTAGTAGCGCGCCACGGCTTTCGACAGCGCCAGGTCGTCGGCCGTATCCAGCGCCCGCACCTGCTCGACCTTATCGCGATAACGCTTGGCATAGGCGGCGTTCTGGTAACGGGTGAGGAAGTCCACGCGCCAGTCGACGATTTCTTCCAAGGTCTGGCAGATCGGCTCGGCCAACTCCTTCGGACGCGCCAGTTTTTCCACCGTCTCACGCTCCAACGCCGCACGACGTCCCCAGCGGAAGGCCTGCAGGTTCAGCTCGGCTGCCACGCCATTGATGGTGATGGCCTTCTCAATGGCCTCAGCCGACAGCGGCAACAGCCCCTGCTGATAGGCAAAGCCGAGCAGGAACAGGTTGGTGGCGATGCTGTCGCCCATCAGCCGGGTCGCCAGCCGAGTCGCGTCGATGAAGTGCGTCTTCTCGGCACCCACCGCATCCATCAGCGCTTCGCGCATGGCCTTGCCCGGCACCTGGGCGTCGGGGTTGCGGGTGAATTCCGCCGTCGCCGCCTCATGGCTGTTGATCACCGCGTGGCTGATCTGATCGTTGAGGCGAGTCAGCGAATCGTCACCGGCCGCCACCACCAGATCGCACCCCAGCAGCAGATCGGTTTCGCCCGCTGCGATGCGCACGGCATAGATGTCATCCTGCTTGGCGGCGATGCGTACGTGGGTGACCACCGGGCCGAACTTCTGCGCCAGGCCGGCCTGGTCGAGCACGGTGCAACCCTTGCCTTCCAGATGCGCCGCCATGCCCAGTAGCGCGCCAAGGGTCGTCACACCGCTGCCGCCGACGCCGGGAATCAGTACGTTCCATGGACGTTCGAGGGTCGGATGTTGCGGCTCCGGCAACTTTGCCGGATCGAGGCTAGCACCGACCGCTTCCGGCTTGCGCAACCCACCGCCATGAACGGTGACGAAGCTCGGACAGAAGCCTTCGACGCAGGAAAAATCCTTGTTGCAGGCGTTCTGGTCGATCTCGCGCTTGCGCCCCAGCTCGGTTTCCAGCGGCAATACGGCGAGGCAGTTGGACTTCTCGCCACAGTCGCCGCAGCCCTCGCACACGGCGGGATTGATGAAGGCACGCTTGGCCGGGTCTTCCAGCTTGCCGCGCTTGCGCCGACGACGCTTCTCGGTAGCGCAGGTCTGGTCGTAGATGATCACCGAGACGCCCTTGAACTCACGCAGCTCGCGCTGCACGGCATCCAGATCGCGGCGATGATGGAAGCTGGTGATCGGCGCGAAGCCATCGCGGCTCGGGTACTTGTCCGGCTCGTCACTGACCAGCGCGATGCGCTTGACGCCCTCGTCGGCGACTTGCCGGCTGAGCTGGTCGACGCGCAGCTCGCCGTCGATGGGCTGGCCACCGGTCATGGCCACCGCATCGTTGTAAAGAATCTTGAAGGTGATATTGACGCCCGATGCAACCGCTGCGCGTACGGCGAGGCTGCCGGAGTGGAAATAGGTGCCATCGCCGAGGTTCTGGAACATGTGCGGCGTGTCGGTGAACGGCGCCTGGCCGATCCAGTTGACGCCCTCGCCACCCATCTGGGTGAAGGTCTCGGTGCGCCGATCCATCCACTGCACCATGTAGTGACAGCCGATGCCGGCCGAAGCGCGGCTACCCTCGGGCACTTTGGTCGAAGTGTTGTGTGGGCAACCGGAGCAGTAATGCGGCGTGCGCACGGTGGTGTAGCTGTGCGCGGCGAGAGCCTTCTCCTTGGCGGACAAAAACGCCAGCCGCGCCTGGATACTGTCGCTGGTGTAGATCGGCGCGAGGCGCTTGGCGATCACCCGGGCGATCATCGCGGGGGTCAGCTCGCTGAGGTTGGGCAACAGCGAATTGCCCTGCTCATCGAACTCGCCCACGACCCGAGGCCGCTTGTCCACCGGCCAGTTGTAAAGCTGCCCGGTGAGCTGGTCCTCGAGGATGCTGCGCTTTTCCTCGACCACCAGAATTTCGTCCAGGCCCTGGGCGAATTCGTGCACCGAGACCGGTTCCAGCGGCCAGCTCATGCCCACCTTGAGCACCCGCAGGCCGACCTGGGCGCACAGCGCTTCGTCCAGCCCGAGGTCATCCAGGGCCTGGCGCACGTCGAGATAGCTCTTGCCGGTAGTGATGATGCCCAGGCGCGGGTTGGGCGAATCGAGCATGATCGGGTTGAGGTTGTTCGCACGGGCGAAGGCGCGCGCGGCGTAGATCTTGTACAGGTTGAGGCGTTTTTCCTGCGCCAGTGGCGGGTCCGGCCAGCGGATGTGCACGCCGTCTTCGGGCAGTTCGAAATCGTCCGGAATGGTCACGCTGACGCGCAACGGATCGACTTCCACCACGGCGGACGAATCGACGTTTTCGGCGATGGTCTTGAGCGCCACCCAGCAGCCCGAATAGCGCGACAGCTCCCAGCCGAGGATGCCGTAATCGAGGATTTCCTGAACGTTAGCCGGGTTAAGCACCGGAATCGAGGCCGCGATGAAGGCATGCTCGCTCTGGTGCGGCAGCGTCGAGGATTTGCAGCCGTGGTCATCGCCGGCCAGCAGCAGCACGCCGCCATGGGGCGAGACACCGGCGGCGTTGGCATGCTTGAACACGTCGCCCGCGCGGTCGACGCCCGGCCCCTTGCCGTACCACATGGCGAAGACACCGTCGTATTTCGCGCCGGGGAACAGATTGGTCTGCTGGCTACCCCAGACCGCCGTCGCCGCCAGTTCCTCGTTGAGGCCCGGCTGGAAATGGATGGCGTTCTGCTTGAGGAATTCGCGCGCTTCCCAGAGGCTCTTGTCCAGCCCACCGAGCGGCGAGCCGCGGTAGCCGGAGATGAAGCAACCGGTGTTCAGGTTCCGAGCCTGGTCGCGTTGATGCTGCAGCATCGGCAGGCGGGTCAGCGCCTGGGTGCCGGTGAGGTACAGATGTCCGGTTGCGAGCCGGTACTTGTCATCCAGGCGGATCTCGGCCAATGACATGGGGCGCTCCTGTTTGTTTTTATCGGAGTCTGGACAGTGCTGTTCACTGTCCGCCTAAAAAGTCGTGGGCAGCTGCACGGTAAGCCGCCCCACGCCAGCGTCCAGCGGGGGATCACACCACCGTTGCGCGTTGGATAAGAGTCTGGCCGTGACGAAGAGAGATTTTCTTTCTACTTTTGCGGTGTAAGCGCCTTCGCGTGCATGATCCATCCACTAACAACAACAAAACAGGAACAACCATGCAGACCCCGCTGAGCAGCATCGACCGCAAGATTCTGCTGCTGCTGCAACACAACGCCGACCTCTCCGCCGCCGAGGTCGCGGAAAAGGTCGAGCTATCGCAATCGCCCTGCTGGCGACGCATCCATCGGATGCAGGAAGAGGGGCTGATCGAACGCAAGGTCGCTCTGCTCAACCCCAAGAAGCTCGGGTTGAATATGACGGTGTTCGTCAACATCAAGCTCTCTGCCCACGGCCGCAGCAACCTCGACGAATTCGAACGGGCGGTGGTCGGTTACCCCGAAGTGCTGGAATGCCACACCATGGCCGGTGAATCGGACTATCTGCTCAAGGTCGTGGCCAAGGACATCGACAGCTACGAGCGCTTTTTGCGCGATCAGCTCTTGCAGCGCCCCCATGTGCAGGAGGCCCACAGTCATATCGCCATGAGTGAAGTGAAGCGGACGACGGAGTTGCCGTTGGATTAATGCAAGATCAGGCCTGTTGCAGCTCGGGCTGTGGCTCGGAACGGCGACTCGCCCAGCGCAGCGCCAGCGGCCCAATCACAAGCAATAGGCCCATCAGCGCGAACGCCGCCCACCAGCCCACCAACTGTTCGTCGCCCAACGCATCGAGCACCATGCCGAACAGCAGCGGCCCGAGAAACGCGCCGGTAAAGCCGGTGCAGGAATACAGCGCCATGACAGCTCCGCGGTGACTGGTCGGCGCCACCGCCACCAGCCCGGCAGTCAATGCCGCCGAGTCGGCCGTCACCGTGACGCTGTAGCACACGATGAGCACCAGCAGCGCCCAGAACGGTAGCGCCGCGCCGAGCCCGAGCAGGCAGGCGAGCACCGCCGAAATCAGCATTACTGCGACCAGCCAGCGCTGCCGGCCAAAGCGGATCGCCATTTCGTTGCCGATGATGCTCGCTGGCATGCCGATCAGCGTTGCGATCATCGCCACCCAGGTTCCGCTCAGCCAGGGCGACTGGCCCTGCCAATCGCCGGCAAACACGATGAAGGCCACCAGCCAGGCGCGGAAGGCGAACAGCTCTAGGTTGTGCATAGCATAGGCCAGGCAATAGGCGATGACGGGACGGCTGGTCAACGGCGCCAGGTCCAGCAGGCGCCGCGGCTCGTGCGCGGTAACCGGCTTGGGCGGCAGGCCGCGCCAAACCATCACCCAGGCAAACAGCGCGCAGCCCCCGCTGAGCAGCGCCGGCAACTGCCAGCCGCCGAGCGCGGCGAGCTCACCGGCAAGCAGGAAAGACAGCGCCGTGCCGAGGCCGAAGCTTGCCGTGTAGAAGGCGATGGCGCGCGATTGCGCCGGCCCCTCAATCCGTTCGGACAGGGCCTTGAGTCCCGGCATGTAGGTGCCGGCCAGGCCGACCCCTGCCAATACGCGCCAGAGCAGCGCCGACCAGAAGTCATCGGCCAGCACGAAGCCTGCGCTGGCGAACGCCGTCAGCAGCATGGCCCAAAGGTAGATCAGCCGCGCGTCGTGACGATCGGTCAGCCCAGTCAGGACCGGCACCGCGAGCATGTAGCCAAGAAAGAAGCCACCACCGATCCAGCCCGCTTCGGTGTTGTCCAGGTCCCAGAGTGACTGAAACTCGGGCAGCAGCGCGGCGAACAGCGCGAAGCCTGCCATGCCCAGGGTTTCTGCGATGCACATCACCAGAGTGAGGCGGCGCGCGGCTTGGCTCGGCTGGGAGGCCGGCAGCGGTGAGGCATCGATCGAATTCATACGGCATCCATCTTGATGGCGACGCTCTCTGCAGGAAGCGGGGCCAGCGTGTTCAGAGAGATTGGCCGTCGGCGGCCAGGCTGACTCCAGCTGGCAGCGCGTCGGGATGATCCAGCAACCAGGCGTCCAAATTGTGGCCGATATGGGTTAGCACGGCCTGGTCCGGTTGCAGCTCGGCGATCACCGCCAGCGCACGGGTCAGATCGTTATGGTTCTGCGGCGCCTCTTGCGGCGGGCTCGAACAGTCCAGCACCAGCAGGTCGAGTGGGCGCTGGCGCAGCACAGTTAGGCTGACGTCGGGCACGCCAAGGGTGTCGGTGAGATAGGCGATGCGCCGCCCCATGCCCTCGAACAGATAGCCCAGGGTCGGCTTCGAATGATTGAGCGGCAACGCAGTGACGCTCAGCTCACCCAGCTCACGTCGCTCCAGCGCGGCGAACGGCTGGGAAAAATCCAGAATACCGGGATGCTTGTAGAGATCGGCCAGCCCCTCGGGGTCCTGCGGGCCATGCACTGGAATCCGCAGCCCGAGCCCCCAGCGCAGGTGCAACAGGCCCTGGGCGTGATCGGCGTGGTAATGGGTTTGCAGAATGCCGCTGAGGCTGCCCGGCGCGAAACGCTCGGTCAGATCGGTGAGGCCGCTGTCGACCAGCCAGCGCTGCGAGCCGCATTCGATCAATGCGCAGCAGGGTCCGCGACGCCAGGTCAAATCGGCGCGAGCCCGGCAACAGGCGACGCAATCGCAGTTGTATACCGGTACCTGACGGGCGTTGCCGCTGCCGAGAATGATCAGGCGCATGCGCGACCCCGTTCGATCAGCTGCAGCAGGCGCTGCATGGTTTCTTCCAGCGGCCCGGAGTTGTCCAATACCAGCGCCTCGCCCTGCCCCGCTGTCTGAAACTGGTCGTTGCGGGCCAGCCGTGCGTCTATTTCCTCGAGCGATTCACGCCCCCGTGCCAGCAACCGCTGACGCAGCACCGGCAGCGACACCGTGAGCAGGACCGCCTGCAGTTGCGGATAACGCCGGCGCGCCTCGGCCAGATAGGCGCGTGAGCCATTGACCAGAACATCCTGTCCCGCCGACAGCCAATCGTCGATCTCCCGGGAAATGCCGTAGTGCAAGCCATTGGCCCGCCAGTGCAGGGCGAAGGCGCCGGTCGCTCGCAACTGCTCGAACTCCGCCTCGCTCACCGCCAGGGCATCCTCCCCCACCGCCTCGGCGGATCGGGTGATGACGCGCCGGGCGATCCGGCACCCACGCGCCTGCAGCGGCTCGCTGGCCGCTTGTAACAGGCTGTCCTTGCCTGAGCCGGAAGGCCCCATCAGATAGATCAGTCGTCCCGTCATCCGTCCCTTCATTAAAAGACCCTTCTGCCTTGCCGCCATACCTGTCGGACCACCGGCTGGCCATGCCTGTCGCTCGCCTGCAGCAGATCCGCACGCAGACCGACGCGGATTTCGCCACGGTCGTCCAGGCCCGCTGCCTGAGCCGGCGCCAGGCTGACCGCGGCGATGGCCTTCGGCAAGTCATAGTCGTTGCCCAGCGCCGAGAGCATAAACGCAGCTTGCAGCAGGCTGGCCGGATAGTAATCGCTGGAAAGGATATCCAGCACGCCGCGCCGCGCCAGATCAGCCGCGGCAATATTGCCCGAATGCGAGCCGCCACGAACGATGTTCGGCGCGCCCATCAGCACCTTGAGCCCATGCACATGGCTGGCCTCGGCCGCTTCGAAGGTGGTGGGGAATTCAGCAATGGCCATGCCGAAGCCGGCCGACTCCGTTACGTGGGCCAGCGTCGCGTCATCGTGGCTGGCCAGGGCCAAACCGCGGGCCTGACATATCTCGACGATGGCGCGGCGCTGCTGATCGCTGTACTGCCTGGAGTTGGCGGTTTGCTGGTCGCTGAACGCATCCATCTCCGCCTCGTTGAGGTGGTACTTGCCCATGTAGTACTCGCGGTACTTCTCCGTCTGGGCGAACTGGCGCTGGCCGGGCGAGTGGTCCATGACCGACACCAATTGCACCAGCGGGTGCTCCACCAGATCGCGAAACACCGGCAATGCATCCGGATGGCATACCTCGCAGCGCAGGTGCAGACGATGGTCGGCGCGGGTGTCGCCGGCGGCCTCCGCCTCGGCGATAGCATCGAGCATCGCCGGCAACTGCTGCATGCGCTTGCCGCGCGGGTTGATGTCGCCGATGGACAACGCATCGAACACGCTGGTGATCCCGGCGGCAACAATCTGCGCATCGTGGGTCAGCACCGCCGAGGCCGAAGGCCAGTCGACCCCGGGACGCGGCGTCATGTGCTTTTCCAGATTGTCGGTGTGCAGCTCGACCAGCCCTGGCATCAGGTAGTCACCGTTCAGGTCCTGAGCCTGTGGCAGCTGGCTGCGGCCCTCGCTCACATCCGCGATCAGGCCGTCACGGATCACCAGCGTGCCGTCGATCACCCGGTCGGCCATGACGATCCGCGCGTTGCTCAGTATCAGTTCAGCAGGCATGGCGATGCTCCTCGGCAGTCATGTCCAGGTAGCGGTCGGCGACCGCCTCGCGTATGGCACGGTCATGGAAGATGCCGATCAGCGCGGCCCCGGCGGCCTTGGCTTCGGCGATCAACTCCAGCACCACCCGGCAGTTGACCTCGTCGAGCGAGGCGGTTGGTTCGTCCAGCAACAGCACCGGCCACTGCACCATGAAGCCGCGCGCCAGGTTCACACGCTGCTGCTCACCACCGGAAAAGGTGCCGGGTGCCAATTGCCAGAGCCGCTTGGGGATGTTCAGCCGGGTCAGCAGGCTTTCCGCTCGGGCCTGAGCTTCCTGCCGGCTCCAGCCTCGCGCCAGCGCCGGTGCCATCACCACTTCAAGGCAAGGCACCCGTGGAATCACCCGCAGAAACTGGCTGACATAGCCGAGGCTTTCTCGGCGTACCGACAGCATCTGTCGGGGCTCGGCACCGACCAGCTCCAGTGGTTCGCTGCGATGGCGCAGGCGGATGCTGCCGGTGGCCAAGTAGTTGCCGTACAGGCAGCGCAACAGGGTGGATTTGCCGGCACCGGAGCGTCCGTGGAGCACCAGGCACTCTCCAGGGGCCACGGTAAAGCTCACCTCATGCAACACGTCGAGCGTTACGCCGTGCTGCTGGTGAAGGGTGAAGGACTTGCGCAGGTCCCTGACCTCAATCGGGTTGTTCATGAGCGATCACCGAGAATGGACTGAATAGATAGCGGCGAGATGGTCTGCGATAGCCGATCAACCCCACTCATGGCTGCAACACCGAAGACACCAGCAGCTGCGAATAAGGGTGCTGCGGGTCGTCGAGAATCTGGTCAGTGAGGCCGGTTTCCACCACCCGTGAACGGCGCATGACCATCAACCGATCGGCCAGCAGCCGCGCCACGGCGAGGTCGTGGGTGACGATCACCACCGCCAGGTCCAGCTCATGCACCAGCCCGCGCAACAGGTCGAGCAGACGCGCCTGCACCGAAACATCGAGACCGCCGGTGGGTTCGTCCATGAACACCAGACGCGGTCCGGAAACCAGGTTGCGGGCGATCTGCAGGCGCTGCTGCATGCCGCCTGAGAAGGTGCGCGGCAGGTCATCGATGCGCGCCGGGTCGATCTCCACCTGGCTCAGCCAGTCCAGCCCGGCCTGGCGCAACTGACCGTAGTGGCGCTGCCCCTGGGCCATCAGACGCTCGCCAATGTTGGCGCCGGCCGAAACGCCCATGCGCAGGCCATCGCGCGGATTCTGCTCGACGAAGCCCCATTCGGTGCGCAACAGGCTGCGACGCTCCGCCTCGCTGGCGGCGTAGAGGTCGAGCCAAGCGCCATCCCGGCCGCGGTAGCTCACCGAACCCCGGTCTGGCGGGCAGCGCCCGGACAGCAGGCTGAGCAGCGTGGATTTGCCGGAGCCGGACTCACCGACGATCCCCAGTACCTCACCGGGATAGAGATCGAAGTCGACGCCCTGGCAGCCGGTGTCCGGCCCATACAGGCGAGTCAGCCCGCGTACCGACAGCAATGGCTGGTCGAGGCGGCTGGCAGGTTGTTGCAGATCGAGCGCGGCGTTCATTCGGCGGCCTCCTGGGCGTCGCGGCGTTGCGTGCAGTAGTCGGTATCGGAGCAGACGAAGCGCTTGGTGCCGGCGTCGTCGACGATGAGCTCGTCGAGGTAGGAGCTGTCGCTGCCGCAGAAAGCGCAACAGTGATCCCACGCCTGGATCGCGAAGGGGTGATCCTCGAAATCCAGGCTGCGCACGTCGGTGTACGGCGGCAGCGCATAAAGGCGCTTCTCGCGGCCGGCACCGAACAGCATCAGCGCCGGGCTCATGTCCAGTTTCGGATTGTCGAATTTGGGAATCGGCGAGGGATCCATCACGTAGCGACCGTCCACCGTCACCGGATAGGCGTAGCTGGTGGCGATATGGCCGAAGGTGGCGATGTCCTCGTAGAGCTTGACGTGCATGACCCCGTAGTCCTCCAGGGCGTGCATGGTCCGCGTCTCGCTTTCCGAGGGTTCGATGAAGCGCAGCGGCTCCGGGATTGGCACCTGGAAGACCATGATCTGGTCGTTGCGCAGCGGCGTTTCCGGGATTCGGTGGCGGGTCTGAATCAGCGTTGCTTCCGGCGTGCGGGTGGTGGTGGCGACGCCCGCCGTGCGTGCAAAGAAGCGGCGGATCGACACCGCGTTCGTGGTGTCGTCGGCGCCTTGGTCGATCACCTTGAGCACGTCCTCGGCGCCGAGGATGGCGGCAGTCAGCTGCATGCCGCCGGTACCCCAGCCGTAGGGCAGCGGCATTTCGCGACCACCGAAGGGCACTTGGTAACCCGGAATCGCCACGGCCTTGAGCAGGCCACGGCGGATCATGCGTTTGGTCTGTTCGTCGAGATAGGCGAAGTTGTAGCCCTGTTCCGTCGCGCCGGGCTGACGTTCAGTGACAGTCATGTTCATGCGCGGCGCTCCTCGGCGTTGGCTTCGGGCTGGGCCGTAACGGTCTCCTCGACCGGTGCACGGCGCAGCTTGCGAATCAGCTCCAGTTCGGACTGGAAGTCGACGTAATGGGGCAGCTTGAGGTGCGAAACGAAGCCACCGGCCTCGACGTTGTCGCAGTGCATCAGGACGAACTCTTCCTGCTGCGCCGGGCCCTGCACCGTCTCGCCGTACTCGGCGCCACGCAGCGCGCGGTCGACCAGGGCCATGCCCATCGCCTTGCGTTCGGCGTAACCGAAGGCCAGCCCGTAGCCGCGGGTGAACTGCGGGTTGACGCCCTGCCCGCCGACGAACTGGTTGACCATCTCGCACTCGGTCACTTCGATGTCCCCCAGCGGTACGGCGAAGCCCAGCTCCGGCGGCTCCATCCAGACCTCAACCTGACCGATACGGATTTCACCGGCGAAGGGATGATTACGGCCATAGCCGCGCTGAGTCGAATAGCCCAGCGCCAGCAGAAAGCCCTCATCGCCTCGGGCCAGCGCTTGCAGCCGTTGGGCGCGATCGCTGGGGAATTCCAGAGGCTCGCGGGTGATATCCGGCACGGCCTGATCGCCGCCGCGCTCGGGTTTCATCAAGCCTTCCTTGGCGAGCAGGTCGAGCACTCGCGGGCAGGCTGCCAGCGTCGCTTGCGGGTCGCTCTCCGGGCCGGGATGTTCGCCTTCGGCCAGTAGGCTGAAGTCGAGCAGACGATGGCTGTAGTCGAAGGTCGGGCCGAGCAGCTGGCCACCCGGCAGATCCTTGAAGGTCGCCGAGATGCGGCGGTTCGGGCGCATCTCAGCGGTTTCCAGCGGCACGCTGTTGCCAAAGCGCGGCAGCGTGGTGCGATAGGCGCGCAGCAGGAAGATCGCTTCGAGCAGATCGCCAGCCGCCTGTTTGATCGCCAGCGCAGCCAGTTCCTCATCGAACAGCGAGCCTTCGGCCATGACCCGCGCCACCGCCAAGGGCAGTTGCTGGCGAATCTGGTTGACGCTCAATTCGGGCAAGGCGGTGTCGCCGCGGCGCTTTTTCGCCAGCAGGCGGTGAGCATTGTCGATGGCCTGTTCGCCACCTTTGACGGCTACATACATCAGGCGACCTCCTCTATCGATGGCGCGATGCGGGTGCTGCGGGGCAAGCCGAGCACGGTCTGGTCGGCGGCGAAGAACAGGTCCAGCCCGCGGGGGAAATCATTGCGGGCGGCGCGCTGCTGCCAGAACGCGGCCGGCACCGGCAGGCTCACCTCGCGCTGGCCGAGAATGCCGGGGCCGCTCCAGCTCAACGTCGAGCCACTGTCGAGGCCATCGAGCTGGACCAGCAGCGTGCAGGACTGGTCGGGGAAACGTTCGCTACCCGTGCAGAAACCGGACAGGTCATCCAGCGCCTGCGCGTCGAGCAATGCGAACTCGGCCGTTTCGCGCTCAGCAACGATCGGGCACCCACAATGAAATGCCAGGTTGGTGCGCACCGTCGGCGTATCGAAGGCGGGCGCCAGCCACAACCGCGTCTCGCCATCGAGCAGGCTCAGGCACAAGGCGTAAGTCGCCGACGCCAGCGGATCGAGGGCCGGAACAGCAATCAGCGGCTGCGCCAGGCCGGGCTCGGCGAGGGCCTTGAGCGCGGCGCGGAAAATACGCTGGCTGTCCAGCACCTGATCATCGAGTGCCGCGTGCAACAGGTTTGCGCTCATCAGTCCTCTCCTCTCACCAGGGTGAAGAATTCCACTTTGCTGCTGGCCGTCTCGGCGTCCTGCGCGGCGCGGCGGGTTGCCTGTGCAGCCGCCAGCGGTGCGATCAGTTGCTGCTGCCAGCGCGCCTGATCGCGCCCCTGCAAATGCGCGTCGGCCAGCGCGGCCAGTTCGGCGTGACGCTTGTCGCGCCCGGCCACGTAGCTGTAACCGGTGCGGCCGTCGCCCAGACGCACGACGCAGCGGGTCACACTCATCTCGCCCAGGTTGAACGCGGCGCCAGTGCCGCCCATGCGACCGCGGACCAGGGTCATGCCGATCTCCGGCGCCCGCACCATTTGGTACTCGATGTCCTTGAGTGCAGCCTCGTAGCGCGTCAGCTCATCACCGGCACGGGCAAGCACGCCCATCCAGCGCTGGCGAGTGGCTATTTCTGGGGTCATGCGCGTCTCCATCAGGTAGCGACCTGGTACTGGAAGCGGTCGGCTCGGCTGGTCGATAACGACAGCTCCACCGGCCGCCCGGCCAGGTCATGGGAAAGGGTGAGTACGGTCAGCAGCGGCGCATGGCGCGGCATCAGCAATTGGTCGGCCTCATTGGGCGTGGGCAGCCGTGCGCCAATCAAGCTAAAGGCGCGGCTCAGCGGCAGTTCGCGCTCGGCCAAGTAATGGCGCAGCGAGCCGCCGTTGTATTCGGCCAGTAGCGACTGGCGGCTGGCACAGAAACGGTGGCGAATCAGACTCACCGGCTGCTCGTCGAGCAGACGCAGGGTGTGCAGCTCCAGCAGCGACGCGCCTTCGTCCAACTTGAGGTGTTCGGTTTCTTCGACGGTGGCCGGACGCAGTTGGCGCTGCAGCAGGCGAGCCTGGACGCCGAGCCCCTGCGCCGACAACGACTCGCTGTAAGCGCTGCCCGCCGCCAGCGGGTAGATCAACGGCCGCTCCAGTACCCGTGTGCTTCTGCCCTGCTGGCGCAGCACCCGGCCCTCGCTGACCAGTTCGTCGATGGCGCGGCGCAGCGTGTGTCGATTCACCGCGAAACGTGTCGCCAGCTGAACCTCGCCGGGCAGCTGGTCGCCCGGCTGCAGATGACGCAATTCATCGCGCAGCTGGGCGGCCAGTTGCAGGTATCGCGGCTGCGGTTGTCTAGACATGTGCATGGCTAAAAAAAGACGCGCGCGGCGTCCCTCTCCGGTCAGATGAACAATTTGCGCAAGCGCTGGGAAACGATGTCGATCACGCTCACCACCGCCACGATGACGATCAGCAAGGCGCAGGTCTGGCCGAACTGGAAGCCGCGAATGGCTTCCCAGAGGATCACCCCGATGCCGCCGGCACCGACCATCCCCACCACTGTTGCCGAGCGCACGTTGGATTCGAAGCGATACAGCGCGTAGGAAATCCACAGCGGCAGCACCTGCGGAATGACGCCGAAGATGACTTCCTGCAGGGCGCTGGCGCCAGTGGCCCGCACACCCTCTACCGGGCCCGGCTCGATGGCCTCCACCGCTTCGGCAAAGAGCTTGGCGAGCACGCCGGTGGTGCCGACGAACAGCGCCAGCACACCAGCGAACGGCCCGAGACCAACCGCGACGACGAAGAGCATGGCGAAGACCATTTCATTGATCGAACGGCAGGCGTCCATCACGCGCCGGACCGGCTGATAGACCCACCAGGGCACGATGTTCTCGGCGCAGAGAATGCCCAGCGGGATCGCGCAGAGGATCGCCAGCACCGTGCCCCAGAGGGCGATCTGCACGGTGACGATCATCTCCGTCAGGTACAGCTCCCAGTTGCTGAAGTCCGGCGGAAAGAAGTCAGCGGCGAAGGTCGCCATATTGCCGCCGTCGCGGATCAGCGCCAGCGGATTCATTTCGGCGCCTTGCCAGGACCAGCCCAGCACTGCCAGGAACAGCCCCCAGCCAATCAGCTTGAACCACGAGCGTTTCTGCGGTGCAGCAACGGCGGTATGTGCGGTAAGAGAAGTCATGGTTGCTCCGGCAAACAGAAGTCGGCCGCCGTTCACGCGGCGGCCAGCGGATCAGCCCGCCGTGGCGGCTGCGGTTTTCTGCTCGATCTCAGCCATGCGCTGCTCAAGCGCCGCAAGCTGGGCGTCCAGCTCCTTTAGTTGAGCCTGCTTGTCGCTTTCGTCGAGCTTGCTGTTGTTGGCAACTTCGCTGCGCTGCTTGAACAGCTCCAACTGGCGAATCGGTAGCAGCTGATCGTCATCGGAGGCGCGGAACTTGCCCCACTGCAGGTCAGCCAACACGTCCTTCTCGCCGGGCTTGTCACCGTAGGTCATGAAGAATTCGCGGATGCCGGCCTTGGTCGCTTCCGGCAGATTCTTGCGCCAGACCATGGGATCGGCAGGGATCAACGGCGAGGTCCAGATGACCTTGAGCTGAGCGGCCTTCTCCGGCGCGGTCAATTCCAGGCGCTCCATGCCTTCGTTGTTGAAGGTGCCAACGTCGACCTGCTTGTTGGCCACCGACAGGGCGTTCACTTCGTGGCTGCCGTTGAGCGAGCGCTTGAAGATCTTGTTGGCGTCCACCTTGTTCTTGGCAAAGACGTAATAGCCCGGCACCAGATAGCCCGAGGTGGAGTTCGGATCGCCGTTGGCGAAGGTCAGGTTGGCGGCGTCCTTGAGCATGTCGTCGACGGAGTCGATGGGGCTGCCCTTGTGCGCTACCAGCAGGCTGTAATAGCCCTGAGCGCCATTGGAGGCGACGGTTTGAGCGAAGATCTCGCCGCCGGCGCGGTCCACGGCTTCCATTGCGGACTTGTTGCCGTACCAGGCCAGATCGACCTTATCGAAGCGCATGCCCTGGATGATGCCGGCGTAATCCGGTGCGAAGAACGCGTTGATCTTCATCCCGGTGCGCTCGCTCATGGCGGCGAGGAACGGGTCCCAGACAGCTCGCAGATTCTGCGACGACTCGGTGGAAATGATGCCGAAGTTCAGTTCCTTGCCATCATCCGCGTGGGCGCCGCCCAGCAGCGAGCCGGTCAGCAAGGCAGAGGCGGCAAGGACGCGGCCAATACGATTGAACATGGAAAAGCTCCTGTCAGAGATAGACGCTTTGGTTGGCATGACGTGGGATCAAGGGAAGTGGTGCTCAGGCCTTGGCCAGGCTCAGCGTGCGGAGCTGTGCAGGCGCCGCTGCGGCAGGCGAGCGGGCCTGATCGGAAAACAGAAGATTGGCGTCTAGATCAGCGCCGTAGAGATCGTTGAGAAAGCGGCCATCGAGGTCGGCACAAGCGCCGTCGTAATGGATGCGGCCATCCTTGAGTGCCACCGCTCGGCGGCAGTAACGCAGCGCGTAATCAACTTGATGCAAGGTCACCACCACGGTTTTGCCGTCGCGTCGGTTGATGTCAGCCAGGATGTCCATGACCTTGCGAGCGGATTCAGGGTCGAGCGAGGCGATCGGCTCGTCCGCCAGGATCACCTCGGCCTGCTGAGTCAGCGCCCGGGCGATGGCGACCCGCTGCTGCTGACCGCCAGAGAGTGTGGAAGCGCGCTGCTCGGCACGATGTGCTAGCCCCACACGCTCCAGCGCCGCCAGCGCCTGCTGCTTCTGCTCGGCGGTGAACATGCCCAGAGAGCCGCGCCAGCGCGGCATGCGGCCAAGAAAGCCCAGCAGCACGTTGTCCAGCACGCTGAGGCGGCTGACCAAGTTGAACTGTTGGAAGATGTAGCCGATGTCCGCGCGCAACCGCCTCACGTCGGCGTTCAGGCGTCCCGCCGACTGCACTTCACGACCGAGCACCTGGATGTTGCCACCACTGCGATCACAGCAGGCCAGGCCGGCGATGTGCCGCAGCAGTGTGGACTTGCCGGAACCGGACGCGCCGATCAGCGCCACCATCTCGCCCGGCTGCACGGACAGCGCCAGATCATGCAGGGCACGCTTGCCTGCGAAAGTCTTGTTCAGACTGTCGACACGGATAACTGCACTCATGGACCGTCTCCCTCATCGAGAACGACGGCAGCCCCTTGTTGGCCGCCGTCTGATGAGGCATGACCTTAGGGCCGGCTAATGTCGCTTCGGTGAACGGTCTATGACGGTTTGATGACTTGTCTAAACAGGCGAGACGGGCTTCGGAACTCGCCTGCCGAAGCACGCCGTCTAGCCCGCGGCGCGGCGTCGACTGGCCGTTCGCCGCCTATTTCGGGATGCCATTCACCTGATCGCCGATACCAGCCCGGTGCTGACTAAACCAACCCTGATTGACCTCAAGCGCATAACGCGCCGGCTCGCGCGAGCAGCGGATCGCTGTGCTCAACGGCTCCAGATCGATCACATCGACGATGCGCCCCTGCTCATCCATAAAGGCAGCCGTCAGCGGCAGCGGCGTGTTCTTCATCCACAGGCAGTGACGGCGAAAGTCGTCGAAGCGAAACAGCATGCCGCGGTTTGCCGCCAGCTCGGTGCGCTCCATCAGACCGCGTTCGCGCTCGGCTGCTGAACGGGCGTATTCGGCCTGAAGCCGTGCATCGCCCACACGCAGATCGAGTAGAGGTTCGGCGCTGGCAAACGAGGGCAGCAGCATCAACGACAGCAAGGCGGCACGCATATGAATGGCTCCAGGCAGGTTCATCAATGAGCCGCTCCGTGCGGGTCCGTCGCAGCTGGCTGCGAGCCATGCAGCGAACGCACCAGCGGCCCGACCGTCAGGCCCTGCAAAAGAATCGAGACCAGTACGACGATATAGGTGAGGCTCAGCAACAGATCCCGTTCCTCTCCCAGCGGCAACGACAGCGCGAGCGCCACCGAGACGCCACCACGCAGGCCGCCCCAGGACAGGATGCGGATGGTGCCGCGGGTGATCTGCCGATCCGTGATGCCGTAAATTTTACGCAGCGTGACGATCATCGGTGCCACGGTAAGCACGCGCGATAGCAGCACCGCGCCGCCCAGCAGCATCGCCGCCACCGCGTGCAGCCAGCCAAACGGCAGGATCAGCAGTTCGAGACCGATAAGCGCGAACAGCAACGCATTGAGGATTTCGTCGATCAGTTCCCAGAAACCATCAACGTAACGCCGCGTGCTGTCGCTCATCGCCTTCTTGCGGCCCTGATTACCAATGATCAGGCCGGCCACCGCCATGACGATAGGCGCCGAAACGTGCAGATGAGTCGCCAGCGCCGAGCCGCCGAACACCAGCGCCAGGGTCAGCATCACGGATGGCTGATGCTCATCGACCTTGCTCAGCAGATAGAACACACCGAAGCCCAGCACGACCCCCAGCACGATGCCGCCGACCGCCTCCTTGGCGAAGAGCAGGCCGAAGTCGGCAAGGCTCGGTTCCTGGCCAAGGCTCAACACGCCCAGCAGAATGCTGAACAGCACCACCGCGGTGCCGTCATTGAACAGCGATTCGCCAACTATGGTGGTCTGTAGCGGTTTCGGCGCGCCGCTAGTCTTGAGGATGCCCATCGCCGCGATCGGATCGGTCGGGGAGATAAGCGCACCGAACAGCAGGCAATAGATGAACTCGATGTGCCAGCCGAACAGCCCGAAAATATTGAACGCGAGCCAACCCACCACCAGGGTGGAAAACAGCACGCCACCGGTGGCCAGGATGCCAATGGGCCATTTGTAGCTGCGCAGGTCGTCGAGGTTGACGTGCAAGGCGCCGGCGAACAGCAGTGCCGGCAGAAACCAGGTCATCAGTACGGCGGAGAAATCGATCTGCTTGACGATCTGCTGCATTTCGGTTTCAAGCACCGGATAGCCCAACGCCGAGAAACCCAGCGCGATAAGCGACAGGACTAGCGCTGTCAGCATCACCCCGATGGTTGGCGGCAGCTTGATGAAGCGGTAATTGACGTAAGTAAAGAAGGTCGTCAGCGCAATGAACGCCGCCGCTAGGTCGAGCATCGGAAAACTCCAGCCAGTTCGTAGCGGGCCATCTTAGCGATTCGCCGGGCAGTTACGCGGGCGTCAGTCGATTTCGACAATCGGCTGCTCGGCTTGCTGAGTGCCAGCGTCGGTCCCGTAGCGCTTCTGACAACGCTCACAATAGAAGGCGCGGCGCTTGCTTCGCCCCAGCTCCTTGGCTTTGACGAAAGGGATTTTGCAGCGCGGACAGGTCGTTTTCGTATGTGCTAGCCAGTGCGCTTTGAGCGTGCCCTCGCGCTTCCACTGGAGAAATTCGAAGCTGTAAGTCCGAACCTCTCGCGCCAGTTCTCGCAGCTTCGCCGCCGGCAGATCGCCGATCAGCGACAGCGGATGAATGCGGGTGCGAAAAAGCACTTCGTTTTTGATGATGTTGCCCGAGCCCGAGAACAGCGTTTGATCCAACAGCGCATCGCAAGCCAGTAGTTGGGGCCGCCCACGCAACTTCTTCAGGGCCGCGCGTCCATCCCAGGCGTCGCTCATGACATCTGCACTCCAGTCGTAGGCGTCGTCCAACAGGCCTTCGATGGGCTGCACCGAGCATCCGTAGAAATTCAGCTCGCCGTTGGCGAACCCCAGACTCAGGCGCGGCGCGGATTCCTTGCGCTCGTTGATTCGATAACTGCCGAACAACAGCAAATGGATGCGCAGAGAAACGTCGTCCAGCTCGATCAGAAAGTGCTTGCCCCAGCTGCGAAACGATCGCACCGTTTGGCCGACCAGCCGCACCTTATCGAGCTTGGAATTGCCCTCGGCACGTTCGATGACCTGGCCGGTGAACACGTCGGCCTGTTCGCGAAGAATGACGATCGATGGACCTTCGGGCATGGCGATATCGCTTCGGCAGGGGCGTTATGGATATCGACTTGGATCAGTCGCGAAGGTGCGGCCGGTCATCGGGGCTTCGCGAGCAAGCTCGCTCTATATAAAGGCGCACGGGGTCCAGCGGCGTCACCAATCCAGCTGCAGACGGCTTTCGAACCGGCGCGGCTCGCCAGTCAGCGGATCGCGAAATTCCAACCCGCGCGCCAGCAGTTTGAGCGGCTTGGAATAGTCGTCTTGATCTCGGCGCCCACGCTCGATCAGCTCAGGATAGAAGGGATCGTTGCAAATACCGGCGCCCAGCGTCGCCATTTGCAGGCGCAGCTGATGCTTGCGTCCGGTGACCGGATACAACGCGTAGCGCCAGAGTTCGCCACGCCGCTCGAGCACCTCGATACGCGTCTCGCTGTTGGGCTCTCCGGCGCCCTTTTTCATCAAGAAGAACGGCTCGCCATCGACCATGTGCAGCCGCTCCTGACGCGGGAAATTCAGATCGGGCAGCGCCGGGCAGATCGCTTCGTAACGCTTGTCTATCTTCCGCTCGCGAAACAACGCCTGGTAGCGGCCACGGCTTTCCGGATTGGTGGAGAACAGCACCAGCCCGGCGGTCAGCCGGTCGATGCGGTGGATAGGCACCAGATCGGGATTACCCACGCGCTTGCTCAGGCGCGCCAGCAGCGTTTCGTTGACATATTCGCCGGCCGGCATCACCGGCAGGAAGTGCGGTTTGTCGGCCACCAGCAAGTGCTCGTCAAGATGCAGCACCTGCTCCTCGAAGGGGATCGGCTTTTCATTCGGCACTTCGCGAAAGTAATGAATCTTTAGCCCGGCTCGATAGGGATGCGTCACCGCCAATGGTTGTCCATCCGCGCCCAGCACACGCCCTCTGGCGAAGCGATCTGACCAGATGTCACGATCGATCGCCGGGAAATGCGCGCACAAGCAGTCGAGCACGGTGGCCCAATCACCTTGGGGCAGATGAAGGGTGCTGCGGGCTTTAAGGGCAATAGCGGACATGACGGTGCGTACGAGCGGAAAAGGCCAACGATGATACCCGACCGCCGCGAGCGCTCCGACATCGATGTCCGACCAACTTGATTAGCCACAGCTGTCGATTTGTATCGCTACCAGTCGACCATTCGAGAGCGCATCGAAATCATCGATGGCCAGTTCACTCGTCCCGCAACCGGAGGCCCACGATGCACAACCATCCGATCGTTTCCCGCCAGCAGTGGCTGGCCGCCCATACCGCGCATCTGCTCAAGGAAAAGCAGGTCACTCATCAACGCGAGGCGCTCGCCGCCGCCCGTCGCGAATTGCCCTGGGCGCTGGTGGACAAGCACTACGCGTTTCAGGACGCAAGCGGCCCGGTAGGTTTGGACGAACTATTCGAGGGTCGCAGCCAACTGATCATCAAGCACTTCATGTTCGGCCCCGACTGGCAGGAAGGCTGTGTGGGTTGCTCGTTCGAGATGGATCACCTGCAGGGCACGCTGGTGCACCTGGCCAACCACGATGTCAGCGTCGTCGCTGTGTCGCGGGCGCCTTTTGCCACGCTCGACGCGTTCCGCCAACGGATGGGCTGGCCGATCCGTTGGGTATCGTCTGCCGGCAGCGATTTCAATCGCGACTTCCACGTCTCGTTCGATCCCGAGGACATCGTCGACGGCAAGGTCTTTTACAACTACAGATGGGAGCCGTTCGTCTGTGAGGAGCTGTCGGGTTTCAGTGTGTTCTATCGCGACGAGGATGGGCGCATCTTCCATACCTTTTCGGCTTACGGGCGCGGTGCGGAGGAGTTGCTGGGTAGCTATGTGCTACTCGACATGACACCCAATGGCCGCAGCGAGAACGGGCCGCAACACAATCTGACCGATTGGGTTCGCCATCATGATCGCTACGGCAGCGGCGACACCGTCGATATCACCGGACGAGCCCGACCAGGTGATGCCACCGCCTCTGCCGGCTGTTGCCATCAGGTAGACCCTCAGTGAGCCAGTGGAAGCATCGTGGACCGGGCCGGACGGTGCTCCGCTTCAATCTCACAGAGAGCGACGCCGAAGCAACACCGGTGGGCTGAAGCCCACCCTACGGCGATGCATGACAAGCTGAGGCATGGTGGCCGGCCCGCCCTGCAACGCTGAAGCCGGCGAACCCTGGCGGGGTCGCCCTGTCCAGACAAGAACACCCAGCGCCGAGGCCCCGTCCCGGCTGCCCGGCCGTTTCCAGTCAAATCAGGCGAGATACCCATGGCAATGACAGTTGGCGACTATCTGATCGAACGTCTCTACCAATGGGGCGTTCGTCGCATCTATGGTTATCCCGGCGATGGCATCAACGGCGTATTCGGCGCGCTCAACCGTGCCAACGGGAAGATCCGTTTCCTCCAGGCGCGGCACGAAGAGATGGCCGCATTCATGGCCTCGGCTGACGCAAAGTTCAATGGCGGTCTCGGGGTTTGCATCGCCACCTCTGGTCCGGGCGCGACGCATCTGCTGACAGGGCTCTACGATGCGCGCATGGACCACATGCCGGTGTTGGCGATCGCCGGGCAACAGGCGCGCACGGCCATGGGCGCGCACTATCAGCAAGAAGTCGATCTGGCGTCGATGTTCAAGGACGTCGCCGGCGCATTCGTGCAGCAGGCCAGCGCACCGGCTCAGGTCAGACATCTGGTCGACCGGGCGATTCGCACAGCGGTAGGTCAGCGCACGGTCACTGCGATCATCCTGCCCAACGACCTGCAAGAGATGGAGTACAGCGAGCCGCCACGGGCTCACGGCGCAGTGCATTCCGGCAGCGGCTATACGCGGCCCAAGGTGGTGCCCTACGAGGTTGATCTCATACATGCCGCTGAAGTGCTCAACGCCGGCGAGAAAGTAGCGATCCTGGTTGGTGCCGGTGCGCTGAATGCCACCGATGAAGTCATTGCGGTAGCGGAAAAGCTCGGTGCCGGCGTTGCCAAGGCGCTGCTGGGCAAGGCGGCGATACCGGACGATCTGCCCTGGGTCACCGGCTCCATCGGCCTGCTCGGCACCGAGCCGAGCTACAAGCTGATGACCGAATGCGACACCTTGCTGATGATCGGTTCGGGCTTCCCCTATTCCGAGTTCCTGCCCGAGGAAGGCCAAGCGCGCGGAGTGCAGATCGACCTCAAGGCCGACATGCTGAGCATTCGCTATCCAATGGAAGTGAACCTGCATGGCGACTCGGCCGAAACCTTGCGTGCGCTGTTGCCGCTGCTTCAACAAAAGGCCGAGCGCACATGGCGAGACGAGATCGAGAAATGGCGCGCCGACTGGGACGAAACCCTGAAAAAACGCGCCATGGTCGCGGCCGACCCGATCAACCCGCAGCGCGTCGCCTTCGAGCTATCGCCGCGCCTACCAGACGCGGCTATCGTCACCAGCGACTCGGGCTCCTGCGCTAACTGGTACGCGCGTGACGTCAAGCTGCGGCGCGGCATGATGGGTTCGCTGTCCGGCGGGCTGGCCTCAATGGGCGCGGCGGTGCCCTACGCCATTGCGGCCAAGTTCTGCCATCCGGACCGTTCGGTAGTGGCCATGGTGGGCGATGGCGCGATGCAGATGAACAACATGGCCGAACTGATCACCGTCGCCAAATACTGGAAGGAATGGCAGAACCCGCAATGGATCTGCTGCGTGTTCAACAACGAAGATCTCAATCAGGTGACTTGGGAACAGCGGGCAATGGAAGGCGATCCGAAATTCGAAGCCTCGCAGAACATCCCCAACGTGCCGTACTACCGCTTCGCCGAATCGATCGGCCTGAAGGGGATCTACGTCGACCGTGAGGACCAGGTCGCCGCCGCCTGGGATGAAGCCTTCGCTGCTGACAGGCCGGTGCTGATCGAATTCAAGACCGACCCCGACGTGCCGCCGTTACCTCCGCACATCAAGCTGGAGCAGGCGAAGAAATTCGTCACCACGCTGCTGCATGGCGACCCGAACCAGCGCGGCATCATCAAACAGTCGGTCAAGCAGGTGCTGAGCAAGGTGATGCCGGGGCAGGACAAGGATAAGGAGTGAACCTATGCTGGACGCCGCATGGCGCTGAGCAATGCGGCACGGCAAATGGATACTGATCAGAAGGAGCTGTACCGCTCGCCGTTCCCTTGGTCAATCGGCCCGCCGCCGGGCGCAGCGGGCCGCTGCGATCAATCTTCCCTGTCGTGGGTCATTTCCCCAGTCTTGCCATCCATCTTGAATTCCCAGGTTTTGCCGTCGGCCTTGGTGCCTTCGCCTTCCCAGGAATTGTTATCGGCATCGATCGAATGGAGCATGGTGTAGCCGGCAGCCTTGGCTTTTTCCACGGCCTGTTCGAGCGTGATCCAGTCAGCGCCCGGCTTGTCCGCCAGCGCGACCCCGCTGGCGCCTCCGAGAATGGCGATGGCAAGAGCTGCGGTCAGTTTCTTGTGATACATGAGCGTGATCCTCGTGATGATTCATCGATGCGAGCCGCAACCAAAGCTGTGTGAAAGCTACTGCGCTTTCACACAGCTGGTAACGCGGCCCCTGTTGAATACGAGGTCCGCAGTCAGCAAAGGGTTCCTTACAGCCCGTCTGCCATGGGCGACGAGACTGTGTCAGCGCTTGTCGATGGAGACGATAGCTGCCTCGTCGCCCTCGCTTTGAAAGCCGATCCGGACCGCATCGCCCACAGCCAGACCCTCGAGCTGTTCCGGCCTGACTTGAAAACCCATAGTCGAAGCCGGCCACTTCAGCGCCGGGACCGGACCATGGGCGATGGTCACCACGCCTCGCTCGCGATCCATGGCCTCGATCGTGCCGGTGGCGCGCATGACCGGTTCTGAGACCATTTCGGTGGCGGGTCCGGCGTCAATATCCGGCGATTGCGCCGGCGTTGCGGGTTTGAGCAAATCCTCCGCCAGCGCCGGCTGGACGAGCAGCGCCAGGCTTAGCGTGACGCAATGAAGCGGCTTCATGACAGACCTCCCGAAACAGGTGGACGTACGCGCATTGGACAATCGGCCCGCATCTATTGCTGCTAGCGAATGTGTTTTCGCCGGGCGCGCTCGTTCAGCTTGGCGTAAGCCGCGGCTCGTAACCTGTGAATCGTCAAAACCCACACAGGAAAACGAAACATGAAAACACTGACTACGCTGATCACTGCCGCCACCCTCGCCCTCGGCGCCAACCTGGCCATGGCCCGCGACCTCGGCCCGGACGAAGCGCTCAAACTGCGCGACGCCGGCACCATCCAGTCGTTCGAGAAGCTCAACGAAGCCGCGCTGGCCAAGCACCCCGGCTCTACCATCGAAGAAACCGAGCTGGAAGAGGAATACGGCCGCCACATCTATCAGCTTGAATTGCGCGACGACAAAGGTGTGCAATGGGACATGGAACTCGACGCCAAGACCGGCGAAGTGCTCAAGGACCATCAGGACGACTAATGCGTGCCACCCTCTTCCTAGCGACTCCCTTGGCTCTGCTGCTCGCCGCCACCCCGGCGGCGAGTCGCGACCTCGATCAGGACGAAGCCCTGCGGCTACGCCGCGAGGGGCTGATCATGCCGCTCGAAGCGCTCTTGCAGCGCGCCATGGAGCGCTATCCGGGAGCCCGGCTGTTGGAAGCCGAGCTGGAGGAAGATGACGGCATCTATGTTTATGAAATCGAATTGCTGACCACCAACGGCATCGCTCGCGAGTTGGAAATCGACGCGCGCGATGGCCGTCTGATCAAGGATGAAGAGGACTGATGCGCCTGCTACTGGTTGAAGACAGTGTGCCACTGGCAGACGAACTGATCGCCAGCCTCACCCGCCAGGGCTATGCCACCGACTGGCTGGCCGATGGTCGTGACGCCGATTACCAAGGTAGCAGCGAACCCTATGACCTGATCGTTCTGGACCTCGGTCTGCCCGGCAAGCCGGGGCTCGAAGTTTTGCGTGCCTGGCGCGCGCGCGGCTTGGCGACGCCAGTGCTGATCCTCACCGCCCGCGATTCCTGGGCCGAACGCATCGAGGGGCTGAAAGCCGGCGCCGACGATTATCTGACCAAGCCCTTCCACCCCGAAGAATTGCTGCTGCGCATCCAGGCGCTGTTGCGCCGCGCCCACGGTGTGGCCAACCAGCCGCTGTTGCAGGTGGGTGGGCTGGCGTTGGACGAAGCACGCCAGCGCTGCAGCAAGAACGGCAAGGACATCGACCTGACCGCCGGCGAGTTTCGCCTGTTGCGCTATTTCATGCTGCACCCCGGTCAGCTGTTGTCCAAAACCCAACTGGCCGAGCATTTGTACGACGGTGAAACCGAGCGCGACTCCAATGTCATCGAGGTGCACGTCAACCGCCTGCGCGGCAAGCTCGGCCGCGAGCTGATCGAAACCCGTCGCGGACAGGGCTATCGCTTCGGCGGCGCGCCTTGAAGTCGATTCAGCGCAGCCTCAGCCTCGGGCTGGTTTGCGCCCTGCTGCTGGTCGGCCTGCTGCTGGTGCAAAGCAGTCTGTGGCTGTTCGAGGCGGGTTTGCGGCGCAACCTGGCGACCGATCTGCGCGAAGAAACCGAAGGCCTGCTGATCGCGGTAGTCCAGGGCACCGAGGGCTTCAAGCTGGACTCGAGTCGGCTGAACCCACGTTATCAGCGGGCGTTTTCCGGTCACTATTTCCGCATCGAACTGCCCGAGCGCAGCTGGCGATCGCGCTCGCTGTGGGACGCCGAACCGGCCTGGCCAACGCGCAACGGCTTGGCCAGCGACCTGGTGGATGGCCCGCAGGAACAGCGGCTGCTGGCCTATCGCGCCGAATATCGCCGCGACGGCCAACGCATCGTCATCAGCGTCGCGCGCGACTACACGCCGATCCTCAAAAGCTTCGCTCAGGTTCGGCTTGGCGGGCTGGGGCTGATCGTCGTGGCGCTGCTGGCGTTCTTGCTGTTGCAACGCTACGCCGTGAAGCTCGCCATGCGTCCGCTGGAACGGGCGCGCCAGCAGATCGCACAGCTGCAGCAGGGCCAGCGCCAGCAACTTGATATCCAGGCGCCAATCGAACTGCAGCCGCTGGTGGAGCAGATCAATCACCTGCTGGCACACACCGACGACACCCTCAAGCGCTCCCGGCACGCCCTGGGCAATCTGGGCCACGCGTTGAAGACACCGCTGGCGGTGCTCGGCAGCCTCACCCAGCGCGAGGAGCTGGCAGCCCATCCGCGACTGCAACAGGACCTGACGGAACAATTGGCGCAGATCCAGCAGCGCGTCTCCCGCGAGCTGGGCCGCGCCCGTCTGGCCGGCGAGGTGTTACCCGGCGCCTACTTCGATTGCCGCGAAGAACTCGCGCCGCTATTCGAAACGCTGAAGATGATCCACCGCCGTGATCTCAATCTGCATTGGCAAACACATCCGGATTGCCGCCTTCCCTGGGACCGCGAGGACATGCTCGAACTGCTCGGCAATCTCTTGGACAACGCCTGCAAATTTGCTCGCTCGGAAGTGCTGCTGAGCATCGATCAGACGCCGGATGGCTATCTCATTCAGGTAGAGGACGACGGACCGGGAATCCCTGCCGACCGCCGCGAAGCGGTGCTGGAGCGCGGCACTCGCCTGGATGAGCGTGCCGAGGGGCATGGTCTGGGGCTTGGTATCGTGCGGGATATTCTGACGGCCTGGAACGGCCGGCTATCGTTGGAGCAGAGCGATCTGGGCGGGTTGCGTGCGTGCATCCACCTGCCGACGCAGCAGCGTGGGCGAGGTTAACCGGGAGTCTAAGAACAGCGGATGAAGCGGGGAGTCACTGCGCGCGGGCCAGCTCGTTGCGCATGTCTTCCAGAATGGTTTCGACCAATAGACCGTTTTGTACCTGCCGACCCGAGACCATTCGAATGGCTTCGGTGCCGTTGATGGGATAGCCGATGCGGACGACCAGATAGCCATCGTCCTGCGGTTCTACACGGGTTTTGTAGTCGGGAGGGAAATGATCGGCAAGGTGACGGGACAGGGTTTTCATGGATGCCTCAAGCGCTGGGTCTGACACAAAGACCCAGCAATGCGAGAGGAGATTCCGACCGCTCATCGGATGACCGTCTGTCGACAAGAAACTGTAACCTACACAGCCGTCAGGCTCGGCCCCGCTGCATCAGTATCCTTGCACGGCTGACGATGACACCGACCATGCTCGCTTAGATTGAAGTGCGACTTGAATATAGGTAGGTTCGCGCACGTCGAGCTAGGCATCCAGACGCACGGTTGCTGATGCACATGTGCTGCAAGTGCTATTCGGCCAATGCGGCGGCGCAGCGGATTCAGGTGCCGAATCTGCAGCTTTGAATAGGTGGTTGAATTGATGAGCCCGCCACACAGCACCGCGCTCCGTAGGGGCGAACTTGTTCGCCCGTTGCGGATTGGCAGATCAGCTACGGATGGAGAGCGTGCGGATTGGCCAAGTCACTGCCCCCTCGCTTTGGGTAGGAGCGAGCTTGCTCGCGAATGGATGGTAGCGGCGCGGGCATTTGTATATGGCGCCGCGCTTGAGGCGCCCCGGACCTCAGGTTTCGCCCTGCTGGGCGCCTCACTTTTTTCAAACGCCAAAAAAGTAAGCAAAAACGCTTGCCCTTGCATCCGGGTCTCGCTGCGCTCGACTTCCCTCATTCCATCCCCGTTCCGGGGGCCGGCGTACAAGGGCCATCCATGGCCCTTTACGCCTCTCGCGGCATCCATGCCGCTCGCTCCCCTACACGAGGACTCCATTCGGCCTTCTGAAAGGGGCGTTTTGTGCCGCCTGATAGGTTGTCCGCAGGCAAAGCGGCAAACTGTTTTGATGCAAAAATGGTTAAGTAGCCGCCTTAAAACCCTTAGTAGTCGCCGCAGCGCCATGGCAGGTGCAGATGGACGGGGCGCAAACAACTCTGTTCACTCGTTCCTTTCATACGATCTGTCAGACAACACCGAACCGCCCCTTTCAGTAGGCCGAGCGAAGGTGTCGCGGAAGGGGTTGAGCGGCATGGATGCCGCGAGAGCCGCGATGGGCCAGGGATGGCCCTTCGCGGCGGGCCCCTGGAGCGTCACCGGAGCGAGGGAACCCCGGCGCAGCCGGGGCCGAATGCAGGGGCAAGACCTTTTGGTTCCTTTGGGCGGGGCCGGCCATCCGGCGACTGCCAAAAGGGACTCGCCCAGCAGGGCGAAACCACTGCTTCGACCACCGACAACGCTAGGCGTCAGCTCGCAATCCCTAACTCGCCCCGCTTCGCAAGCAAACTCACCCCTAAAAAAGAACCTCGCAAACCGAGCGCGCCGGCCGCAACGAGCAGTCGCATCCACCCGTCCCAACCAAAAAAGATCCTCCGTATGCGCCTGATCCACACCTCCGACTGGCACCTCGGCCAGACCCTCCACGGCCAGGACCGCGACTACGAACACGCCCAATTCCTCGTCTGGCTGCTCGACCAGCTCGTCGCCCACCAAGCCGACGCCCTGCTCATCGCAGGCGACGTCTTCGACACCGTCAACCCGCCGCTCAAGGCGCAGGAACGCCTGTACGACTTCATCGTCCGCGCCCACGAACGGCTGCCGCAACTGGACATCGTGATGATCGCCGGCAACCACGACTCCGGCGGCCGCATCGAACTGCCGGCGCCGCTGATGAGGCGCTTGAACGCCCACGCCGTCGGCCGAATCAGTTGGGTCGCAGAAGGCCAGCTCGATCACGAACGACTGCGCGTGCCGTTACACGATGCCAACGGCCAGGTCGCCGCCTGGTGCCTCACCCTGCCCTTCCTGCGCCCAGCGGAAGTCACCGGTTTCAATACTGGCGATGACTACATGCTCGGCATCCGCCATGTCCACCAACACCTGATCGTCGCCGCCGAAGCCGCGCGCCAGCCCGGCCAGGCGCTGATCGCCATGAGCCACGCGCACATGGCGGGCGGCGCGGTGTCGGAGGAATCCGAGCGCAGCATCGTCATCGGCAATGCCGAGGCGCTGCCGGCCAGCCTGTTCCCAGAAGCCATCGCCTATGTCGCGCTCGGCCATCTGCACAAGCCGCAGCAGGTCGCCGGCCAGGCGCGCATCCGTTACAGCGGCTCGCCGCTGCCGCTGTCCTTCGCCGAGGTGAATTATCCGCATCAGGTGCTGCTGGCTGAATTCGAGGGCGATCGCCTTGAAAACGTCGAAAGCCTACCGGTCCCGCGCGCGGTGCAGATGATCCGCATCGGACGCGCGCCGCTGGCCGAAGTGATCACCGCGCTGGAGGCACTGCCTCAGGTCGGCCTGTTCAGCGAAAACCTGCCCTGGCTGGAAGTCCGAGTGCAGCTGGATGAGCCGCTGCCCGATCTGCGCGCCCGCATCGAAGCAGCGCTCGCCGGCAAGGCCGCGCGGCTGGTTCGCATCGCCAGCGAATACGCCGGCCGGCGCGGCGATGCGGATGCTGAAGTACTGCTCGGCCTAGACCAGATCACCCCGCAGGAACTCTTCACTCGCGCCTGGGAAGAACAGTTCGGCAACCCGCCGGACGAACAAGCGCTGGACGACTTTGCCAGCCTGCTACAGACCGTGGAGTTCGGCGAAGGAGACGGCAGATGAAAATTCTCGCCATCCGCTTGAAGAACCTGGCATCGCTAGCGGGCGAGCAGGTCATCGACTTCACCGCCGAGCCGCTGGCCAACGCCGGCCTGTTCGCCATCACCGGGCCAACCGGTGCCGGCAAGAGCACCATCCTCGACGCGCTGTGCCTGGCGCTGTTCGGCAGCACGCCACGCTTGGACAGCGTCTCGCCGCTGAACAAGGTGCCTGATGTCGACGCCGAAATCGGCGGTGGCGACGAACGCAACCTGCTGCGTCGCGGTTGCGGCAGTGGCCATGCCGAGGTGGATTTCATCGGTGTCGACGGCCACCGCTACCGTGCGCGCTGGGAGGTCAAGCGCGCACGCGAGAAAGTCGACGGCCGCCTGCAGGCCAGCAGCCAAAGCCTTACAGATCTGGACAGCGGACAGTTGCTGGCCAGCGGCAAGAAGCGCGAATTCCGTGAACTGCTCGAAGCCCGCCTGGGTTTGAACCTGGCGCAATTCACCCGCGCCGTACTGCTGGCACAGAGCGAATTCGCGGCCTTCCTCAAGGCCGACGACAACGAGCGCGGCACCCTGCTGGAAAAGCTCACCGACACCGGCCTCTACAGTCGCCTCGGCCAGGCCGCCTTCGAAGCGGCCAAGCGCGCCCGCGAAGCGCTGGCCCAGCTGCAACAGCAAGCCGGCGGCGTGCAGCCGCTGGAGCCCGAGGCACGCCAGGCGCTGCAGGACCAGCACAGCCAGCAGACGATGGAACTGAAAAGCCTGCAGCAGCAGCTCAAGGCACTGGAACAGCAACGTCAGTGGCTGACTGAGCTGCGACGCCTGGAAAAAGAACACAGCGTCGCGCGCGCACAGTTGCAGGAGGCCGAAGACGAGCAGGAGCGCCTCGCCGACGCTCGGCGCATCCTCGCCTTGTTCGAGCAGCTGGCGCCGCAGCGCCACCGTTTCATCCGCGCGAGCGAACTCCCGTCGTTGCTGGCAAAGACCGACGAGACCCTCGCCCGCCACGACCGCGAACACGCTGAAGTACAGCGCCGCCTCGCTGAGCTGGAGCAGACCTGCCGTGCGGCGACCGAGACACTTGAAGCGGCCGAACAGGGACTCAAGTCCGCTGAACCGGCGCTCGCCCAGGCGCGGCGTGAAGAAGAACGGCTCAGCCACTTCGGTAATGATCTGCGTGAAGCTCGCGAGCAAGCCGAGCAGACTGAAGCCGCCACCCAGGCTGGGGAACTGAAACTCACCCAGCTGCACCAGCAGCAGAAACACGCCGCCCAGCAGCTCGACGCCCTCGGTGAACAGCTCGCCCGCAGCGTCGAGCTGCAACCACTGTGCGCGGCCTGGAACGGCTACCGCCCGCGCCTGCAACAGGCCGTGCAGATCGCCGCCCGTTTGCGCCAGGGCCGCGCGGAACTGCCGGCGCTGGAAGCCGCCGCCCGCACCGCCGAAGCAGCCCAGGCGACCACGCGCCAGGCACTCGATGCGTTGCAGGCGCAGATCGGCGGTGAGACCAGCGAGCAACTGGCTCAGCTTACGACGCAGCTTGAGGGCTGGCGCGCAGCCGAGCGCGAGTTCGAAACCCTGCAGCGTCTCTGGTCGCGCCAGCAGCAGCTCGTCGCTCAGCAGCGCAGCCTGCAAAGCGAACAGAGCCGCCAGCAAGGCGAACTCGAGACGCTGACCCAGGCCGGCAAGGTCGCCCGCGTTGAGCGCGACGACGCGCAAAAGGCACTGCAGTTGGTGCAGGCTCTGCTGGAACGCCAGCGCTTGGCCCGCAGCGCCAATGTTGAGGCCCTGCGCGCCGCGCTGGTACCAGGCGAGCCGTGTAACGTCTGCGGCAGCCTCGAGCATCCCTGGCACGACGGTCAGGCTCTGCTCGCCGCTCTGGATCAGCAGGACGAGCGCGAAGCCGAGCAGGCCCAACGGCAACTGCAGGCCCAGGATGAACGGCTACAGACGTTGCGCGACCAGCACGTTGCATTGACTGGCGAGATCAAACGGAACGCGCAGCGCCTTACGGAAATCACAGAGGAACTGGCCCAGCTCCAGCCGCAACTGGCCGCCCTATCCGCCCACGCCGACCTGCTGACCCAGGCGGAAACGGATCGCCAGCCCTGGCTCGACACCCGGCTGGCCACGCTCAAAACGGATACTGCCGCCGCCATCGCCCGTCAGCGCGAACTGCTCGCACTGCAGCAACGCAGCGAAGCCCTGCGACAGGACTGGCAGCGCACGCAGGAAATCTGCGCGCAGGCGAACCAGACGCGCGACCAGCAGTGCGACGCTATCGCCCGTGACGACGCAAGGCTCAACGAGGAGCTGGCTGAGTTCGCCAACCTGTTCCCTGCCGCGCAGCTCGAGCGCTGGCGCGAGGCGCCCGCCGATACCTTCATGCAGCTCGACGGCCAGGTCGAGGCCCGTCGACAGCAGCTTGAGCAGCAAACGGAGCTGACCGAAGTACGGCAGCAATGCCAGACCGCGCTGGAGCACGAACAGCTGCAACAGCACCATCGCCGCGAACGGCACCAGGCTTGCGCCGAACGCCTGGCCGATCTACAGACACGGGAACAGGCCTGCAGCCGGAGCCTGCGCCAAAGCTTGGGCCTGCAACCCAGCGCTCAGGTCTGGCAGCAGCAGCTGGAACAGGCGATCCAGAACGCTCGCCAGCAGCAGGCCGAGGTCGACCGGCAACTGAACGAGGCTCGACTCGAACTCACCCGCCTGGCTGGCGAGCAGCAGAACTGCCGCCAGCGCCGCGACGAATTGCTGGCCGAACGCCATGAACTGGACGAAGAACTCGCCACTTGGCGCAGCGCCCATCCCGAGCTGGACGACGCGACTCTCGCCCAACTGCTGCACATGGATGACGCCCTGCTCGAAGAAGCGCGCCAGCGCCTGCGCGACAATAGCGAACAGCTCGCACGTTGCCGCGAGCGTCTGGAAGGTTGCGGGCAGCGAATCGCCGCGCATCAACAGCAGCACGCCGAGATGCTGGATGTCGATACCCTGGAGCAGCATTTCGCTGAGCAGCAGGCCAGCTGCGACCAGGCCGAACGCCACTGCGCTGAAACCCGCGCCGCGCTGCTCGATGACGACCGGCGGCGCAACCAGAGCCTGGCGCTGCTTGGGCAGATAGAGGCGGCCAAGGCCGAGCACCAGCGCTGGGGCCGCATCGCCGCGCTGATCGGTTCGAGCGACGGTGGCGCCTTCCGCAAGATCGCGCAAGGCTACAACCTCGACCTGCTGGTGCAGCACGCCAACGTCCAGCTGCGCCAACTGGCCCGGCGTTATCGCTTAAAGCGCGGCGGTAGTCCGCTGGGGCTGCTGGTGATGGATATCGAGATGGGCGACGAGCTGCGCTCGGTGCATTCGCTCTCGGGCGGGGAGACCTTCCTAGTCTCCTTGGCGTTGGCACTGGGCCTGGCTTCGATGGCGTCGAGCAAACTCCGAATCGAGTCGCTATTCATCGACGAAGGCTTCGGTAGTCTCGACCCCGAGTCGCTGCAGATCGCCATGGACGCGCTGGATTCATTGCAGGCCCAGGGTCGCAAGGTCGCGGTGATTTCCCACGTCGCGGAAATGCACGAACGCATTCCTGTGCAAATCCAAGTACAGCGTCAGGGCAACGGGCAGAGCGGGCTGCGGATCGTGGGCGGGGCCGGCTAAGCGGCTATAAAGAAGCGGGATCGGCGGCGTGCCGATCCCGACCGGTCAACGCACCAACGGCAACATGCCCTTGAGCACATCATCGCGCCGTACGTAGTGATGCCAGAGGGCAACGGCGGCATGGCCGAGGATCATGGCGAAGAGTACGTATTGGCCGAGGAGATGAACGTCCTTCGCAACGCTACGAATGTCCGATGAGAACGGTAGCGGTCCGATCTCTATCAACCAGAACAGGTTGATCGGCTTGCTGCCGAACAACAGGCCGGAAATCGGCATCATTAACAGCAATAGATAAAGCAGGCCGTGCCCGGCCTTGGCCGCGAACTGTTGCGCCGAAAACTGCTGGGGTTCGAGCTGTTGCGGGGGAACCTTGCGGCCGCGATAGAACAAGCGCAGCAGTGTTAACGCCAGCACCAGCACTCCCAGCGACTTGTGCAGAGTAAATACGTTGCCCTTGCCGCCGAGTAGCGATGCGAAATAATCCGCGCCGTAAGGCAACGCAATGATTGCTAGCACCAGCAAGGCGCTGAACCAATGGAACAGGATCTGTATGGGGGTGAAACGTGCGGTAGTCATCCAGGCCTCGTGAGCATGCCAAGCGCATCGATGTGCGACGGGGAAAAAGCGCGGCGATTTTCGCTCAAATGCCGGAAAGACCCAAGCCAGAGCGGTGTCGCGATGTAACCAGAATGATTTGTGCTAAAGCGAACCCGCGAACGCCGCTTGTGGCCACGCCCCGAAGTTCGCACAAGAAAGGATGTAGCCAGCGCGCCGCTTGTGGCAGCACACCTGCCGCGACGACAGGTCATCGCGAACAGGAGGCAGCATACGAACCCAAGCTTTCAGCAAACTGTCGATAGCCCAAACAGCACCGAATCCGTCGCCATGCCGCGAATCCGTCCCGCCGCCGAACATCTGTGTGCCATGAACGCGCAAGGCTTCGTGCTGCTGCGCGGCATTTTGCAACCGCAGCAGATCGAAGACGTGCGTGCCGCCATCGACCGCCTGGAGCCGATCCACTGGGATTACCAGGGATTGGTGGACGACCATTACAAATGTGTGTTCAACCGCGATCCGTTCTGGCTGGATTATCTAGATCTACCGGACGTCATCGAGCTGGCCGAAGCCTGCCTCGGCGCGGACTGCCATGTGATCGGCCAGACCGCCTGGCGCAGCCATCCAGGCTTCGTCGGCGGCGAGCTGCACGCCGATTACCTGGCGATGAAACTGCCGGAAAACCTGCTGGCCGACCCGGCCTTCGAGCTGCCGATGCAAGTCTGCACTGCACACCTGTACCTGGACGACATCGACGCCGACCTCTGCCCAACGCTGGTCGTCCCTGGCAGCCATCGCGCCGGACGCAAGCCGCATCCAGGAGAAACCGACTGGCGCGGACGCAACGCAGAGCCGGTACTGTGCGAAGCCGGCGACGTGCTGTTCTTTCGCAGCGATCTCTGGCACGCCGGCAGCCGCAACCGCACCACCGACCGCAGCCGCTACCTGCTGCAGGTGCACTACGGCCGGCGAATGGTGGCGCAAAAGTTCTCGCCCTACCTGCATTTCGCGTTCAACCCCGAGGTGCTGGCCGTCGCGACATCACGGCAGCGACGCCTGCTGGGCGAGCATGTCGCCTCTGAATACGATTGAACCGCCGTACACGGCCTGCATGGTTCCGGTGCATCGCTAGTGTCCCGTTTCGCTGCGCGCTCGACGGACCCATCCCTTTCGTATTGGAGGTAAGGTCGAACTTGTTCGGTCTACAAATTTGTAGCGTGCCAATAAACCTCTAACTATTAGCTAGCGCGTGCGAATCTCGCCACGGGCCAGGCTCTCGACCGAGTTACCCAGCGGGTCGGAGGCTCCGAGGTCGGCACCGCGTTCGCGCAAGGCGTCGAGCAGCGTCTCGCGCTGGAACAGCGCGGCGTACATGGCCGGCGTCTGGCCGGCGGCGTTGCGCTGGTCCGGATTGCACTCGGTGGCCAGCAGGCGCTTGGCGATGCGCAGCTCGCCCTTGAAGATCGCGCCCATCAGGGCGGTGTTGCCGCGTTTGTCCTCGGCGCAGGCATCCGCACCGGCCGCAAGCAGCTGCTCTACGGTGTCCGCATGGCCGTTATAAGCGGCGAGGATCAAGGCCGTGTAACCCTTTTCGTCGGCGGTGTTCAGGTCAAACCCCGCCTGGATGAATTCGTCGAGGATCGGGCTATCGCCGTGCCTCGCGGCATCGAAGAAATAATCGCGCAACTGGGCGTGTACCTGTTCGGCATCCGCCGCGATGGGCTCGCCCTGCGCCAGTGCATATCCACTACCCAGCCAGAGGGCAGCCAGCAGAATCAGGTTTTTCATTGCGTTTCTCTTCATACGAGAAGCCCGCGGCAGACGCCATGGGCCGGGGAATGGCCGGCTGCGTGGGCCGGCCGGGTGCATCAGTCTTCCAGCTCGGCGGCCAGCGCCTTGACCTTCTGCAGGTCGCCCTTGGCCACCTTGGTCAGGCCTTCGCCGTACTCGGCATCAGCCTTGTAGAAGTACGACAGCAGGTGATGGCGCGCTTCCTCGTCGGTCTTGGCCAGTTCTCCACCGAGGGTAGCGATCAGGTCTTTCTGCTCCTTGCGGGTGAAGGAACGGAACAGTTCACCGGTCTGCTTGAAGTCTTGCGTGCGGTAGATCGGCGCCTGCTGAGTGGTACCCGAGAGTTCCAGCTGGCTGTACAGGCCACGCGACTCTTCTTCACGGCTCAGACGACGGCTCGGCTGGTAGTTCACGCTGGTGGTGGTGTTGCCGCCGTTGAGCTGGCCATCCTGGTTGCCGTTGTTGACCGGCGCTTTGGGCTGGTTGATCGGCAGGCTCATGTGGTTGGCACCGATGCGGTACATCTGGGTATCGGCATAGGCGAACAGACGGCCTTGCAGCAGTCGGTCCTCGGAGGGCTCGATGCCAGGAACCAGGTTGGACGGTGCCATGGCGACCTGCTCGGTCTCTTGGAAGACGTTGTCCGGGTTCTTGTTCAGCACCATGGTGCCGATCTTCTTCGAGGGCACCAGCGCCTCGGGCCAGATCTTGGTGGCATCCAGCGGATCGAACTCGAACTTGGCCAGCTCTTCCGACTTGACCACCTGCAGGTACAGGTCCCACTTCGGATAGTCGCCGTTGTCGATGGCCGTGATCAGGTCGCGAGTCATGTGGCTGTAGTCACGGCCCTGGGTTTCCTGCACCTGCTTGGGATCAAGGTTCTTGATGCCCTGCTGCGATTTCCAGGCGAACTTGACATAGTGCACCTGGCCTTCGTCGTTGATCAGCTTGTAGGAATGCACGCTGCTGCCGTCCATGAAGCGGTAGCCGGCCGGCGTACCGTAGTTGGAGTACAGGCGGGTCAGGGTCTGGATGGATTCGGGGTGGTAGGACAGGAAATCCATCCGACGGCTGTCGTCGTCCAGGTTGGTGCGCGGGTCGGTCTTGAACGCGTGGACCATGTCCGGGAACTTGATGGCGTCGCGGATGAAGAAGGTCGGGAAGTTGTTGCCGACCAGATCCCAGTTGCCATCAGCGGTGTAGAACTTGGTGGCGAAGCCGCGTGGGTCGCGCAGGGTTTCCGGCGAGTGACTGTTGTTGGTCACTGCGGAGAAGCGCACAAATACCGGCGTGGTGGCGCCTTTGTCGAAGACCTTGGCGATGGTCAGGTCGGAAATGTCGGCGGTGGAGGTGAATTCACCGTGGGCGCCGGTGCCGCGGGCATGGACCACACGCTCCGGCACGCGCTCGCGGTCGAAGCGCTGCAATTTCTGCAGCAGTTGCACGTCCTGCAGCAGCACTGGACCGTTCGGGCCAGCGGTCTGGGAGTTCTGGTTGTTGCCAACCGGCGCACCGTTGTCGCGGGTCAGTGGAGCAGCATAGGCGGATAGTGACAGCAGGCTCGCGCAAAGCGCGCCCACTAGCGTGCGGGCAGGCAAGGCGCCTGGCAGGTAACGATTCATCTAGTCGTCCTCTTCTCATTTTGGATTGCGTCTGGGACGCGGCGAGGAGACTAGAGCGGTGCGCCGTGCAGCCGAAATTGAATAAGCGAAGCGGCGCGATAGGAAAATTCTGGTTGTTTCGCAAACGCAGGCGGTTCAGGCTCGCAACGCAACGTAAAACAAGATCAATGCACGTCCATACCCAATAGCTGCGCGCTGGCTTGCTGCTCTTGCCTTTCGCTCAGCTGCAGCTGCGTCAGATAGGCAGCCAGGGACTCTATTTCCGCCTCAGACAGTTTGTCGGCGATGCCGATCATCACCGAACCCGCACGGCTTGGCTCGTGGTTACGAAAACGCGTCAGCGCGGTGCGGATGTACTCGGCGGACTGGCCGGCCAGGCGCGGCATGGTCTCTCGACCTTCGGCATGTTCGCCATGGCAGCCGGTACAGGTGCGCTGGAAAAGTGTCGCACCCTGCTGAACCAGCGCCGCATCGCCTGCAGTCGCAGCAGGTACGACCTTCTGCTGGCTGAAATAGACGGCGATATTGACCCGGTCCTCGAGCGTCAGATTCTTCGCCAGCTTCGACATCACGTAATCGGTGCGCTCACCCTCGGCGAATTTCTCGAACGACTGGAACAGGTAAACCGGGTTCTGCGAGGCGAGATTGGGAATGTGCGGCCGCTTGCTATTGCCGTCCTCACCGTGGCAGTAGCCGCAGAACAGCGCGCGCTCCTGACCGGCTGCATAAGCCTGCTCGCGTCGCTCGGCATCGGCCATCAGGTAGTTGAAGCGCTCCATCGCCGTCTCGTTGGAGTGAGCGAATGAAGCGAAGCAGCTGAGCATCAGAACGGCGATAAAGCGCATGCGAAAAGTCCGGCACGGTGAACAGAAACTTGAATAGCCGGGACTATAAGGAGAAATACAGACGCGATACTGGCGCAAATCAATAAAGCATCACACTACGAGCCTGGAGGAGCCTGGAGCGTGAGCACTTTGAAATTGCCTACAACACCAGTCGACCGAAAGAGCCACCAGGAACTGCATCCAATGCTGCGCGCTATTGCCACATTGACCCCTCGAACAAAAACTGGAGGCAACAAAGCAAGCAATGCACACAGCCGCTTCGTATTCGACTAAAGTAGCGCCCCTTTTCGCCAGGATGAGCCGCGCACATGCTTGATGGACATGCCGAACTGACCATGACCGTATTGATGACCCCGGACAAGGCCAACTTCTCCGGCAACGTCCATGGCGGCACGCTGCTGAAGTACCTCGACGAAGTCGCCTATGCCTGCGCCAGCCGTTACGCCGGGCAGTACGTGGTGACCCTGTCGGTGGATCAGGTCAATTTCCGCCAGCCTGTACATGTCGGCGAGCTGGTGACTTTTCTCGCCTCGGTCAACTACGTCGGTACCACTTCGATGGAAATCGGCATCAAGGTCGTCACCGAAGACATTCGGCAAAAGACGGTTCGCCACACCAACAGCTGCTTCTTCACCATGGTCGCGGTCGGTGAGGATGGCCGTCCGGCCAGCGTTCCCCCTCTACAGCCGCAAACGCCGGACCAAAAGCGCCGCTTCGCCCAGGCCCAGCAACGCCGGCAAATCCGCCGCGAGCTGGAAGAGCGCTACCGTGCGATCAAGGACGACTACTGAGTTCAGTTCGCCTCATAGGGCCACTCCGCCGCTCTCAGATGGCGGAGTCGGCACGCTTTCAAAATCCCACCCTGGCGATCAGTGCTGCGTCCGCGCCTGATGGAATAAAACCTTATACACTTCGCGGCTTTTCCCCTTTGCCAGTAGAGGACTCGCCGTGAGCGCTTTACCACCCTGCCCCCAATGCAGCTCCGAATACACCTATGAAGACGGCCAGTTGCTGGTCTGTCCAGAATGCGCGCACGAGTGGTCGACCAGCGCAGCGGAGAGCGCTGGCGACGACCAAAAGGTGATCAAGGATTCGGTGGGCAATCCCCTGCAGGACGGCGATACCATCACCGTCATCAAGGACCTCAAGGTCAAAGGTTCATCGCTGGTGGTAAAGGTCGGCACCAAGGTCAAGAACATCCGTCTGGTCGACGGCGATCATGATATCGATTGCAAGATCGAAGGCATCGGGGCGATGAAGCTAAAGTCGGAGTTTGTTCGTAAGGTATAGAGCAAAGCCGAAAGCTTCGCAGCGAGGGGCGGGCCTTCTAAAATCGATGAGGTATGCACTTTTGGCTTTGGCTTTGGCTTTGGCTCTCGGCGCGATGCTTTGGGCCTGCCGGCAGGTCTACGGCCCGCTTTAAGCCAAAGCGGGCCCCCACAGCTCAAGGCGTGAGATAAGACGAGCGCGTCAGCCCCAGCCGCAGCGCGTCGATGTACTGGGTGCGCTCCTTGGCGCTGAGCCGGGCGCTGGAAACCTTGTCACGGTAGTAAGTCATCAGCTCCTCTGGCGACAGGTGCACGTAGCGCAGCATGTCCTCGATGGTGTCGTGGGTCTCGATACCGGCGTGGTAATAGCTGCCATCTTCGCGCTGGTAGACGTTCACCGAATCGGTGTCGCCGAACAGGTTGTGCATGTCGCCTAGAATTTCCTGGTAGGCACCGACCAGGAAGACGCCGAGGAAATACTCCTCCCCCGCCTGGATCTCATGCACCGGCATACTGTTCTCGATGCTCTGCTCGTCGACGTAGTGCTTGATTTTACCGTCCGAGTCGCAGGTCAGGTCCTGCAGCACGGCACGGCGCACCGGCTCCTCGCTCAGACGTTGTAGCGGCACGATCGGCAGAATCTGGTCGATCGCCCAGGTATCCGGCAGGCTCTGGAATACCGAAAAATTGCAAATGTACTTGTCCGCCAGCTTGTCGTTCAGCTCGTCGAGTACGGCACGATGGGAACGCTGGCGCGCCTTCAGCTGGTTGTACAGGCGACGGCAGATAGCGAAGTAGCTCTGCTCGGCTAATGCCTTCTGCGCCAGCGACAGCTTGCCGGACGCATACTGAGCTGCGGCCTCGCTAATGTAGTGAGTGGCGCGCCAATAGGTTTCGGTAACCATCTCCGGATCGGTCGGCCCGAGCAGATCGGCCAGCGACTGGACTATATCGGGCAATTCGTCGTAGTTCTCGATGGTCGGCGCCTCATCGTTGTGGCGCTCGAAGTCGGTCACCTGCATCACCAGCACAGCGTGGTGCGCAGTCATCGCCCGGCCACTTTCGGAGAAGATATGCGGATGCGGCAGCTCCTGCCGGTCGCAGAACTCCTTGAGCATGCCGACCACGGTGCCGGCGTATTCGTCGATGTCGTAGTTGATCGAGCTGGCATTACGCGAATGAGTGCCGTCGTAATCGACCCCCAAACCGCCGCCGACATCGATATGGTCGACCGGCAAGCCCAGCGCGCGCAGCTCGGCGTAATAACGAATGGCTTCCCGGAAACCTTCGCGGTAATCGGCTAGGTTGGCGATCTGCGAGCCCATGTGGAAATGCAGCAACCGCACTCCCTGCTCGACGCCCGCGGCGCGGAAGCGCTCGATGACAGTCAACAGCTGAGCCGCCGACAAACCGAACTTGGACTTTTCACCGCCAGTGTCGGCCCACTTGCTTGAGGCCAGCGAGGACAACCGCACGCGCAAACCAACCTGCGGAACGAGCTTCAGCTCGGCGGCTTCGTCGATGACCAGCCCTACTTCGGACATTTTCTCGATGACGATGAAGACGTTGTGTCCCAGCTTCTGCCCCATCAGCGCCAGCCGAATGAACTCACGGTCCTTGTAGCCGTTGCAGACGATGGTGCCACCTTTAGGCGCCAGTGCCAGCACCGCCATCAGCTCAGGCTTGGAGCCGGCCTCCAGGCCGATAGCGACGTTCTGCGTGGCGATAATGTTCTCCACTACCGCCTCCTGCTGATTGACCTTAATCGGATACAGCGCGGTGTACTTGCTCTGGTATTCGAGGCGCTCGATGTTGGCATCGAAGGCGCCAGTTAAACGACGCACACGGTCCTGCAGAATATCGGGGAAGCGCACCAACAGCGGTAGTGTCAAACCGGCGTCACGTAACAGCTCGATCAGGCCGGTAAATTCGATGGGCTCTCCGCTTGGCCCCTGCGGACGTACTTCGACATGGCCCTCGTCACTGATCGAAAAGTAACCGGCACCCCAGTGACGAATTCCGTAAACGCTACGGCTATCCGCTGCGGTCCATTGGCTGCCGTCATCTTTACGTGTGCGTCGTACGGGCATCTAGGCCTCCTGATATGAGATTACCTACCGAGCGTAGAGCACGGCAGAAAGCTATCCGATTGGACAGCCGGTGCGCCAAGTAATAAGCACAAAATTTGATTAGTCGGATATCGAACTCAGCCGCCGGATTTTTTGGCCGTGAATCCGAGCTTGATCAGCTCATCTAGCAGCAGTTGAACATGATCGCCCTGAATCTCGATGATCCCGTCCTTGAGCGCGCCGCCAGTACCGCAACGGCGCTTGAGCGCGCTGGCGAGCTCTTTGAGCTCCGCTTCCGCAAGGGGCACGCCAGCAACAGTCGTCACGGTCTTGCCGCCGCGCCCTTTGATCTCCCGACGCACGCGGGCGATACCATCACCTTCAGGAATCGCCTGCTGCTTGCAGATACAGGCATTCAACGGCTGATTGCAATCGGGGCAATGACGTCCTGCGTCTGTGGAAAACACCAGCCCGCCAAGACTGGAGAATGATGTGGTTTTCTTGGCCACGCGAACCTCTTGAACAAAAACCGCAGCCCCAACACACCGAGACCGCCAGAGTTCGTCAATTTAGCAGTAATTGTATTTCTCTCGAAGGATTGCTCGCGTCATTATCGGTGAACAGATTGAACAACAGTGGAACGATTTCTCAAGCATTCCGAACGATCAGTACCTGCTAAGCGAACCTTTTCAAACTCGATCTTGGGGTTGGACCTAGGGCGTCGGCATGGCTGGTGACGTTTTCGCAGGCCTTGCACAGAGCCGTCTCTACAGCTTAATAATTTCTCTGGCGCAAAGACAAACCCCGACCTTCTTACGAGGGCCGGGGGTTTGGTGTAGAAGCTTGACGATGACCTACTCTCACATGGGGAGACCCCACACTACCATCGGCGATGCGTCGTTTCACTGCTGAGTTCGGGATGGGATCAGGTGGTTCCAACGCTCTATGGTCGTCAAGCAATTCGGTTGCTGCCTCGGGATTTAGCCGCTGCAGCGAATCGGGCATGTGATGGTGTTGCTGTGTTTTGGTTCGCTTTGCGAGCGATGCGTCTTTTCGGTTTGTTTGTCGACTTCAACCGTCTGACACGCAAACATCAAATTGTTTGGGTGTTATATGGTCAAGCCTCACGGGCAATTAGTATGGGTTAGCTCAACGCCTCACAACGCTTACACACCCCACCTATCAACGTCGTAGTCTTCGACGGCCCTTCAGAAGCTCAAGGCTCCAGTGAGATCTCATCTTGAGGCAAGTTTCCCGCTTAGATGCTTTCAGCGGTTATCTCTTCCGAACATAGCTACCCGGCAATGCCACTGGCGTGACAACCGGAACACCAGAGGTTCGTCCACTCCGGTCCTCTCGTACTAGGAGCAGCCTCTCAAATCTCAAACGTCCACGGCAGATAGGGACCGAACTGTCTCACGACGTTCTAAACCCAGCTCGCGTACCACTTTAAATGGCGAACAGCCATACCCTTGGGACCGGCTTCAGCCCCAGGATGTGATGAGCCGACATCGAGGTGCCAAACACCGCCGTCGATATGAACTCTTGGGCGGTATCAGCCTGTTATCCCCGGAGTACCTTTTATCCGTTGAGCGATGGCCCTTCCATACAGAACCACCGGATCACTAAGACCTACTTTCGTACCTGCTCGACGTGTCTGTCTCGCAGTCAAGCGCGCTTTTGCCTTTATACTCTACGACCGATTTCCGACCGGTCTGAGCGCACCTTCGTACTCCTCCGTTACTCTTTAGGAGGAGACCGCCCCAGTCAAACTACCCACCATACACTGTCCTCGATCCGGATAACGGACCAGAGTTAGAACCTCAAAGTTGCCAGGGTGGTATTTCAAGGATGGCTCCACGCGAACTGGCGTCCACGCTTCAAAGCCTCCCACCTATCCTACACAAGCAAATTCAAAGTCCAGTGCAAAGCTATAGTAAAGGTTCACGGGGTCTTTCCGTCTAGCCGCGGATACACTGCATCTTCACAGCGATTTCAATTTCACTGAGTCTCGGGTGGAGACAGCGCCGCCATCGTTACGCCATTCGTGCAGGTCGGAACTTACCCGACAAGGAATTTCGCTACCTTAGGACCGTTATAGTTACGGCCGCCGTTTACCGGGGCTTCGATCAAGAGCTTCGCTTGCGCTAACCCCATCAATTAACCTTCCGGCACCGGGCAGGCGTCACACCCTATACGTCCACTTTCGTGTTTGCAGAGTGCTGTGTTTTTAATAAACAGTCGCAGCGGCCTGGTATCTTCGACCGGCATGAGCTTACGGGGTAAACCCTTCACCCTCACCGGCGCACCTTCTCCCGAAGTTACGGTGCCATTTTGCCTAGTTCCTTCACCCGAGTTCTCTCAAGCGCCTTGGTATTCTCTACCCAACCACCTGTGTCGGTTTGGGGTACGGTTCCTGATTACCTGAAGCTTAGAGGCTTTTCCTGGAAGCATGGCATCAACCACTTCTCCTTCTAAAAGAAGGATCGTCATCAGTTCTCGGCATTAAGATCCCGGATTTACCTAAGATCTCTGCCTACCACCTTAAACTTGGACAACCAACGCCAGCTGGCCTAGCCTTCTCCGTCCCCCCATCGCAGTAACCAGAAGTACGGGAATATTAACCCGTTTCCCATCGACTACGCTCTTCAGCCTCGCCTTAGGGACCGACTCACCCTGCGTCGATTAACGTTGCGCAGGAACCCTTGGTCTTTCGGCGTGCGAGTTTTTCACTCGCATTGTCGTTACTCATGTCAGCATTCGCACTTGTGATACCTCCAGCAAGCTTCTCAACTCACCTTCACAGGCTTACACAACGCTCCTCTACCGCTCATCTTACGATGAACCCGTAGCTTCGGTACCTGGTTTGAGCCCCGTTACATCTTCCGCGCAGGCCGACTCGACTAGTGAGCTATTACGCTTTCTTTAAAGGATGGCTGCTTCTAAGCCAACCTCCTAGCTGTCTAAGCCTTCCCACATCGTTTCCCACTTAACCAGGATTTTGGGACCTTAGCTGACGGTCTGGGTTGTTTCCCTTTTCACGACGGACGTTAGCACCCGCCGTGTGTCTCCCGTGCTGACACTTGCTGGTATTCGGAGTTTGCATCGGTTTGGTAAGTCGGGATGACCCCCTAGCCGAAACAGTGCTCTACCCCCAGCAGTGATACACGAGGCGCTACCTAAATAGCTTTCGAGGAGAACCAGCTATCTCCGAGCTTGATTAGCCTTTCACTCCGATCCACAGGTCATCCGCTAACTTTTCAACGGTAGTCGGTTCGGTCCTCCAGTTAGTGTTACCCAACCTTCAACCTGCCCATGGATAGATCGCCCGGTTTCGGGTCTATTCCCAGCGACTAGACGCCCTATTAAGACTCGCTTTCGCTACGCCTCCCCTATTCGGTTAAGCTCGCCACTGAAAATAAGTCGCTGACCCATTATACAAAAGGTACGCAGTCACCTAACAAAGTAGGCTCCCACTGCTTGTACGCATACGGTTTCAGGTTCTATTTCACTCCCCTCTCCGGGGTTCTTTTCGCCTTTCCCTCACGGTACTGGTTCACTATCGGTCAGTCAGTAGTATTTAGCCTTGGAGGATGGTCCCCCCATATTCAGACAAAGTTTCTCGTGCTCCGTCCTACTCGATTTCATTGATAAGAGATTTTCGCGTACAGGGCTATCACCCACTATGGCCGCACTTTCCAGAGCGTTCCGCTAATCTCAAATCAACTTAAGGGCTAGTCCCCGTTCGCTCGCCACTACTAAGGGAATCTCGGTTGATTTCTTTTCCTCAGGGTACTTAGATGTTTCAGTTCCCCTGGTTCGCCTCACACACCTATGTATTCAGTGTGTGATAACCATCTTATGATGGCTGGGTTCCCCCATTCAGACATCTCCGGATCACAGTCTGTTTGCCGACTCCCCCGAAGCTTTTCGCAGGCTACCACGTCTTTCATCGCCTCTGACTGCCAAGGCATCCACCGTATGCGCTTCTTCACTTGACCATATAACCCCAAGCAATCTGGTTACTGTCTATAACGTGAAGACGACATTCGCCGAAAATCCGCATTCTTGCTCATAAAGAGCAATTCGCAAATTTTACCTTAGCCTGAATAATCACCAGTGAAAGTGATCACTCAGTCTATTTCTATCACATACCCAAATTTTTAAAGAACAGTTCTGGCGCAAAGACCAGAAATCAATACTCTCGAACGTCCGTTCGGAGCACTCATTTCTGAGCTTTCAGCGATTATCGAGTAATGGTGGAGCCAAGCGGGATCGAACCGCTGACCTCCTGCGTGCAAAGCAGGCGCTCTCCCAGCTGAGCTATGGCCCCATCTACAGATCGGCCACATCCCATGACAATTGGTGGGTCTGGGCAGATTCGAACTGCCGACCTCACCCTTATCAGGGGTGCGCTCTAACCAACTGAGCTACAGACCCAATCGTCTCTCTCGGGTCGAAACCCAATCGCTTTTCGCTAGTGAATCAAGCAATTCGTGTGGGAACTTATGAAGAAGCTGAAGTCTTCGATTAAGGAGGTGATCCAGCCGCAGGTTCCCCTACGGCTACCTTGTTACGACTTCACCCCAGTCATGAATCACTCCGTGGTAACCGTCCTCCCGAAGGTTAGACTAGCTACTTCTGGAGCAACCCACTCCCAT